>CAZZDR010000140.1:0-9222 GCA_964652535.1 uncultured Hymenobacter sp. | reverse complement strand
GCGCGGTCGGCGGGGTCTTTGGGGTTGAGCTGGTGGGCGGTTTCCCAGGCGTCGGGCATGCCATCGTGGTCGGTGTCGGGGGGGGTAGGGCCCGGGGCCAGCGTGGGCCAGGCCTTTTGCGACGTGGCGTAGGGCGTGCCGTGCGGGTAGCCACCCTGCACATCGATGAGGCGGCCGGTGCGGGTGCGCACCTCGCGCACCAGGCGCTGGTCGAGGGTATCGCGCAGCGGGCGGCTGGCCCCGGCGCTGGCCAGCACGAGGTCGTAGGCCTGGGCGGCGGGCTGGGTCGTGACGGGGCCGAGGTCGAAGGGCGCCGCGACTTTCGAGAGTGCCGTGTCGGCGCGGGTGCCATCGTTCATGTCCACGCCGCGCCAGTTGTGGGCAGTCACGTCGGCGCTAGCCTCCTGGTAGTTGCCGCTGAGGTAAAACTTGCCGTAGGGCAGTGGGTTGGGGCCCTTGGTGAGCTTGTAGGGATTCAGCAGGCGGGCGCGCACGGCGGGCTTAGTGCTGGGGCCAGGCTTGTAGTAGTTGTTGACTAGGTTGTAGTTACCACCCTCACCGGCGTACACGTTGTTCTCGCCCCAGTCGTAGATGACATTGTTGCGGAAATCGCAGTTTTCAAAACCCGCCGGGTGGGTGTAGCGGCTGCCGTTGAAGCGCGGCGTGCGTGAGTTGCAATGCACAAACAAGTTGTGGTGCATGCTGGCGTGCTGCCCGCCCCAGATGCCGCCGTAGCCGTGGTGCTCGTAGTCTTTGTCGCCGGTTTCGAAGTGGTACGAGTAGTTGAGCGGCGGGCCGATGAGGTTCCAGCTGAGCGTGGTGCTGTCGCCCTCGTATACCGAAAATGCCTCGTCGGTGCTCCAGCTCATCGAGCAGTGGTCGATAACGAGCCGGTGGTTGCGGTTGCCGCCGAAGGCGTCGTCGCCGCCCGCGCCATCCTTAAAGCCTTGGTTCTGGTTTTTATCGCCCATCCGAAAGCGCACGAAGCGCACGACCACGTTGTTGGCGTGCACCTGCACCGGAAAATCAGCCAGGCAAATGCCCCCGCCGGGCGCCGTCTGGCCCGCAATGGTGGTATTGGGCTTGTTGATGGTGAGCGGCGAGCGCAGGTGAATGGTGCCCGCCACCCGAAACACAATGGTGCGCGCCGGGGCCTTTTTAGCGCTCAGCTGCACGGCGTAGCGCAGGCAGCCGGGTTGGTTATCATCCAGCAGGTTAGTTACTTCCAGCACCGTGGTGGGTGCCGCTGCCGTGCTGCGCCCGCCGGTAGTGAAGCGCCCCGCGCCCTCGGCGCCGGGGTAGGCCAGCAGTGGCCCCGGGGCGGCCGGGGCGCCGGGGTGCAGCGCCCAGCCTACCCCCATCGTTGTTAGCAACAATGCGTGGCGCAGCCCAAGAGGTAGCAGCATAACACAGAAACAAAAGGGTGGGAAGAAGCAGGAAGCCGCAAATACGCCCCACTACTACTGCTAACGCGCGCGGCGGTGAGCTTTTCTTTGCGCAATCGTTGTCGGCAACGTTGCCAGCGGCAGCGCGGGCGCGCGGCGCTTTTTGCTTATGGCTCCTTCTTCTGCTCCGGCGGCCGCCCCCTTGGCGGCGCTCAGTTTCACGCTGACCCTGGTGGCGCTGGCCGGCTACGTCGATGCCGTGGGCTACCTGCGGTTTGCGGGGCTGTTTGTGTCCTTTATGAGCGGCAACACGACGTCGCTGGGCGTGGCCGTGGCCCACGAAGACGCCGCCAGGGCGGGCGAGTTGGCCGGCGTGGTGGCACTGTTTGTGGCGGGCGTAGTAGTCGGCAGCGTGCTGCACCGCTGGGCCGGCCGCTGGGGCAATACGCTACTCTTAGTAGTGATAGCCAACCTCTTGGTACTGGCCACTGCCCTACCCCCTACCACCATCACTAGCCTCGTGCTGGCCATGGGCGTGCTCAACGCCAGCGTGCACCAGGTGGGCCGCGTCAAGGTCAGCCTCACCTTTGTGACGGGCACACTCGTGCGCTTTGGCGCGGGGCTGGCCGACTGGCTCAGCGGCGCGGCGCCGGCCCACGACTGGCTGTGGCCCGTTACGCTGTGGCTGGCGTTTTTGGCCGGGGCGCTGGGCGGCGCGGCGGCGCAGCAGCACCTACCGCAGATAGACCTGCTGCTGGCTGCCAGCCTGAGCCTGGCGCTGGCCGGGGCCGCCCGCTGGGTGCGCGGCACCACGTAGGCCGGCCGCTGCGGGCCCTACCCCCCTACCGCGCGGCCAGCTTTTCGGCGTAGCGGCTTTTGGCCAGAAAGGCCGGGTAGTCGCTGATATTCAGGATGTCGTGCACGGCCTGCTTTTTATCGGCCAGCTCCTGGTAGTAGCTCTGGCAGATGCGGTAGCCCACAAAGTAGCCCAGGTCGGCGGGCTTAGCAGCGGTTTCTTGGTTGCCATTGGCAATCCAGTTTTTCCAGTTGCTACCCCCCATTTCTTTGGTGAAGTCGGCCCAGATTTCCTTTTCGTGGGCTAGGCCGTAGGGTTGCAAGCGGGCGTCGGGGTTTTGGCCAGTGGTCAGCTCGGCGATGAAATCGGCCATGCCTTCCAAGATGGCGCCGTGCAGCAGGCTGGGATCTTCGCTCGATTTTTGGATGTAGTGAATTTGCTCGTGGGCCACCAGCCCGGGCAGGCTGGCCAGTTGGCCCAGCGCATTGCGTTGCCAGAGGTTCAGCTCGCCCAGCGGCGTGGTAGGCGTGCCGCTCATCTGGTCGGTCCCGATGAGCATGCCGTTGCTGGAAGCCGTGCCGCCCGACGTCCAGCGCCCAATCACAAAATACACGGCGGGGTAGCGCGCTTCGGGGTAAATCTGCTTGAGCTTCACGAAGCCGGCCCGAATCTGAGGCGTCATGCTGGCTACTTGCAGCGTAGCTGGCCGAATGGCCCGGTAAAACTCAGGTTTCGTACGCTGATTTTTCGCAAACTTCTTGACGGACTGAATTTTGAGCTCAAAATAATCCTGCAAGCCCACGCTGCCCTTGTCGAAGTATTCGCGCTGGTAAATGGCCTCGGCGTGGGCTGTATCGCGGGCTACCAGGTCGTAGGCGCGCCAAAACAGGTCGATGTCGCTGGTCACGAGTTGGGCACGTTTGGGGTCGGCTAGCTTAGCTTCTTCCTTATTCATGCGGCCCACTATTTTGGCAAACTGCGGCGTGGCACGCAGGCTGGTGAGGTCGGTATCCTCGCGGGCCCAGGTAGCCTTGTTCCAACCCAACTGCTGGGCGACGGCCAAGGCTTGCAGCGCGGCCGTGGGCTGGCCAGCCAGCGCCAGCGCGCAAGCTTGGTTGTAGTAGGCACTGGCTTTGGGCGAGCGCCACGTCTCGACCTGGGCCTGCTGCTGAAAGAGCACCGCTGCCTCGGCGTAGCGCTTGGCGTGCAAGGTGTGGCTGGCGCGGGCCCGCAGCGAGTCGATGGGCACGGCGGGGGTGGTAGTTTGAGCGGCGGCGGGGTGGCTTAGTGCGGCTGCCCAAATGCCGACGAGCAGGAGCCGCGTAGAGGCAGCAAACATAGCTTTTTTAAGAGGTTAAGAGATAAGGTAGCACGGGCAACCAGCGGGCCGCGAACGGCCACAAGGGTGAAGAACCGAGGGCAGCAGCGGGCGCAGGGGCCGCCCCGCAGGCTAGCGTGGCTTATTCAAAGTCCCCCTTTAGGTAGACGCCACCGTAGCCCACACGCAGGATATTTTGCTTAAAATCAGTGCCGTAATCGGTTATGCTGCCCGACGGCGACCGGTAGTAGGGCAGGTACGACGACGTGAGCAGGTAGACGGTACCGTTCGCATCCTGCTCGTATACTTCCAGGCCGTAACCCACGCCCGTGTAGCCCATGCTGTTCCGGACGGTCGGCAATGTAATGGAACGCAAGGCCGGATAGTTGAGTATCAGCGGCGTAGGCAGTGTGAACGTATAGGGCAGGCTAGCTTGCGTCAGCGTCACTTTGGGACTTTGGTAGAGAATGGGCGCCTCAAAGCTGGGGTTGCCACTGGTGGGCCGGGGGTATTGAACGTTGTTTTCGCCCAGGCGCACCACCACCCAATACGTCCCATTCACGAGGTTATGCTGGGGTGAGTTGACCTCGTCATTTAAGTTTTGGATGACTACTTGCTTCGCCACGCGCGCTAGCACACGCACGCGCCGGGTGGCGGTGGCCGTCTGCTTGTTGGCACCCTGCACGGTAAGCGTGATGGTGTAGGTGCCGGGCTTCGTATAGTAAAAGCGCGGCGCGGCGGTGGTCCGTACGCTGTCGTTGCCGAGCGTGTAGCGGTACGAAGAGGCGCGCGCCGAGTGGTCGATGAGCTGCACATCGTCGTAGGTGGCCACTGTTAGCTCATCCGCGCTGCTGCCAGCGAAGGAAAAGTCGGCAGCGGGGGTTGGGCTGCTGGGGCTGGGGTCTTTCTGGCAGGCGGCCAGGGCCAGCAGCCCGAGGGCTAGGTAAGAAGTTTTCATAGCAAGAATTAGCAGGTGAGCGACCGTAACAAGCCGGGCGTTCAATGCTGACCGCCCGCCCAAATATAGGTTCTTTGGCCACTCGCTACCAAGGCGCCGCCGCCGAATTCCCTACCCCCTCCGGGCCCGTAAACTTAGGTAATCGAGGTAATACAAGATCTTGATGGACACGTTGTTGTTGTGCGGGGTGTTGGCCACGTTGGTGAGATTGTCGAAGTAGAGGGGGGTAGCCTCGTTGCCGAGCAGGTACGAGGCGGTGGCATCTTTCCACACCAGGCTCACCTGCGAGCCGGGCGCAAACCACCACACCAGCGCCGCATCCACGTTGAAGGCGCTGAAGCTGGTGTCGTGGCTGCGCTGGTAGCCGGGCAGCAGTTCCTCGCCCCCATTCGGGTGCAGGCGCGCAAAGTCGAGGTAGTGCACCGTGCTCACGTAGTGCCGCACGCGCATCGTGAACGACAGGCGGTTGGTGAAGGTGTAGTTGGTCGTGAGCGTGTTGGTGAACGTGGCCACGCGGCGGCGGCCCAGTAGCGGGTCGGGGCCCAGAATGTAGCCGTAGAGCTGGTCCTGGGGCTGGCTGGGGTCGAGGCCGTCATTTACATAGCCTATTTGATTCCCCTTCAAGTTATAATCAAACGCATAGCGGAAGTTTAGCTTATCGCTCACGCGGTAGCGCGGGCTCAGGCCAAGGCCAAAACCATAGCGGCGCGGACGCTCCAGGCGGTTGTCGAGGGCGTAGGGCTGAATGCCGATATTGACATCGTAGGCCAGCTTCTTGCGGTAGTCCGACGAGACGTAGTAGCTCAGGTTGAAGCTGGTGGGCACCCGCACGTAGTAGCCCCCGAGCGGCGCGGTGCGCGGCTCGTAGTAGTCGTGCTTGGCCAGGGCAAGGTTCATATTAAAGCCCGTCGATAAAAAGCTCTTGGTGAAGGTGGTATTGAGGCTGCCGTAGATGCCCGCATCCTGGTAGAGCAGCGGCCGAAACAGCAGCGAATGGTAGGCGCCCAGCGTGGTGTAGAGGTTGTTTACCTTCCAAAAAGGCTGGTATTTGTTGTAGTTGACGGTGGCCGACTGGCTCACGTTGTTGTTGCCAAACAGGATGCCCAGGTCGTTGGGGTTGTAGGTGTCCGACTCGATGCCGTGGTCCACATTCCAGGTCCAGTTGCCCGAAATCTTGCCGTAGTTGAGGTAGTATTTGTAGCCGTTGCGGTCGCTCACCGGCGTTTCGGCATACATATTCTGGCCGCGGCGCTGCGAGTAGTTGAGCTGCCCGCTGAAGGCGTACTCATTCTTTTTATTCACCAGGCGAAAGAGGCCGGCCGTCACGTTGGCGTCGTAGGCCTGGCCGGCGCGCGTCACATTGGTGTTGATGAGCGACACGTAGGAATTGTGGGGTAGGCTCTGGTCGAGCACCACGATGTTGTAGTTGGTCAGCGGCTGGGTTTGCAGCTGCCGCTGGCTGCCGCTGGCTGAGTCTTGCACCGTGGCATAGCTGGCCGCCGACACGGCGTTGAACACCCCTACCCCCAGGCCCTTGCTGGTGCGGCCCGACACTTTGGTGGCGTTGATGAGGCGTGTCACGCCGGGGTTTTGGTACAGGTATTCGCCTTGGCTCAGCTGCCCGGCCGCGTCGTCGAAGCCCAGCGGCTGCGCCCCTACCCGCCGCGAATAAAACAAGCCGCCCTTGTTGAACAGCTCGGTGCCTTCGGTGAAAAACGGCCGGTTTTCCTGGTACTGCACCTCGAAGGGCGACAGGTTAAGCACTTGGTTATCACTGATTGTTTGGCCAAAATCGGGTATCAGCGTGGCGTCCAGGGTAAAGCTCTCGTTGATGCCCCACTTGATGTCGGCACCCGCGTTGAAGCTGGTGCTCATGTTGCGCTTGCCCTGCTCGTTGTAGGGGTAGTGGTTGGCGTAGGCGCTCACGTAGGGCGTGAGCGAAAGGCGCAGCGGCGGGTGCAGGTTTTCGAGGTTGGTGAGCTCGCCCCACTGGTTCACGAAGCCATCGACGCTGGGCTTCACTTCGCTCCAAAAAAGCTGCTGGTTGTCTTTCTTACGCTGGCGCATAAAATTCACGCCCCAGGTTTGCACCGGCGCCTGCGCAAAGCGGATGGCCGAGTACGGAATGCGGATTTCGACGCTCCAGCCCCGGCCGTCGGGCAGCAGCGCCACGTGGCTTTCCCACACCGCGTTCCAGGCAAAGTCCTCGCCGTTGGCGGGCGAGTAGCGGCTGTCCATCTGCACGCCGGTGCTTAGCACAATAAAGCCGTAGCCGTTGAGGTGGTCACGATACGGGTCTAGAAACAAGGCAAAAAAGTCGGTATTGCCTTCGTTATCGCGCTGGGTCAGCTCGCGCTTGATGCTGTCGGGGCTAGCTTCTACCATCTTGGCCCCCACATACATAGCCGCATCGTCGTAGAGCACGCGCACCTCGGTGGGCAGGCGCTCGGGGCGGCCGGGGCGCGGGCGCTGCTCGATAAATTGGCTGGCGACTGGGGCGCTGGCCCAGGCCGCATCGTCGAGCACGCCGTCGAGCTTGAGAGGGGTAGCCGGGCGCTGAGCTGCCAGCTGGCGGCGGGGCACCGCAGCGGCAGGGGCCGCCGCCGGGCTTTTTTGGGCGGCCGCCGGGAGGGCCCCGGCCAGGCCAAGGCAGCCTAGCAGCAGGCACCAGAGCCCGCGCTTAGCTTGTAGAAACGACATGATGGGTGGGTGAAGAAACGAGGCAGCAGGGCCATAGACGCGGGCCTGGGCGGGCAGTTGCGTGGCTGGCGCTAGTTAACCGCAGGGGCCCTACCCCTACTTCTGAGGCCGAAAAAACACGTCGCCGCTCACCGATTCCAGCTTCACGAGCGGGCCTGTGCCGCTGCCGTAGCTGCCGTGCAGCTCGTAGCCCACGTAGCTGCGCGCCTTGAGGTTGCTGAAGGTCACGGCCGGGTCAGCGTACACTTCGCCCGTCACGGTGTGCAGGCTCAGGCTGGCGGCCTCGGTGGTAGGCCAGGTCAGGTCCACATCGCCGCTCACCGACTTGGCTTCTATCGCGTTGCCTTTTAGGTTGTTCAGCTTCACGTCGCCGCTCACGGTGCGCACCGTCACGGCGCCGGCGAGGGTACTCAGCAGGAGGTCGCCGCTCACGGTTTTGGCCGCGATGGCCCCGTTCAAGCCGCTCAGGTCGATGTCGCCGCTGATGGTGTTGAGGCGCAGCGCGGCGCCAGCGGGCAGCGTCACCTCGTAGTCGATTTTCAGGCAGTAGCTGTATTCGCCCTTGTGGTAGCTCACGGTGGGCCGCAAGCCGCCCGTTTTGCTCGAGCGGGTGTAGCCGCCGTGCACGCCGCCGCCCGAGTTGTTGCGGCTACCGCCCACGCAGTCGCCCTCATAGTGGCTTTCGCGTAGCTTGTCTTCATCCAGCTTTTCGACGACGCTCAGCTCCGAGTCGCTCTTTTCCAGCACCAAGCTGTAGAGGTCGTTTTGCTGGTCGCCGTTGATGCTGACCTTGGCCTGCACGTGCAGGCTGGCGCCCGGCCGCACCCGGATGCTGTGGGCATATTTCAAATCTAGAAACACGCCCTGGCCCGCGGCGAGCGTGGCAGTTTGGGTCACGAGGCGCTGGGCCAGGGCCGGGCGCAGGCCGCTCAGCAGCAGCAGGGTAGCAAGTAGAAAGCGTTTCATAGCAGGCAAAAATGTAGGGGGGCGAGGAATGGATGATTGGCTGTTTTGGTAGGCATGGCGGGGCCAGCGCACCCAAACAAGTCGTTTGGGTGCCAGCCGAAGCACTGGCCTCGCTGCATTCGCAAAGACTAGCGCGTTATCGCAAAATTTTAAGTAGCAGCTTACTTAGACTTACGTACGAAGATGTCGCCGCTTATCGTCTTGAGCGAGAAGGTGGTACCGCCGCCGTTGGCGCGGCCTTCCACGGTTTGGCCGCCCACGTGGCGCAGGCCGTTGCCGCCGCCTAGGTTGAGGTCGAAGTCGGTGTAGATTTCGCCCGAAATCGAGCGCATTGATAAACTTACCTTGGCCGAGGGGGGTAGGGTCACGTCCACGTCGCCACTCACCGACGACACGGCGCTCGGCTGGGTTGGCGTGGCATTAAACTTCACTTGAATGTCGCCGCTGATGGTGTTGGCCACCACCGGCCCGCTCACGTTCAGCAGCCGGATATCGCCCGATTTGAGGCTGACCTCGATGCGCCCGGCCAAGTCGCGCAGCGTCAAGTCATCCGAGCCGCCCCACGTAGCCTGCTCAAACGACACGTCGGTGTGGCGCGGCAGGCGCACCGTGTAGCGGTCGTCGCCGTGGGTCAGGCCCGTAATGCGGATGGTGTTGTCGCCGCTCGGCACCACCGACAAACCCAGGTGGGTATTGTCGGTGCCCCCACCGCTATAGATGGGCCGCAGGCCATTGGCCAGCGCAGGTGGCGCCTCGTAGTGGCCCGTGCCCCGAATCAGCACTTCGTCGCCGTCGTAGCCCTCCACCGTCACGTCGCTGCCGCGCATGTCGAGCACCACTTTGCGGTTGGTTGGGCTGTTGAATTTCATTTTGAATTCCTGGGCGCGCAGGGTGGCCGGCAGGGCTAGCCCCAGGGCTAGCAGCGGAAGTAAGATAAACTTTTTCATGAGAAGGAAGGGCAAAAAGGAGAGTCGGCAGCTTGCTGAACGCGGTGGCACCGCGCCGCCCCACCCGCTGCCGAACTGCGTGCGGTGGGCTTTTCCAGAGGCGGCGTGCCACGCCGCTTGGTAGTTACTTAGTAATGAGTTAATAGTGGCAA
>CAZZDR010000139.1:2002-9270 GCA_964652535.1 uncultured Hymenobacter sp. | reverse complement strand
GGCATGAGCTGGTGGGCCAGGTGGAGGTCGGCGGTACTGCCGTCGAGGTGCAGGCCATGCAGGTGCACGTTTTCGATGGCCCGCGCTAGGTAGTGGTCGGCGTGGCGCAGCAGGCTATCGGCCACGGCAAAGCAGTGGTGCAGTACGGCCAGGTGGTCGGCGCGTAGGGCCCGGCGGGTGAAGGCGGCGAAGCAATCGAGCTGGCGATACACGCTGTGGAGCATAGTGGGCGCGTGCAGCTCGGCGGCCAATTCTGGAAACTCGGCCGTGAGCAGGTCGGCCGTTTCGAGAGAAGTCATGGGGGGTAGGGATTAACGGATGGCCAGCAGCTGGCCTGCCCTACCCGGAGCAAGGCGGGGGCCAGGCCGGCCACTGCCCTACCCCCCTCTTTTCAACTAACTTTCCCTAAAGCGCTTAGCTGCTACCGCAACTTTTCGGCGGCCGGGCGGCCTCGCCCGGCGGGCTAGCGTTTTGCTAGGGCTTTGTGCAAAGTGCTAGGCCCCACGCCACCGCCAAATAGCCCAGCAGGCCCGCTGGGGGCCTTTTGCGCGGGTTGGCCTCGCGTTTGGCAGATGGTGCACAGCCTGGTCCAAGCCAGGACTTCCCCACTGATGTCCGATTTACTCCACGAAATCACCCACGCGGCCCAGGCCTACTACGCCCAAACCAGCGACTTCCCGCTCACGGCCACCGACTTCTACGACTGGCTGAGGGCGCTGCCCGCCGCCCGCCAGGCCGACGTGCTGGCCCGGGGCTTCACCACCAGCCAGGCCGAGCCCGACTTTCTGCGCTACTGCCTCGAATGCCGCGGCTACGCTATGCGCTCCTTCATGGCCGAGCGTCTTTCGGTGGCAGCCTACGACCTCTGGGCTGCCCACGGCGAGTTCAACGGCGACCTGCCGGTGCACGCTGTGCGCCGCTAGGTGGCTGCAAAATGGAGTGGCATTCCGCTCGGCGCGCCACTCCGTTTTATAACCCGTACTCCTGAATTTTGCGGTAGAGCGTGGTGTGCGCAATGCCCAGCACCCGCGCCGCCTCAGCTTTATTACCATTGACCTCTAGTAATATACGCCGAATATGCTGTAGCTCGGCGTTGCGCAGGCTACGCTCGTCTTCGGGGGTGGCTGGGCTGGGGCCAGGCGCGGCGGCCAGCTGTACTTCGAGGGGTAGGCCGGCCACTTCCACGGCCTGGCCGGGCGGCGTGAGAATGGCGGCGCGCTCCAGCACGTTGCGCAGCTCGCGCACGTTGCCGGGCCAGGGGTAGGCTTGCAGGGCGGCCAGCGCCTCGGGGCTAAGTGCCAGCGGCGGCCGGCGCAGCTTGGCAGCGAAATGGCTCAGGTAGAAGCTAGCCAGCACCGGCACATCGGCGCGGCGGGCACCAAGCGGCGGCACGGGCACCACAAATACCGAGAGGCGATAATATAAGTCGGGGCGAAAATGACCCTCGGCGGCCTCCTGGCGCAGGTTGCGGTTGGTGGCCGCGATGAGGCGCACGTTGGCGCGGGTAGGCTTAGTATCGCCTACTTTGATGAATTCCTGGCTTTCGAGCACCCGCAGTAGCTTGGCTTGCAGGTTCAGTTCTAGCTCTCCGATTTCGTCGAGGAAGAGCGTGCCGCCGCTGGCTTCCTCCAGCAGGCCCTTCTTGTCGGCTAGCGCTCCAGTAAAGGCACCTTTCTTATAGCCAAACAACTCCGACTCCAGCAAATCCTTAGCAAAGGCGCTACAATTGACGGCCACAAACGACTTGCCTTTGCGCCCGCTCGCCTCGTGAATGGCCTGCGCAAACAGCTCCTTGCCCGAGCCGGTGGGGCCTTCGAGCAGTACGGTGGCCTCGGTGGGCGCTACCTGGCGGGCCAGGTGCTTGGCCGCTTCGAGGGCTGGCGCGTGGCCCAGTATCGTGTCGAAGGTGTGGCGCTGGCCTACCTGCTTTTCCAGTTCGGCCACCCGCCGCTGGAGGCGGGCCTTGGCCACGGCCCGGTCTACCACTACCACCAGTTGGTCGTCGGAGTCGCCCTTGGTCAGGTAGTCGAAGGCGCCGGCTTTCATGGCGCGCACGCTGTCGGGCACGGTGCCGTAGGCGGTCAGCAGCA
The DNA here is from genome assembly GCA_964652535.1 of uncultured Hymenobacter sp. GTDB lineage: Bacteria > Bacteroidota > Bacteroidia > Cytophagales > Hymenobacteraceae > Hymenobacter. The sequence continues at coordinate 7,180 of CAZZDR010000139.1, read as the reverse complement.
CCACTTCGGCCAGGGGGGCGCGCTGCTTGAAGCGCGGCAGCAGCTCCACGCCGTGGGCGTCGGGCAGCTTTACATCGCAGAGGATGAGGATTATATCATCGGCGTGCTCGGCCAGCAGGGCCAGGCCCCGGTAGGCGTCGGGGGCTTGCAGCACAGCGTAGCCTTCCAGCTCCAGGAGCCGCGCCGTGATGGTGCGCAGCTGGTTTTCATCGTCGATGAGCAGGATGGTTTCGGAGCTGGGGGTAGCGGGCATGGGGCAAAGGTCGGCGCCAACCGGCCGTGGGCTGCGCCCGGCAGCGGTGGCCCTACCCCCCTACCCGGAGCCAAACCAGCGGAAATCTTTGGCAGCGGCTTGCTGTTTAGCTACCATGGGCCAGCTGCCCGGCCCTACCTGTGCGCTACCAGATAGCCCCGCTTGGGCCGTACCTTTGCCCTGCCGCTAGTGTCGGGCAGGCTGTCCGTTTAGCCCTACCCCTGCACTACGCCTCACTTGCCTTTAGCGGCCGCTGCCGGCCTCGCCATGATTTCTATTTCTGACCTCGACTTCCATTTTGGCTCGCGCACCCTCTACGATGGGGCCAGCCTGCACATCAAGCCTAAAGACAAGATTGGCCTGGTGGGCCTCAACGGCACCGGCAAATCGACCTTGCTGCGCCTGCTCGTAGGCGAGTATCGCCCCGACGGTGGCTCCATCTCGATGAGCAAGGACGTGAGCCTGGGCTTTTTGAACCAGGACTTGCTGAGCTACGACTCGCACGAGTCTATCTTGCTGGTGGCCATGCAGGCGTTTGCCGAGGCGCTGGAGTTGCAGAAGAAAATCGACGCCGTGCTCTTGGAGTTTGAAACCGACTACCGCGACGAGCTGGCCGACAAGCTGGCCGTGTTGCAGGAGCGTTTTGAGGCGCTGGGCGGCTACACCATGCAGTCGAAGGCCGAAGAGATTCTGGAAGGCCTGGGTTTCTCGACCGACGACTTGCAGAAGCCGCTCAAGACCTTCTCGGGTGGCTGGCGCATGCGCGTGATGCTGGCCAAAATCTTGCTGCAACAGCCTTCGCTGCTGCTCCTTGACGAGCCCACCAACCACTTGGACTTGCCCTCCATTAAGTGGATTGAGAACTACCTGGCCGGCTACGAAGGCGCAGTGATTATCGTGAGCCACGACCGCGAATTCCTGGACGGCACTACTAATACGACGGTAGAAGTGAGCGGCGGCAAACTGAATCCCTACGCTGGCAACTACTCTTTCTACCAGGAAGAGAAGGTGTTGCGCACCGAGATTCAGCAGGGCGCCTACGACAACCAGCAGGCCGCCATTAAGCAGGCCGAGCGCTTTATTGAGCGCTTCAAGGCCAGCGCCAGCAAGGCCAAGCAGGCCCAGAGCCGCGTCAAGGCCCTGGACAAGCTGGAGCGCATCGAGGCCGTAGCGCCCGATGCGGCCAGGGTGAATTTCAAGTTTACCTTCACGCAGCAGCCCGGCCGCCACATCCTGCGCATGGAGCACGTGGGTAAAAGCTACGGCGACAAGCTCATCTTCCGCGATACGCACGTGCACATTGAGCGGGGCGACAAAATCGCGCTCATTGGCGCCAACGGCAAGGGCAAATCGACGCTGATGCGCCTCGTGGCCGGCGCCGAAACGCCCACCGCGGGCAAGCACCAGCTGGGCCACAACGTCATTATGGCGTTTTACGCGCAGCACCAGCTCGAAAGCCTGACCGTGGATAACGAGATTATTCAGGAGATGAACAATGCCGGCTCGAAGCGCAACGAGATGGAATTGCGCGGCGTGTTGGGCTCGTTCCTGTTCACGGGCGACGACGTGTACAAGAAAATCAAGGTGCTGAGCGGTGGTGAGAAAAGCCGCGTGGCCTTGGCCAAAACCCTGATTTCGGAAGCCAACTTCTTGCTGCTCGACGAACCGACCAACCACCTGGACATGCAGTCGGTCAACATCCTGATTCAGGCGCTGGACCAGTACGAGGGCACCTTTATCGTGATTAGCCACGACCGCTACTTTGTGGAGAACGTGGCCACCAAAATCTGGTACATCGAGGATTTCCAGCTCAAGGAATACCCCGGCACCTACCACGAATACGAGCAGTGGCAGGACGACCGCGCCAAGGCCGAGAAGCTCGCCGGCGGCGCAGCCGCCAAAAACGCGCCCAACCAAAAGGCCGCGCCCAAGCCCGAGCCCGCTGCCAAAGCCGATCCTACCCCCGCCAAAACGTCGTCGCCGGACCAGAAAAAAGCCCTGCGCGAATTGGCCGAAGTCGAAGCCAATATTGATAAAGTGGAGAAGGAATTGGCTGTGTACGAAAAGCAGCTGGCCGACCCCAAGATTTACCAAAACACGGCGCAGCTGAAAGACGCCACGCTGAAGTTTGAGCAAACCAAAAAAGAGTTGGTGCGCCTAAACGACCGCTGGGAAATGCTGGCCGAGATGTAGTCCGTTCATTGACCAAAAACAGAAAAGCCCCGTCCGAAGCTGATAGCTTCAGACGGGGCTTTTCTGTTTTTTTAGAGTAAAGGGTTTATTTCAAATTAGTTACGCCTTTAATAAACTGCACACCACCGAAGATAATCGCGCCCCAAAAAACGAAGCCAATGTGAGCCATGGTGAGGGCAGTGCCGCCGAGGCACCACAGGCCGCCGTGTAGCATGTCCTTCTTAGCCTGGGCCTTCTTCGCATCGCGAATGGGTTCTTCTAGCTCACGTACTATGGTGCTCGCATCATCGGCGGGCAAGCCTTTCAGCATGAGGAGGCGCTCTACTTCGGCGCCACTTTTTTTGCCACTGGCTAAGAGGTTGGCGGCGTATTGATATAGGTAGCCCTCAGTTTGCTGGTCAGTAGTCTGACTTGTTTCCATCTTGTTTTTTACAGATAAAGGTATATTGTTAGTACGCTGACGCTCAGCGCGCTGACAATATACTTACACAGCGATAATTATAATCTTCTTTGCACAGTATCTGCAAGATTTCCTTGCTGCTGCTGACCAGCCAAACGCTACTTGCCCGAGTTCCAGACCAGAATAGTGCAGCCCTCGGAGCCAGCCGGGCTGCTGGCGCGGTGCGCGGTGCCGGGCGGGTAGTAGAGGTAGGAGCCAGCCGCAAAGGCGCGGCCGTCTTCCACGCCGGGGTCGCAGTAGGAGCCGGCCACCGCAAACACTTCGTCGGTTATAACGATACAGAGGCCATAAATTGACAGCTGATTAGTGGGTTTAGCAGGCGTTAAATCAACTGGTCGGGGTAGGATTTGTATTGGCGGCTAGCCCAGGCCAGACTACCCGCCGCGCCTGCTGGCCTTAGAGCCTATCCAGAAAAGCGAAGATTTTTTGGTAGGCCTCTTTCAACTGCGTAGTGCTAGGGCTGTGCTGCCCTTCGGGGATGGACAGCACTTCGTTTTTGCGCGGGTCTTGCTGGAGCAGGGCCACAAATTTCTCAAATGTGACGGGTGGAACCTGGTCATCCTTACCGCCTTGCCAAATAAAAAACGGCGGGTCGTTTTTATCAAAATACGTGATGGGCTCGTATTTCTGGATGTATTCTTTGGGCGCATAGTCGGTGGTTTCCGGAAAAAGCGCTACCCCGATTTCTTTCATCACGGGCACCTCGTTGCCCATAAAAACCTTCTCTACCACGTCGAGGCCGCCCACGGGCCCAGAGAAATTGACGACGCCGGCAATGCTGATTCCGCTGGCCAGTTTGGGCGAGTAGGCCGGGTCGTTGGCCGTGACGGCGACTAGGCTGGCAATGTGCGCCCCGGCCGAAAAGCCCGACACGATTACTCGGTCCAGGTTTAGGTGATACGCCGCGTTGTGAGCCTTCAGAAAGTTCAGGGCGTACGTGAGGTCTTCGGTGGCGATGGGAATGCCCCGCTTAATGCGGTAATTCATGTTTACCACGTTAAACCCTTTTTTCAGATACGGCTGAATGTAGCGCTCCTCGCGCGCCTTGTCGCTGAGGTAGTAGCCGCCGCCGTGCAGAAAGACGATGGTGTAGTTCTTATTCTTCAGCTTTTGGGCAGATGATGAAAGATACAGGTCCAGGACTTGCTCTTTATCAGCGCCGTAAGGCACGTCTTTCGTTACTTGGTAGGTAGCTTGTAGTTGCTCGGCCGTTTTGTCGGCTACCGCGGATAGTTGGGTCGAGCAGGCGCTCAGCGCCAGCGAGCCGGCTAAACAGAGCCGCGAAATATTTTTACGCATGGGAAGGGGGTAGGCTGACGTGAGGAGCGGCGGCACTGGTGGCCCGCCATTAGATTGCGGGCGCCGCTAGCTTCTTAGCCAGCAGCTTGGTAGCCAACCATTTTCGGACGGGCTCATCGTAGAATTTGAGGCAGGCGTAGGCCAGTAGCACGCTGGCCAGAAAGGTGAGCATGGCCACTGGCAGCGCCTGCTGCGCGGCAGGCTTGTGGTCGTGTACCCACGCCGTGTAGGTGTAGATAAGCGGATAATGCGTGATGTAGATGGGGTAGGAAATAGCGCCCAAAAACGTACACACGCGGGCGGTGCGGGCGCCGGTTATTTCGCCACTGGCACCCATGAGCACGATGAGCGGGAAGAAAAAGATGATGCTCAAGGCTTCGTATAAGCCATTTAGCCACAGCTGTTTTTCGCCCCCGAAGCGGGGTAGGGCCAGGATGAGGACCAGTAGCAGGCTGCACCACAGGAAGGCGCCGTTGAGGTGCTTTATCTTGGCCGTGCGTGAGAGCAGTAGCCCGGCAAAGAAGGGGTAAAGCATGCGCGTGAAGCCGATGCGCAGCTGCGGCGCATTCAGGGACCAGCCGCCTATTACGTCGCCGTTGGGGCCCATCACGGTGAAGTGGAGCAGGGCGCATCCCGCGATAAACACGAGGATTGCCAGCACGGTATTGGAGAGTTTCCGCACGCCCAGCGCGTACAGGATATTGGCGATGTACTCGAAAAACAACGACCAGCCAGGCCCGTTGAGTGGGTGCATTTCTTGCCAGCCCCGAATATCCAGCGAGATGGGCACGGGCAGCAAGGTGCAGCCAATCAGCATAATGAGTAGCATCTGCCAGACTGGCACCTGGGCGATGGTGGGCCACAGGTCGGAGCGCTGAAAATAAAAGAGAGCGGCGCCAACCAGCATGCTCATCACCACCATGGGCTGTAGGCGCACGAGCCGCCGCGTGAAAAACTCACCGAGGCTCATCCG
>CAZZDR010000139.1:0-1902 GCA_964652535.1 uncultured Hymenobacter sp. | reverse complement strand
TGAAGAGGTTATTTTTTGGGCCGGGCCTATCAACTTTCGGTTTTCGCTCGTTGGGAAGTGGCGGATACCCAACCGCCTTAGCTGGTGGCGCCTACCCCCCTCCCGTAGCCCGGGCGGCACAAGGTAGCGGCCGGCCCGTATTTTCGTCTTCATGCGCTTTCGCCCCCTCCCCTACTTGCCTTTGCTGCTGGCCACGGCCTGCGTGCCCCTCGGCACCCCTATTACCAACCCCAACGCGCCCGTGAGCCAGCAAAAGCCGGCCGAATACTACGCCGACCGTACGCTGCGCTACCTCGACTATATCTACGACCCCAGCGTGCGCAGCGTGCAGTGCTACGTGCCCACGAGCCAGGCCAACGACATTCTGAACCCACCCATTGTGCCGCTCAGCCAGGAGCAGCCGGTGATGCTGGAGTTTGATGTGCTGGGCGAGCAGGCGCCGCGCCTCACGGCCAAGCTGGTGCACTGCGACCTAGGCTGGACGCCCTCGCAAATCACGGATATGCAGTTCCTGAACGAGATAAACGAGTTTACGCTCACCAATTACCAGACCTCGGTCAACACCAAGGTGCCGTATTACCACTATAAGCTGCAAGTGCCGCGCGTGAAGCTCAGCGGAAATTATCTGCTGGTGGTGCAAAACCAAGCCGGCGTGCCGCTACTCTCGCGCCGCATGCTGGTGTATGAAAACCAAGTGGTGGCGACGCTGCAACAAGGCATTTTGGCCGGGGGCATCGATGCGCGCTACGCCTACCAGCAACTCAACTTTGCGATTAACTACAGCGCCGTGGAGCTAGTGAACCCCGCCGCCGAGGTGAAGGTGGTGCTGCGCCAGAACTACCGATGGGACAATGCGCACTACAACCTCACGCCCACCTTTGTGCGCGACGCCGAGCGCCGGCTCGAATACCAGTACATCAACTACGAAAACACCTTTGCCGGCCTGAGCGAATACCGGTATTTCGACGCGCGCTCGCTGCAAGCCAATGGCCTGGGCGTGGCGCGCCTGCTGCGCCAGGCCAACCCTACCCAGGTGGAGCTGCTGGAAGAAACTACCCGCAACGGCCTGGCCTACAACCAGTACGTAGATGCCAACGGCCAGCGTGTGTTTGAAAACCGCGAGTATGGCAACGGCGCCTACAACGGCGACTACGCCCAGGTAACATTCAACCTGAAGGCCGCGCGCCCGGCGGCCGGCCCGGTGTACGTGTTTGGCGCGCTCAGCGACTGGCAGCTCAAGGACGAGTTTCGGCTGGCCTACGACTCGGTGCAGCAGCGCTACACCGGCCGGGCGCTGCTCAAGCAAGGCTACTACAACTATAGCTACGCCGTGGCGCCCCAGCGCGCCGGGGCAGCGCCCGATGAAATCTACTTTGAGGGCACTCACCAGGAAACCGAAAACCAGTACGACCTGCTGGTATACTACCGCCCGCCGGGCTCGCGCACCGACCTGCTCATTGCCTACCAAGCCCTGGATTTGAACAAGCGCTAAGTCAGCCTAGGCCTTGCTAAAGAAACCGTGCTGGCTGGCAATCTGGTCGGCACGGTTTTCGCGTATGTGGGCTATAGACTAACGTTTGTTAGCCACTCAAATTAGCAGACGATTGCTAGCTGGAACAAACAGCTAACTCTTTTTGTTTTAACCTTCTTAACGCTTCTGAATGACAGATTTTACGCCGGTTTATTTCTGCCAAAAATTTTAGTTTACTCTACTTTTTTCGTATCTTTGGCTATGCGTAAGACTCAGCTTCCTACCCCCCTGCCCGTGCAGCAGTTTGCCCGCTGCATCGACGACACCGCTCGCCCCGCGGGCTACATTGGCGACTGGCCCACGGCCGGCCGCGTGTACCGGGTGCAAGTGCTCCCCCACGCCAAAACCGGCCAGCCCCACGTGCACGTCCT
>CAZZDR010000138.1:0-9483 GCA_964652535.1 uncultured Hymenobacter sp. | reverse complement strand
TCACGCTCAGCTACGCCACCTCGCGCTACCAGTGGGGCAACCTGCGCTCGTGCGAAAAGTCACGCTTTTTAGATGAGATTGACCCACAATATCTTAACGTCAAATTTGCAGCTAGCCCGGCGGTGGGCGAGTCGCCGTTTCAGCACGTTTTTGAGCGCCGGTCGAACCTAGTGGCTACCCCCCCTCGTAAGACGGTAGCTACTAAGTACGTAGCCCCGGCCGACTTCCAGCCCTCCGACACGAGTAACTTGCAAGCAGGCCAGCGCGTGGAACACGCTAAATTTGGTTTTGGCAAGGTGGCCACGCTCGAAAAGCAGAATGGCACCGTGAAGGCCATTATTCAGTTTGAGGAGGTAGGCGAGAAAATACTCCTGCTGAGCTTTGCCAAGCTGCGGGTGCTATAGCGCGGGGTTTCGCAACGTTTTTGATTCGCCTCTGCGAAGCTCTGATAAGTCTGCGAAACGCCGCGCTCTACAATCATAATTTACATGCAAGAGATACCCACCCAACTGCCCTTTCACCTGCAACTGCTGGTGCGCGAATACGGGCAAAGTACTTACCAGCTCATTCAGGGTTTGGCTCAGATTGAGGATGTGGCCGAGCGCACGCGCCGCGCCGCGGGCATTGTGCAGCTCATGCTGCGCCTGCGCCCCAACCTGCGCGACCAGCCCGACATCCAGCAGCGCCTCTGGAACCACCTGCACGCGCTGGCAGGCACCGATGTGGCCCTCGATGCGCCGGTGCCACTGTCACCGCCGCGCCTCTACGAGGCAAAGCCCAAGCGCTTGGAATACCCTCGCCAAGCGCCGAAGCTTAAGGCCTACGGTCGCGGCATCGAAGCGCTTATCACCAAGGCCCTGACGCTTACCGATGCCACGGAGCGCGAACAAGCGGCCGCCCAGATTGGGCGCACGATGAAATTTTTGTATCGCCAGCACAACAAGGAAAACGCCAAGGATGTAACCATTATCCGGCACCTGGGCGAGCTATCGGGCGGCCAGCTCAAGCTGGATGTGCAGGTAGTGGCCGACCAAGGGCTGTTTGAGCTGGCCGCCTTGCCTGCCACAACGACGACCAGCCCTACCCCCCGCCCCAGCGGCCAAGGTAGCAGCCGGTTTGAAGGTAGCCGCGACCTGCGTGACCGCCGCCCCGACCGCCCAGAAGGTAGCACCAGCTTCGGCAACGGCGGCAATGGCAACGGAAAAAAGCGCGACAAGAAGCGCAACAAAAAATTCCGCTCCGAGCCCCAACAGCCGCCGCAGTAGCTTTGTAGCCCGCTTACCTCGTCGTTCACTCGGCTAAGGCAAGCGGGCTTCCTTATTACTCATTGATAATTGAAAAAGAATGGCTGCATTTGAAGTGCGCGGCGGACAGAAGCTGCAAGGGGAAATTATCCCCCAAGGGGCTAAAAATGAGGCGCTCCAAATTCTGTGCGCGGTGCTGCTGAGCGCCGAGCCCATCACCATTAGCAACGTGCCCAATATTCGGGACGTCAATAAGCTTATCGAACTGCTGCGCGACATGGGCGTGAAGGTGGGCCAGTTGGGGCCCGACACGTACATGTTCCAGGCTGCCGATGTGCACCTCGACTACCTCGACACACCTGAGTTTGTGGCCCAGGCCCGTGAGCTGCGCGGCTCCGTCATGATACTTGGGCCGCTGCTGGCCCGCTACGGCCGCGCGCAGCTGCCCAAGCCGGGCGGCGATAAGATTGGCCGCCGGCCGCTCGATACGCACTTTGTGGGACTCGAAAAGCTAGGTGGCCAGCTCACGCTGGAAGGCAACGACTTTTACCGCCTCAGCGCGCCCAATGGCAAGCTGCGTGGCGCCTCCATGCTGCTCGACGAAGCCAGCGTGACCGGCACCGCCAACATCCTGATGGCCGCCGTGCTGGCCGAAGGCACTACGAGCATCTACAACGCGGCCTGCGAGCCTTACTTGCAGCAGCTGTGCCGCATGCTGGTGCGCATGGGCGCTAAAATTCAGGGCATCGGCTCAAACTTGCTTATCATTGAGGGGGTAGCGAGCCTGGGCGGCACCGAGCACCGGATGCTGCCCGACATGATTGAAATTGGCTCCTTCATCGGCCTGGCAGCCATGACTGGTTCCGAAATCACCATCAAGGACTGCCAGATTCCCGAGCTGGGTATCATTCCCGATACCTTCCGCAAGCTGGGCATTCAGCTAGAGTTTCGGGGCGATGACATCTATGTACCGGCTCAGGAGCGCTACGAGATTGGCACGTACCTCGACGGTTCCATCCTCACCGTAAGCGACCATACTTGGCCCGGCTTCACCCCCGATTTGCTGAGCATTATCCTGGTGGTAGCTACTCAGGCGCGCGGTACGGTGCTCATCCACCAGAAAATGTTCGAGTCGCGCTTATTCTTCGTGGACAAGCTCATTGATATGGGCGCGCAAATTATCCTCTGCGACCCGCACCGCGCCACGGTTATTGGCCTCGACCGCCAGAAGCAGCTGCACGGCATCACCATGTCGTCGCCCGACATTCGGGCGGGGGTAGCGCTGCTTATCGCCGCACTCAGCGCCGATGGCACCAGCAAAATCCTGAACGTGGAGCAGATTGACCGCGGCTACCAGAACATCGACGAGCGCCTCAACGCCCTCGGGGCCGACATCCGGCGCGTGTAGGTTAAAACGGCTTGCTTTTTTACAATGAAAAGGCCCGCAGTGCATACTGCGGGCCTTTTTACTTATTGCAAGGGGGGTAGGGAAAGCTAGTCCACCACCATATCGACTACCGTTGTCACTAGCGACAACGCCAAACTAAACAGCAATGCGCTCACGAAGCCGGTCACCGCAAAGCTGCTCATCAGAAAATCGGCCAGCTTCACGATAACCACGTTGATAATCAGCAAGAAAATACCCAGTGTGAGTACCGTGATAGGGAAGCCAATTATCTTCAAAATAGGCTTCACAGTTGCATTGAGCAGGCCCATAACGATAACCAAAATGGCCGCGCTACTCACTCCATCGAGGCGCACGTTGGGGAGCACCTGCGCGAGGCCGTACGTGAGCACGGCCGTCAGGATGAATTTAATAAGAATTTTGCCCATGACGAAGGGGGTAGGGAAATAAAAAATTAGTCAGCAGTTTCAACACCTTTAGCCGTGAGACGGCCCTGCGAAACGGCCATCCAATTGCAAAGCTGATACAAAAGCCGCGCGCCCACAATGCCGTTCCACTCCGTATCACCGGGAGCTATCTCATTAAGATCGAGACCGATGATAGTGTGGCCCGAGCGCACTATCTGGCGTATCAGGTAGGTAGCCTCGTCATATTCGAGGCCGCCAGGAACCGGAGTGCCAGTGCCGGGGCACAGCTTAGGATCGAGGCCATCGATATCAAAGCTCAGGTAGACTTTCGGTGGCAATTGGGCGATGATTTTGCCGCATACTTTCTTCCAGGACTTTCCAGCGAATTTTTCTTCGCTCATAAAGCGCTGGCCGAACAAGGCTACCCTGCCCACCGAATGTTCGATAAGGTCGGCTTCCTGCTGGCACATATCGCGGATGCCTACCTGCACCAGCTTTTTCACCGCGGGTAGCTGCAAGGCATTGTACATAATGCTAGCGTGCGAGTACTTAAACCCCTCGTAGGACGGGCGCAGGTCGCAGTGCGCATCTATCTGCAGGATGCCAAAGCCTTCCGGATGGCGCTCGGCTAGCGCGTGCAGAAAGCCTAGCGGCGTGCTGTGGTCGCCGCCGAGCACAGCCACGGCCTTACCCGCATCAAGCAGGGCACCCGTTTTGTCTTTAAGCCATTGCAACAGCTTATCGCCGGCTGCCGTGATGTGGGCCGGCGCACCCGCGTGCGTGGCGGCGCCGGCCTGAGGCTGGCCTTCTTCGAGCCAATTGATGTAGTCGGCCGCCAGAGGGCGCAGTTCGCGGCTGGTCTGAGCAATGGCCTCGTCCTCTTCTTCCATCGCCAGCCCAAGCTTCCATGCCTCGGGCAGGTCAGGATCGTATAGGTCTACTTGCAGCGAAGCCTCACGAACTGCTTCGGGCCCCTCTGCTGTACCAGCACGGTAGCTGACAGTCACCTCCCAGGGCACTGGCACCACTACTAATTGGGCCTCTTCCGGCGTGAAAGGCAGGCCAAACAAGCCACCTGCAGCATCACCGAGGGCATTGGGGTCGAAATCGGCAATTTTTTGCGCGAGAGTTGAATCAGCCACAGTAAAAAAAGAACACCAAGTGCTCGGCACTTGGTGGGTTGAAAAATAAGAACATAAGACAGTGAGTCGCGAGGAATAACAGTCTTTTTAATAAGCGAATGCCGTGCTTACTTAAGTCGCCGACTGCGTTTTACCTAAGAAATCGTACGTGCGAATGATTTGTAGAATTTTCTCAAAAGTAGCGCGGTCAAAAAACAACATCAGGGGCAATTCCACCGAATTTTCCTTATCAGAAAACTGCGTGATAACCGAAAAGATGAGTGGCTGCAGCGCTTCGGGATCAGGCATTAAGCTCCGGAGGGCCGTAGCCAGATCACCAGTTGGGGCCAGCGGCGGTGCCCCGTATATGCTGGCTTTTAGGATATTTGCCAGCTGCGTTACCAAAGCCCCCGTAATGATATTGCTTATTTCAAGCAGCAGTGACTCTTGCAGTTCGTTGAGTTGAAGTGAATCTGTGACTTGCATGCGCAGGCAAACTCGCGAAAGGCGCTGAATATGCTGGCCCGAGAAAAACATAAAGGTCGACCCATTAAAGTCGCCCCGGATATCGCTCTGAATAGCCACGTACCGCGTCTGATAATCCCGCACGCGGTCGATGATGCTCGTGCTAGGCAGCAAATCCAGATTAGGTACTTCCAGCATCACTCGCTCTTGCGCAATGACAGCAAAGCTGTCGGCTGCTCGAGCCAAGCCGATGTTCAGAATTTCGCGAATAATATCGCGCTCTAACTCGTTCATTGATAAAATCATAACAGCTCAGTACGTAGCAGCGGCACTAGGCCGGCAAGGTAATACGAAAAAAGACGGGAAGCGGCTAAAACAAAGGGCGTTTGGCGAGGAATAGCCGAGTTAAGGCGGGCACATCCAATACCAAGCATAGCTGGCCACTACCCAGCAACGTAACTCCACCAAATAAGTCAATCGTGTCGAGCGGCTTACTCAGCGACTTCACTACAATGCTTTGCTGGCGCAAAAAACGGTCGATAATAAGACCTAAGCGCCGCGTACCATAGCTCACGATTAGCACTTGTAGCAGGCCGCTGGCGTCGGGCAATTCGGCACGAGTAGCACGAGGCAGCAGCTCGTCGCCTTCGGCATATAAAAGCTGCCGGAGCGGCACCAGCGGCACGTTTTCTTCCTGCACCCGCGTCATCAGCAGACCGCCTACCGCAAATACTTGGTCGCTGGCCAAGGCCAACACGGTGTCGGTATGCAGCAGGGGCACAGCGTAGGCACGCTCATCAAGCTCAATCAGCAAGGCTCCTTTGACCGCAATGGAAGTTGGTAGCACCAACGTGAACGTAGTGCCCTTGCCCAATTCGGAGGTCACGCGCAGGCGGCCTCCGAGCGAATCAATCGCTAGCTTTACGACATCGAGGCCTACCCCCCGGCCCGAGATGTCCGTTATTTTATCGGCCATCGAAAAGCCAGGCTCAAAAAGCAGTGCCCACACGCCCTGCTCGTCGAGCGTGGCAGCAGCTTCGGCTGTCACTACCCCCTTGCGGATGGCTTTTTTGCGCACGGCTTCGGTGTCGATACCTCGGCCGTCGTCCTGCACTTGTATGAGCACATCGTCGCGCTCCGTCAAGGCCGAAATGCGTAGCTGCCCGATGCCTGCCTTACCGGCTGCCTGGCGAGCAGCAGGGTTTTCGAGACCGTGGCTGACGGCATTGCGCACAATATGCAATAGCGCATCGGTGATGAGCTGCAGCACGTTGCGGTCAATTTGCACGTCCTGGCCCGTCAGCGAAAGCTCTACTTGCTTATTTTCGGTGGCGGCCACGTCGCGCACTACGCGCGGAAATTTGTTGAGCAACACCCCGGCCCCAACTAGCCGCACATCCATTACGGAGTACTGCAAGTCATCGGAAATGCGGAACAAATGCTGGGCAGTTGCGCGCAGGGCCGGGCTATTTAGCTCGGCAGCCAAGGTTAAAATCCGGTCCCGGTCGATAACCAATTCACCTACTAGATTGAGTAAATTGTCGAGCTTCTTGACGGGTATATATACCAAGTCCGATAGCTCTAGCTTGCGGGCAGCGTCGGTTTCGGCTTCCTCCTCGGTTTGCTGAGCCTGCGGCTGAACGGGTTCCTGACCCTGAATTAACCGTTCCAGGTTTTCGAGTAGCGGCTGGGCATCATCCGATTCCTGACCTGCTCCTACAGCCCGAATCATATTGCCCAGTGTATCGACCGCCCGGAAGGTGAGCGTCACGAGGCTACCCGTAAAAGACCGTTCTTGACCTCTTATCTGGCCAAAGAGGGTTTCCATCTTGTGGGCCACTTCACCCATATCAACGAAACCCATGGCCCGGGCATTGGCCTTCAGGTTGTGCATGAGCCGAAATAGCTCATTGAGCGAAGCCACATCCTGCGGGTTGCGTTCTAGTTCGCTGAGGTGCCGCGACATAGCGTCGTAGTACTCCAGCGCTTCGGCCATGAACAGCTCCCGATACTCTTGCTCGCGTGATTTCATAGCCAATACTTAACCGAATGGCTATAAAAAAGTACTACCCCCCCCACCGTTGCCCAATTCTGGCCAACAGCCCAAGACTCCGCAGAGTCCTTGCCGGCGACAAGCCACGGGCTTTGCCAAGATAAAAGAAGCGGTAGAGCGGGCAGCAAGCGCGAAAATATTAGGTAAGAGTTGTGATTAGCGTACTTATGCTTAGGCTGGCGAACTATCGCCCTGCAAGGCGCTGCCCACAATTTCCAGCACGCGCTCTTCTGAGAAGGGCTTCACGATGTAAGCCAGGGCACCGTTCTCAATGGCCTCATTCACAATAGTTTCTTGGCCCACAGCCGAGCACATTACCACCTTGGCATCGGGCTGCTGCTGCCGAATTCCTTTGAGCACGTCCAGCCCGGTGTTGTCAGGTAAGATAACGTCAAGGGTAATCAGGTCAGGGGTAGTAGCTACGGCCATTTCCAAGGCCTGCTGGCCATTAGCGGCTTCGCCTACTACATCGTAGCCGGCATCGGTGAGCATATTCTTGAGCATCGTCCGCATATAGAACGAGTCATCGACGATGAGAATGCGCTTATTCATGTACAATCAGAAACGTGAAGTGAAAAGAGGAAACGAGAGCCAGCTGAGTTAGCTGGCTGGGCCCTCTACGGCTATTTGGGGCCGGAGGGTGCATCGGGGCCCGCCGAGGCTTTTTTAGCGGGCTTGGCGGCCGATTCGGTGGGGCTGCCGGGCAAGCGCATTATCTCGCTAGGGGTAAGGAGCTTGGGCATATCTAGCACGATAATAACGCCCTGGTCGCCGGGTAGCTTGGCAATGCCCTCCAGGTATTTTTCGCGCTGGCCACTGTCTTGCACAAACTCTGGGGCAGGCTCAATTAGACTCACCGGGATGGTAACGGGCCGGGGCACCTCACGCACCATTAGGCCCAGGGTGTAATCGGGCGCCTCAACGGCCAGCGTGTACGAAAAGTCGGGTACCGGCCGGCCCGCTGGCCGCAACTGAAACCGCTCCTCCAAGTCGACAATGGCAATGATATCGCCCCGCAGGTTGGCGATTCCCTTGATAAAAAGCGGCGTCTTGGGCATTCGCACCACTTCCGGCGTAATCGTCACTTCTTTCACCTGCTCGATGCGAATACCGTAGTCTTCGTCGCCTAGGCGAAAAACGATCAGCTGGATAACTGCCTCGGGGGCAGCCGGCACCGCCCGGCCAGTAGGCGCTGCCGAAGGGACAGTAGCAGAGTCAGCCATGAGAATACTATAAAGATTAACAAGAATCCACGTTCCCTACCCCCATGAGGGGGTAGGGCTGGTCAGTAAATGTGATGACGGAGACTAAACTAGCTATCCGAAGAGCGCTTAACCTTGGTGCGGGCGCGCACTGGGCTGGCAGTGGCCGGCTCCTTTTCCTTAGCAGTGGGGGTAGCCGCGGCGGGGCGCGGACGGCGCACCGTTGCTTTGGCCTCTGGGGCGGCTTCGGCCGTTGCCGAGGTAGCACGGCCGTTACCATTTTTATTGGTGGGCAAGGCCGCTGGGGGAGGGGTAGGCGGCGCGGCGCGGCGGTTAGTAGCGCGGCGGCTGGTGGCCGCCGGAGCGGGGGCCGCTACGGGCGCAGCGGGTGGTGCAGCCATTACGCGGCGCACTCGGCGGCGTTCGGGTTCTGGCTCGGGCTCCGGCTCGGGTTCGGGCGCGTAGTCGAAGAGCTGGAAGGTTTCGAGGCCATCCTGCAGGTCGTCGGCAATATCGGAGAGGCGCTGCGACGAGCTGGTAAGCTCCTGCATCGACGACGACAGCTGGCGGGCCGTACCGGCCACCTGCTGCGTGCCAGTGGCAGTTTGCTCGGCAATGGCCACCACTTCCTCCACGTACTTCACTACATCGCCAATCGAGGTCTGCTGCACGGCCGTGGCCGTGAGGATGTCGCGCGAGGTGCGTAGCGTTTCGCCACTGCTGGTGGCAATGTTTTTAAAGGCTGCGCTGGCTTCGAAGGTAGCATTTTTGCCCTTGAGTACCCGGCTTTCCATGGCGCTGATGGCCGTGGCGGCGCTGGTGGTGTCCTTACGCACATCTTCCACGAGCGTGGCAATTTCGTTGGCCGACTTACGCGAGCCTTCGGCCAGCTTGCGAATTTCTTCAGCTACCACCGCAAAGCCCCTACCCGCCTCGCCGGCACGGGCTGCTTCGATAGCCGCGTTGAGGGCCAGCAGGTTAGTTTGCGAGGCGATATCCGTAATTACCCCCAGTGACTTGCTGATTTCCTGCGAGCGCGTCGAAAGCACTTCGATGGTACGTGAAGTCTGCGTAGCGGCGCTAGAGATTTCCTCCATGTTCTTCACCACTTCAGCCACCGTTTTCAAACCCTGCTGCGAGGTTTGCTCACCCATGATGGCCGATTTGTTCACTACATCGGCCTTGTTGGCCGTCTCTTTGGTGGCTGTCATAATCTCTTCAATCAGCTTGAAGGCCTGGTCGGTTTTGAGGGCTTGGTTTTGAGCGCCTTCGGCCATTTGCTGCATGGCCAGGGCCACGTCAACCGTTACGCGACTCATTTCTTGGCCTTTATCCACCATCTCTTCGGACGACGTGCCTACTACCTGCGCCGAGTCATTGATTTCACCGAGCAAGGCGTTCAACGTTTCTACGGCTTGGTTGAGCGAACTCGACATCGAAAGAATGTCGCCGGTCGTTTGAATTTCCACCATCTGCGTCAGGTCGCCTTCCGAAATGGCGCGCACTACGCGGCTTACTTCGAGCACCGGCAGCGCAATGCTTTCGATGAGCGCGTTGAGGGTGTCTACCAGTTCTTTCCAGGAGCC
>CAZZDR010000137.1:0-9487 GCA_964652535.1 uncultured Hymenobacter sp. | reverse complement strand
GTGTTAAGCAACGTAGCACTCCGCTTGGCATTTGGCCAGAAATGGAGTGCCACGTTATGGAGTTATTGTTTAACTGAAAATGTAATACTAACTCGTTTTGCAGAGGACTAGCGGCGGCCCAAGCTACCGGCGGCAGCGTGGTCTTTGGTTTTGCCGGTCGCATTAGCAGGCGCCCCGAGGTAGGTGGCAGGCACGCTGCCTTGGCTTACCACCAGTTTTTCGAGCACCACGCCGGGATCTACGCGCCAGAATTTGAGTACGTGCGCGCCAGCGGCGGCCACGTTATGCTGCGAGGTTTTCAGGATAATGTTTTCGGCCACCGCCCTTTCCCAGGGTCTGTTGCCGTTATCGGGAATGAGGCCGGTGTGCAGGTTGATGAGCTGCGGCGCCTCGTCATCAAGCGACACGGCGTAGCGCAGGCCGGTGGTGTTGGTAAAATCGAGGGTTGGGGCGAGGTAGGCGCTCACCGTCACGGGGCCGGCCTGGGCCAAGCTGATGCGGTATTCCAGGTGCGGGCTGCTGCCGCCCGGCGTGGCCGTGGGCGCGGCCGTTACCGGCATCGTCGTGACGGCCCCAGCCGTGCGGCCCAGGTCGGGCAGGCGCTGCCAGGTGATGAGGCCGGCGTTCACGGCCTGGGTGTAGTGCTCGGCTTCGAGCGAAACGTAGTTAGCGTTGTCGCTAGCGTCAGCCGGCGGCGCAGCGGCCTGAGTTGGGGCCCCAACGGGCAGCGTTGCTACATCGGGCATTTTATCCACTTCGGGCTGCTGCCAGTAGGTGTAGCCGATGTGCGTCTGGTCCATCATGTGGTTCCATTTGCCGCCGGCCAGGGTGTGGTAGCGCTGCTTGATTTCGGCATCCTTGGCGTATAGCGCCTTGACTTTTTCGGCCAGGGCGTTGGTGTTGGGCTGGTTAGTTTTGGCCGCCTCGCGGTTCTGAGCCACGGTGTAGTACAGCTCGTTGAGGTTAGCGCAGGCCAGCACCGGGTGCAGCACCAGTTCGAAATAAGCGTCGCGGTCGGCGGCGGGCAGCTTCTGGTTGATGGCCTCGGCGCGGGTGGCCAGGGCATTGTACTCAGTTACTACCCTAGCCCACTCGCCGGTGGCCAGGCTGTAGGTGTTGGCGTCGAGCAGCTCGGGTTTGCGGCGGGCGTTGTACTTGGCGTACTTGGCCAAAACATCGGCAACATCAGCCGCGTACCGGGGCCCAAATTGCTGGCTGGCCCAGCGCTGGGTGTATGCCGCCACGCCGTCGGCGGGCAGCTCATCAGGGTTCCAGGCATAGTCGAGAAAGAAGGAAATCGGCAGTTCCATCGGCTTAAGGTCGCCCACGTTCACCACCCAAATCTGGTTGGCGCCGTACTCGTGGGCCAAGTGCATCTGCTCCCAAATTCGCGGCAGCGGGTTGGTATTAAGCCACTTGTAGTTTCGCGGCCCGCCCACGTAGTCGAAGTGGTAGTAGATACCGTAGCCGCCTTTGCGCGGCTTGTCGCCCAGCTTGGGCAGCTTGCGTAGGTTGCCCCAGTTGTCGTCGCACAGCAGCAGCGTCACATCGTCGGGCACGCGCATGCCTTTGTCGTAGTAGTCCTGCACCTCCTTGTAGAGCGCCCACACCTGGGGCGTTTGCTCGGCAGGCTTGTGGGTTTCTTCGGCCAAAATCTGGCGCTGGTCGGCCACTATTTTCTCCAGCAGCTTGATGTTGCTACCCTCACTCATGGGCTCGTCGCCGTCGCCGCGCATTCCGATAGTCACAATACTTTCGTGAGTACCCATGTTCTTGATGCCCTGGCGCCAGAACTCTTGCAGCACCGGCGCATTGGTCTGGTAGTTCCAGGGTCCCTTGCCGTAGCGCTTCCACTCTTGCTGGGCGCGCTGCATGGGCTCGTGGTGCGAGGTGCCCATCACGATGCCGTAAGTATCGGCCAGTTCGGGGCTGCGCTTATCGTCGTCATTAAAGGCATTGCCCCACATGGCGGGCCACAGGTAATTGCCTTTCAAGCGCAGAATCAGCTCGAACACATGCTCGTACATCTTCGAGTTGATGCCACCAAATTTCTCCTTGGCCCAGCCGCTCAGCGCCGGAGCCTCATCGTTGAGGAAGATGCCACGGTACTTTACCTTCGGCTCGCCCAAGGTGTGGCGGCCGGCGGCCACGTAGAGGTCTTTTTGCGTCGGCACTGGCACATCGGCCCACCAGGTCCAGGGCGATACGCCCATCTGCTGCGAGAGGTCATACAGGCCGTAGATGGTACCGCGCTTGTCGCTGCCCACCACTACCAGCGCCTGCGCCACGCCCGGCAGTGGGTTGTCGATAATCTGCACCACAAAGGTTTCCCAGCGGCCAGCCAGGTTGCTCACATCGAGCTTACCAGCCTGCACAAGCTTATCCATCAATGGGCTATGGCCTAGCGTACCAACCAATACTACTGGCTGCGCCCCCTTGGGTGCATCGGTGAGGAAGGTCGGTTCTTGCCCAGTCACGCGCTTCACGTCGGCCTGCACATCGCGGATGGTGCGCAGCACGCCCGGCCAATCGCTTTCGCTGGCGTAGAGTGCGGCGGCCCTACCCCCCGCCACCAGCGGAAAGCTGCTGGCGCTCTTCTTGGCTGAGATGTAGTGGTCGGCGAGCGGGGCGGCCATCTGGGCGCTGGCGAGCGCTGGGGTCAGCACGAGCAGCGTCAGGCGCAGGTGGAAAAGGATATTCGTCATAGATGTATCGTTTAACGACGGTCCGGGCGCTTTCCCGCAGGAGAAAGACGTGGGCCGCCGCCAGGATATTAAAACTTTACTACTTCGTAGTAAGCCGGCTTGGGTTTGAAATTCTCGTCAAACAGCAGCGGGTGATTCTTGCGGCCGGCAACGGGATAGGTATCAAGCCAGGAATAGTGGTCGGAAATATTCCAGAACGTGATGCCCGTCATGTACTTCGCTTCGTCGCGGAATACTTTAAAAAACAGCTTGTACTGTGCCGTTTGCTTGGCCTGCATTTCGGCCGTGTAGGCGTCCGACTCGTCGGGGCGCTTGGCGCGGCGGTCCTTCTCCCAAGGGTAAACGGACACGTCGAGTTCGGTTACCTGCACCTTTAGGCCCAGCGAGCCAAAGCGCTCGATGGTGGTGCGCAGCTCCTGCTCGGTAGGCTCGACCAGCGACCAGTGGCCCTGCAAGCCTACCGCGTCGATGGGCACTTTGGCATCTTTCAACTTCTTGAGCAGCTTGTAGATGCGCTCCATCTTCTCGGGCCGCTCAGTATTGTAGTCGTTGTAAAACAACACGGCCTTGGGGTCGGCGGCGTGGGCGTAGCGGAAAGCTTCGGCAATGAAGTCCTCGCCACAGATTTTGTACCAGTCCGATTCACGCAAAAACTCATTCGGGTTATCGGCGATGGCCTCGTTCACCACATCCCAAGCGTAAATCTTGCCTTTATAACGCTTCACTACGGCGTCGATATGGTCGTGCAAGCGCTTCAGCAGCACTTCCTTGCTCACCTGGCTGCCGTCGGCGTTCTTAAAAATCCACTTCGGCGTTTGTTCGTGCCAGCACAGGTTGTGGCCGCGCACCTTCAGCTTATGCTCCTGGGCGAAGTCTACGATAGCATCGGCAGGACCCCAGTTGTAGCGGTTTTCCTCGGGGTGAATAGGCCCCATCTTCATATCGTTCTCCGGCGTGAGGCTGTTGAACTGCTGCAAGATGAGTGCCGTCTCGGCTGGGTTTTTCAACGCCCGTGTCGATACAGCTACGCCCACTGGGAAGTAGCTTTTGTAATAGTCTTTGAGACCTTTTTCGGCAGGTGGGCGCTGAGCGGCGGTGAGGGCGGCAGCCCCGAGCAGACCAGCCAGGCCCAGGCCATATAAGTTGATTTTCATGACTTTAGTATGATTAATTACCCGGTGCCCTACCCCCCTTCCGGTCGGCAAACGCACAAAAAATACCCGCAGCTGCACTAGCTACCACCTTTAGGGGATAGTAGCTAGCCCAGCTACGGGCAAGAAAAAACTTGCTGGCTTGCCTGCTTTAAGGCGGCCTTAGCGGCAAGGGCCAGCCAGTGGCGGTGGCCAATAGGCCGCCGAAAAATCAGAGTCGTGGGCACAGATGGAGGTAGTTGCGGGTGGTCGTTTATCAAAATGCAGGCTGCATTAGCAAAGCTCCCGGTAGCTGACAAACAGCCACCCGCAACGCTCCGCTTAGTCGCCCTTGGCTACTATTTGCTTCTTCTCTTCTTCCTGTCCTTCGTCTTCGGGATGGCCGGCGAGCACGCCTTTGGCGCGCTTCACCACGTTCTCCACCGTGAAGCCGAATTTCTCGAATAGCAGCTCGGCCGGGGCCGACGCGCCGAAGCGGTTCATGGCAATGATGCCACCTTCGTCGGTCGTGTATTTATGCCAGCCAATGGGCGAGCCTGCCTCGATGGCCAGGCGTTTGCGCACATTGGTGGGGAATACTTTTTCGCGGTAAGCTTTGTCTTGGTGCTCAAACAGCTCCCAGCTCGGCATACTTACCACGCGGGTAGGCGTACCGTCCTGCTCCAGCACTTTTTGAGCTTCCATAGCCAAGGCTACTTCCGAGCCAGTGGCAATGAGAATAAACTGCGGCTGGCCGCCCTGCGCTTCGCTTAGAATGTAGGCACCCTTACGCACGCCTTCGCGGGCCGAACCAAGTTTGGTTTGGTCCAGAATCGGCAACTTCTGACGCGAGAACACAAGCACGACCGGCGATTTGGGCGTGGTCATGGCGATGCGCCAGGCCTCGGTGCTTTCGTTGGCGTCGGCGGGGCGCAGCACCACGATATTCGGGATGGTACGCAAAGCCAGCACCTGCTCTACCGGCTGGTGGGTAGGGCCGTCTTCGCCCAGGCCAATGCTGTCGTGGGTGAACACGAACGTAGCCGTGCTCTCGGCCAGGGCCGTGAGGCGGATGGCCGCGCGCATGTAATCGCTGAACGTGAGGAAGGTACCGCCGTAGGTGCGTAGGCCGCCGTGGTGGGCAATGCCGTTCATGGCCGCGCCCATAGCGTGCTCGCGCACGCCCCACCATACGTTGCGGTTGGCAGGGTGCGCCGGCTGGAAGCTGTCGCTGCCCGACTTGTCCATTTCATTGGACGAAGCCAAGTCAGCAGAGCCGCCGAACAGGAACGGCACCGATTTCTTGATGGCATCGAGCGCCTTGCCCGAAGCCTGGCGGGTAGCTAGTTCGCCGTCGGCGGGCGTGTACACGGGCAGGTTGGCATCCCAGCCTTCGGGCAATTCACCTTTGAAGGAAAGCTGGAACATGTTCGCTTCGTCCTTAAAGGCTTCGGCGTACTTAGCAAAGTCGGCATCCCACTGCTTTTGCAGCTCGGCACCCTTTTGGCCAGGCTGCTTGAGGTGCTCGTACACTTCGGCAGGCACCTGGAACGACTGCTCGGGGTCGAAGCCGTAGAACTTCTTGGTAGCCTTCACATTGTCGGGGCCCAGCGGCGAGCCGTGCGACTTGTTGGTGCCAGCCAACGGCGAGCCAAAGCCGATGATGGTTTTTACGGCAATAATCGACGGCCGGTCGGTCACCGACTGCGCCACCTTGATGGCGTTCTCGATGGCGTCGAGGTCGTTGCCGTCTGTCACGTGCTGCGTATGCCAGTAGTAGGCATCGAAGCGCTTCATCGGGTTCTCGGTGTAAGTCAGGTTGGTAGGGCCATCGAGCGAGATGTTGTTATCATCATAGAGATAAATCATCTTGTTCAGCTGCAAGTGGCCAGCCAGTGAGGCAGCCTCTGAGGCGATGCCTTCCATCAGGTCGCCGTCGCTCACCAGCACGTAGGTGTAGTGGTCCTGCACCGGCGCGTGGCCTTCTTTGTTATAAAGCGCAGCAAGGTGCGCCTCGCTCATGGCCATGCCCAGGCCGTTGGCGAAACCCTGGCCCAACGGGCCAGTGGTTACCTCAATGCCGGGCGTGATGTGCGACTCGGGATGGCCCGGCGTCTTAGAATCCATCTGGCGGAACTGCTTCAAATCCTCTAGGCTCAGGTCGTAGCCATAGAGGTGCAACAGGCTGTAGAGCAACGCTGAACCATGGCCAGCCGACAAGATAAACCGGTCGCGGTTAGGCCACTTAGGGTCTTGGGGGTTGAAGCGTAAAAAGCGCGACCACAGCACGTAGGCCATGGGGGCAGCGCCCAGCGGCAGGCCAGGGTGGCCCGAGTTGGCTTGCTGCACCATGTCTACCGACAGCAGACGGATAGTATTGACGCTCAGTTCGTCAATTGAAACTTGGGGATTGCTCATATTTTTTCAGGCGAAAGAATGACTCCGTAAAGGAACGCAACGCAGAACGCCCGTGCCGCCTTCACCTACAGATTTTTTCGCGGGTTAGTAGCGTCCACTCTGCAAGTCTTTGCACAGGCGATGACCTAAGCTCAGACTCGCAGAGTGGATGCTACCTTACTAGATGTACTGATTGATAATGCTTTCCAGCCATTCTTGCTTGCCGCTGCGGGGGGTAGGCTCGCCCGATTCGTGCGCGATTTTGCGCAGGTCTTCCAGCGTGAGGCCGCCTTTGGCGAACTCGGCACCAGCACCCGAATCAAACGAAGCGTAGCGATCGGTGCGGAATTTCTTGTAAGCTGACTTGGTCAGGATGGCATCTGCCGTTACCAACGCACGGGCGAAAGTGTCCATACCAGCAATGTGAGCCACGAAAATATCCTCCAGGTCGGTTGAGTTGCGACGGGTTTTAGCGTCGAAGTTGATGCCGCCCGGCTTGATGCCGCCGTGCTCCAGGATGATGAGCATCGACTCGGTTAGCTCGTTCAGGTTGTTAGGGAACTGGTCGGTATCCCAGCCGTTCTGGTTGTCACCGCGGTTAGCGTCGATGCTGCCGAGCAGGTTCGCATCGGCCGCTACTTGCAGCTCGTGCTGGAAAGTGTGGCCAGCCAGCGTAGCGTGGTTCACTTCCAGGTTCAGCATGAAATCCTTCTCCAGGCCGTGCTCTTTCAGGAAGCCAATTACCGTGGCGGCGTCGAAGTCGTACTGGTGCTTGGTAGGCTCGGCTGGCTTAGGCTCGATGAAGAACTTGCCGGTGAAGCCTTGCTTGCGAGCATAGTCGCGGGCAATGCTCAAGAAGCGGCCCAGGTGCGCCTGCTCACGCTTCATGTCCGTGTTGAGCAGGGTCATGTAGCCCTCGCGGCCACCCCAGAAGGTGTAGCCTTCGCCGCCCAGCGCGATGGTAGCGTCGATGGAGTTTTTCACCTGCGTGCCAGCGTGGGCCACCACCGAGAAGTCGGGGTTGGTGCTGGCGCCGTTCATGTAGCGCGGGTTCGAAAACACGTTGGCCGTGCCCCACAGCAGTTTCACACCGCTTTCCTGCTGGTGCTGCTTGAGATAATCGACTACGGTAGCCAAGTTACGCTCGTACTCGCTCAGCGAGTCGCCCTCATCCACCAAGTCCACGTCGTGGAAGCAGTAGTAAGGCGTGCCGAGCTTGGTGAAGAACTCAAACGCCGCGTCGGCCTTGTCCTTGGCGCGGCCCACGATGTCGCCCTTGCTATCCCACGCAAAGTTTTTGGTTCCAGGGCCAAACGGGTCGCCACCGGTGCCCACAAACGTATGCCAGTAGGCTGTGGCGAAGCGCAAGTGGTCCTTCATGGTCTTGCCGGCTACTACCCGGTTTTCATCATACCACTTGAAAGCCATGTGGTTATCGGAGTCGCGGCCTTCGTACTTGATTTTGTCGATGCCTTTGAAAAATTCGGAGGTTGCCATGTTGAATGGAAAATGGAGGAAGTGAGTGAAAACGGATTCTTGAAAAATGCGCGTCATTCAGCGCACAGCAAAGCATTTCGCTTGCTGACATTGGCGAAAATCTAGGTTACTGCGCCATGTGAAGTACTTCGCTCAGGCTGCGTGACGAGCGTGCGCGAACGCTTAGGCTAGCAGCAATTCGGCGGGGCGGGTTTCACGAGCTAGCAGGGTTTGCCAGTCGCTATACATTTCCTGGTATTGGGCCTGCAAAGCGGGGGTAGGCTCTACTGTGCTGATGCGCGCCAAACCATTAAAAGCTTCTTTGGAGCTAGCATAGATGCCCGCTCCAATACCAGCGCCGCGGGCTGCGCCCTGTGCCGCATCGGTGTCGTAAAGCTCTAGGGTTACATTGCCGCAGTTCACGAAGGCTTCGCGAAAAACTGGGCTCAGGAACATGTTGGCGTGGCCAGCACGCACCGTTTGCACCTGCACGCCCGAAGCACGCATAATGTCGATGCCGTAGTTGAGAGCGTACACAATGCCTTCTTGCGCCGCTCGGATGAGATGCGCCTGGCCGTGCACATTGAATTGCAAGCCGTGGAGGCTTGCGGCGGCGGGTCGATTTTCGAGGATGCGCTCGGCGCCGTTGCCAAAGGGCAGGAAAAGCAAGCCCTCCGCTCCTACCGGCGCCTGGGCAGCCAACGTATTCATCTGGTCGTAGGGCAGGTTGCCCACTGCCTTGCGCAGCCAGCTGTTCAAGATGCCCGTACCGTTGAGGCACATGAGCACGCCATTTTTAGGCTGCTCGCGGGTGCTGTTCACGTGCACAAAGGAGTTAACGCGCGAACGCGCGTCAGCCGTAGTGGTTTCATTGATGCCGTATACCACACCGCTCGTGCCGCCAGTAGCAGCTACCTCCCCCGCATTCAGCACATTGAGCGAGAAGGCATTGTTGGGTTGGTCGCCAGCACGGTAGCTGATGGGCGTACCCGCCGCCAAGCCCAGTGTCTGAGCCGCTTCGGCCGTGAGGCGGCCTTGAATAGCGAAGGTATCGACTACCTCAGGCAGCAAATCGGCGCTGATGCCATAGTAGTCGAGCAATTCTTGGGCGATGGCCTGGGTCTTAAAATTCCAGAACACACCCTCCGACAAGCCCGAAACAGTGGTCTGCATTTGCCCCGTAAGCTGGTAGGCCAGGTAGTCGCCGGGTAGCTGAATCTTATGAATTTGAGCGTAAATCGCCGGCTCATTTTCACGTACCCACTTTAGTTTGGATGCGGTGAAGTTACCCGGCGAGTTCAGAAAATTTTGCAGGCAAAACTCTTCTCCCAGCTCAGCAAATGCTTGGTTGCCAATCTCCACGGCGCGGCTGTCGCACCAGATGATGGCGGGGCGCAATACGTGGCCCGCCTTGTCGAGCAGCACCAGCCCATGCATTTGGTACGTGATGCCAATGCCGGCCAACAGCGAGGCGTCGAAGCCATACTTGGCCTTAAGTTGCTGGGTAGCATTAATGACTTCCTGCCACCAACGCTCGGGGCGTTGCTCGGCCCAGCCGGGCTGGGGCACGTCCATGCCCATCTCGGTAGTAGGCGAAGTCACGGCGGCCACACAGCGCCCAGTGGCGATATCGAGCAAAGATGCTTTGATGGAAGAGCTACCGATGTCGTAGCCGAGCAGGTATTTCATAGGGCAAAAGGACGTTGGCGCGGGGCCAGGCACGAATTATTCAGTCGTAAAAGTGGAGGCAGGTAGACCTTCCTTGTTGTAGAGGTTGGC
>CAZZDR010000136.1:0-9501 GCA_964652535.1 uncultured Hymenobacter sp. | reverse complement strand
TTATCTACTACCTATTACTCACTGCTACCTAATGACTTACTGGCAAGCGCTGCTGCTGGCAATTGTGGAAGGAATCACCGAATTTCTACCCGTGTCGAGTACTGGCCACATGATTATCGCCTCCAAGCTGCTGGGCATCGCGGCTACCCCCTTCGTGAAGCTCTTTTTGGTGGTAATTCAGCTCGGGGCCATTTTGTCGGTACTAGTGGTGTACTGGAAGCGCTTTTTTCAAAGCATTGATTTTTACTTAAAATTGCTGGTGGCATTTCTGCCCATTGTGGTGGTAGGGCTCCTGCTGAAAAAGCACATCGACGCCCTGCTGGAGTCGGTGACGACGGTGGCCGTGATGCTGCTGCTGGGCGGTATCGTGCTGGTATTCATCGATAAGCTCTTTCCGCAGGAAGAACCCAAGGAGGGTGGCCACCCGGTTACGAACCCGAGCTACAAGGAGGCGTTTGTCATCGGCTTGTTTCAGTGCCTAGCCGTGGTGCCGGGCGTGAGCCGCTCGGCGGCCACCATTATTGGCGGCCTCACGCAGAAGCTGACGCGCAAGGCGGCGGCCGAGTTTGCCTTTTTCCTGGCTATGCCCACCATGGCGGCTGCAGCGGTAAAAGACATCTACGACTATTACAAAGAAGCTCATACCCAAGGCATTGAGCTGGGGCACCTATTTTCGGGCGACGAAGTAAAGCTGCTGCTACTCGGCAATGTGGTGGCCTTTGTGGTGGCGCTGCTGGCCATTCGGCTGTTTGTGGGCTTCGTGGCCAAGTACGGTTTCCGCGCGTTTGGCATTTACCGCATCATCGTGGGCGGGCTGCTTTTGCTCATGATTGGGCTCGGCCTCAACCTGCAACTAGTTTAATATGAGCACGAAAAAACAGCTGGCGGACTTCAACTTTGAAGCGGGCGAAGTTTTACTGTTAGACAAGCCGCTGACCTGGACTTCGTTCGACATTGTGCGCAAGGTGAAGAACACACTGCGCCCGCGCAAAATCGGCCACGCCGGCACCCTCGACCCGCTGGCCACAGGCTTGCTAATCTTGTGCACTGGAAAGAAAACCAAGGATATAGACCAGATTCAGGCGCAGGAAAAAGAGTACGAAGGCACCTTCCGGCTGGGCCAGACTACCCCCAGCTTCGACCGCGAAACGGCCGTAGACGCCGAGTTGCCCTACGCGCACCTCACGGAGGCCGAAATCAGGGCGGCAGTGCTGCCTTTTCTGGGCAAAATCGAGCAGACACCCCCGCTGTTTTCGGCAGTGAAAGTAGACGGCAAGCGCGCCTACGAGCTGGCCCGCAAAGGCCAGGAAGTCGAGATAAAGGCCAAAGCAGTGGAGATTAAGGCGTTTGACATTACGCGCATCGAATTGCCGGAAATTGATTTTCGGGTGGTTTGCTCTAAGGGCACGTACATCCGCAGCCTGGCCCGCGACTTGGGTGCGGCGCTGGGGGTAGGCGCCCACCTTACGCGGCTGGTGCGCACGCGCATCGGCGAGTACAAGCTCGAAGATGCCTGGACGGTAGATGAGGTGCAGGCACTACGCCCACCCCGCTCCGAGGCCGCCGAGGCATCTGGCGATGCCCCTACCCCCCGCCGCAAGCGCGAACGCCACCTGGTACCCCGCGCCGGCCTCGACTATTTCGCCGCGCAGCAGGCCGCCGCGCCAGACGTGGCGCCCGCAAATGCGGCGCAATCAACCGAATCTGCATAGCCAACTTACGCAGCAAGCGTAGCTGCGAAATCCGTTTAATCCGTTAAATCTGCGGTTTATGGTAGTTATCACTGACCCCGCCGACTTTCCGCGCCTGCCCAACGCCGTAGTCACGAGCGGCACCTTCGATGGGGTGCACCTGGGGCACCAGCGCATCTTGGGGCGGCTGCGGCAGGTGGCCGATGCAGTAGGCGGTACCACGGTGGTTATCACCTACTGGCCGCACCCGCGCCTGGTGCTGGGCCCGCCGCCCTCGCACCCCGAGCTACTAGAGCTACAGCTGCTCAATACCTTAGAAGAGCGCGCGGCGCGGCTGGCCGAGTTTGGCGTCGATTACCTCCTGGTGATGCCCTTTACCCGCGAGTTTGCCGGGTGGACATCGGAGCAGTATATCCAGGAGCTACTCCTAAAAACGGTGGGCACCAAGCATTTGGTAATTGGCTATGACCACCGGTTTGGTAAAAACCGCGAGGGTGGCTTCGACTACCTCAGCCAACACGCCGAGCGCTACGGCTTCACGGTCGAAGAAATTCCGCGGCAAGACGTGGACGCGGTGGGCGTGAGCAGCACGCGCATTCGGCGGGCGCTGCGGGCCGGCGACGTGGCTACCGCCACCGCGTACCTGGGCTACCCCTACCCCCTCACGGGGCTGGTAGTAACGGGCCAGCAGCTGGGCCGCACTATCGGCTACCCTACGGCCAATATCGCGGTGCCTGACGTGTTAAAGCTGGTGCCGGCCATTGGCATCTACGCCGTGTGGGTGACTACGGCTGCGGGCACCCGCCATCCGGGCATGCTGGCCATTGGGGTGCGGCCGACCATCGGCGCAGACCTTGCGCAAACCATTGAGGTTAACCTGCTTGACTTTAGCGGCGACTTGTATGGGCAATTACTGACGCTGGAGTTCGTTGCGTGGTTGCGGGGCGAAGAAAAGTACGACGGCCTTGCTGCCCTCACGGCTCAACTGGTGCTCGATGCGCAAGCCACCCGGGCAGCGCTGGGCGCTTAGGCACTTTTCTTGCCCTACCCTTCGCTTTTGGGCGAAGGCAACCTCTCTCTTACTTTGGTTTATGCAGAAAATACTGGCGTTTTTACTTTGCTTGCTACCGGGGCTAGCCCTGGCCCAAGGCCGCGTGACGGGCGTGGTGCAAGACTCGGCTACCCACCAGCCGCTGGCGTTTGCCAGCGTGTTTTTGGCCAATACCACGCTGGGCGCCACCACCTCGGAGCAGGGCGAGTTTGTGTTTTCGAAAGTGCCGGCGGGCACCTACGAAATAGTGGGCTCCTACGTGGGCTATAATTTGAGCAAGCAAAGCATTACGGTAGGTAAGGGCGCCGCGCCCCAGGCCGTGACGCTGCTGCTGAGTGCCTCGGGCCCCGCACTGGGCGAAGTAATGGTGCAGGCCAGCGCACACACCCAGGAAGACTACGACAAGTTCACGGGCCTGTTTTTGGGCCAAACCGCGTTTTCGCAGCAGGCCCGCATCACCAATCCGAAGGACGTGGTAGTATTCGTGAATGACTCGACTAAGGAGCTGGTAGCTTCGGCTAAAAACTTCGTGGAGGTTGAGAATATGGCGTTGGGCTACCGCCTTAAGTACTACGGTATGAGCTTCCACTTCAGCCCCGACGGCTCGGCCGGCAGCTTCGATGGCCAGCCGGTGTTTGAGGAAATGACGCCGCAAGACGACCGGCAGCGCCAGCAGTGGGCCGCCAACCGCGCCCAAGCCTACGCGGGCTCGTTCACGCACTTTATGCGCAGCGTATACAATAACGACCTGAAAAAGCAGGGCTTTCTGGCGCAACTGGTGCGCCTGACGCCCGATGGCACCTCGGCCATCGTGTATCCCGGCGCGCGGCCCATCGACAGCCTGCGCCGGGTATCGGCCGACCGCCAGCACGTGTATTTGCGCTACACCGGCGACTTGCAGGTGGCCTATTTTGGCGAAACGCCCGACCCAAACTACGGCGAGGCGATGTCGCCGCTGGGCTACTCGCGCACGCCCTACCCCACCGAGCGCGAAGTGTCGAAGGTGCGCCTGCTAGTGCCCGAAGTCGAGATTCTGCCCAACGGCGCGTTGCGCAACTCCGAAGCCGTGGCGCTGGGCGAATACTGGGGCTTCGAGAAAATTGGCGAGTTTATGCCCCTCGACTACGAGCCACCAACCCAAGCGGTGAAGCCAATACCAGCACCTCCTGCGCCTACCCCGGCACCCACGCGCACACCGCCGGCCCCTACCCGGGCTCGAGCCCGCTAAGAAAATAAGATAGCCGCTTAAACGCGGCTATTTTTGTAAGAAGCTATACCAGTAGCTTTGGCCGGAAACTATGCGCGTCGCCTTAGCTCTTTTACTGTGGGTGCTGCCGGGGCTAGTGGCGGCGCAGGCTAGCCTCAGCGGCACCGTGCGTGACTCCGTGACGCAGCAGCCGCTGGCGTTTGCCAGCGTGTTTTTGGCGAATACCACGCTCGGGGTTACCACCACTGAGCAGGGCACGTTTACCTTTCCGCAAGTGCCGGCGGGCACCTACGACATCGTAGCGTCTTACGTGGGCTACCGCCTGGCCCGGCAGACCATCCGGGTAGGCAGCGCGGCGCAGCAGCTTACGCTGCGGCTGGCGCCGACGGCCAACCAGCTGGGCGAGGTGGTAGTGCGCCCCAACCCCAACCGGGTCAGCGACTTCCAGAAATTTACCGAATTATTTCTGGGTAGAACCACTTTTTCGCGCCAGTGCCGCATTGCCAACCCGTCGGATGTGCTGCTGGACTTTGACCCCAAAACCAATGAGCTCACTGCTTCGGCCTACAAGTTTGTGCAGGTCGATAACTACGCGCTGGGCTACCGCGTGAAGTACTACGGCCTGCGCTTCGTGTCCAATTTCACGCAGCAGGTGGTCACCTTCTACGGCCAGCCGGTATTTGAGGAAATACCGCCCCGCTCGGACCGCCAGCGCCGCCAGTGGGAGGCCAACCGCGTGCGGGCCTACCGAGGCTCGCTCGCTCACTTTTTGCGCAGCGTGCGCGACAGCCAGCTTACGGCCCAAGGCTTTGTGGCCCGGCGGCTTCGCATAGTCACCAACCCACGCTTTGCCCGCGCCGACAGCCTGCGCCAGGCCCTACTGCGGCAGTCCCGCGCCTACTCGGACGCCGAACGCGATTCGCTGGGGCGCTGGGCCCGAGTGCCGCCCGGCTTCGCGCTGCTCTACACCCGGCCCCTACACCTCGATAGCCTGCGCCGGATAGCCGACGGCGGCCGGCGGGTGTTTCTGCGCTTTCATGACCACCTACAAGTGACCTACCTGCTGGCCGGCCCCGATGCCAACTACCACCCTCAGCCCTCGCCCTACGCGCGCGGCCCCGCCCCAGCCCTACCCCAGGATCGGCAGGTATCGCAGCTGGTGCTGATGCAGCCCGAATCGGAAATCGAGCCCAACGGCCAACTGGCAAATCCGCTGGCCGTATTCACCGACGAGTACTGGGGTTTCGAAAAAATGGGTGAATTTTTACCCGTCAATTATCTTCCTCCGCCCGCCCTACCCCACCCATGATAACCAAAACTGTAGCCGATGCCCAGGCCGCCCTCGCGGGCCTGGCCGACGGCATGACCCTGATGCTCGGCGGCTTCGGCCTCTGCGGCATCCCCGAAAACGCCATTCAGGAAATTTTGCGCCTCGGTGTGCGCGATCTCACCTGCATCTCCAACAACGCGGGCGTTGATGATTTTGGCATCGGGCTGCTCTTGCAGCAGCGGCAGGTGCGCAAGATGATTTCGAGCTACGTGGGCGAGAATGCCGAGTTTGAGCGCCAGCTGCTGGCTGGCGAGCTCGAGGTAGAATTAATTCCGCAGGGCACGCTGGCCGAGCGCTGCCGGGCGGGCGGGGCGGGCATTCCGGCCTTCTTCACGCCAGCGGGCTTTGGCACCGAGGTGGGGGTAGGGAAAGAAAGCCGCGAGTTTAACGGCAAAATGTACTTGCTCGAAACGGCGCTGCACGCCGATTTTGCCTTCGTAAAAGCCTGGCGCGGCGACACTGCCGGTAACCTTATCTACAAAGGCACGGCCCGCAATTTCAATCCTATGATGGCCACGGCCGGCAAGATTACCGTGGCCGAGGTGGAGGAGTTGGTGCCCGCTGGCGAGCTCGACCCCAACCAGATTCACACACCGGGCATCTTCGTGCAGCGCATATTTCAGGGCAAGAACTACGAGAAGCGCATCGAGCAGCGCACAGTACGGCCCACCGAGTAGTACGGATTTTTTGGGCGAAGCCGATTAGAGATCCATAAGCTGGTCATTCCTCGGCACGCTCGGAATGACCGGCTAGAATTTTTTCAGCTTCGAAAGGAGTATGCGTTCAAAAGCACTTTTTTTAGATTTAGCAACCGCTTCTATGACCGCAACGAAAAACAGCCTCTTGACCTGGCTGCTGGCGCTTGGCGCCGCTACTGTCGCAGTGGCCCAGCCCGCCGCGCCGGCTTCGGCGATGCTGCCCGTAGCGGCACCCGCCAGTGTGGGCGTGAGCCCGGCGGGTTTGCAGCAGATTGACCAGTTGCTGCAAGGCTACGTGGACGACGGCCGGCTACCGGGCGTCATTGCCTTAGTGGCCCGCGATGGCAAGGTGGTGTACCGCAAAGCCTTGGGCTATGCCGACGCCCAAGCCAAAACGCCGCTGCGCCCCAACGCTATCGAGCGCATTGCGTCGCAGACCAAAGCCATCACGAGCGTGGGGCTAATGGAGTTGTATGACCAAGGCAAGTTTCAGCTCGACGACCCCATTTCCAAGTACCTGCCCGCCTTTGCGCATCCAAAGGTGCTGGCCACCTTCAATGCCAAAGACTCGACGTTTACCACCGTGCCGGCGCGCAGCGAGATTACCATTCGGCAGCTGCTGACGCACACCTCGGGCATTGGCTACGCGGTGATTGGCTCGGCCGAGGCCCGGGCTATTTATGCCAAGGCGCACATTCCGTCGGGGGTAGGGTCGCCGGCAGGCACGCTGGGGCCGGCCATCGACGCGCTGGCGCGGCAGCCACTGATGCACCAGCCGGGCGAGCGCTTCACCTACGGGCTGAGTGTGGATGTGCTGGGCCGCCTGATTGAGGTGCTGAGCGGGCAGCCGCTTGACCAATACCTACGGGCTCACGTGTTTGAGCCGCTGGGCATGCGCGATACCTACTTCTACCTGCCCGCCGACCGCCAAAGCCGCCTCGTACCGCTCTACACCGAGTACCAGCAGCGCACGGTGCCCATGCCGGCCTCAGGCATGCTGAGCCTGCGGCCCGACTTTCCGAACCAGGCGGGCACGTACTTTTCGGGCGGCGGTGGTCTGTCCTCGACCATCGACGACTACGCTGTCTTTTTGCAGATGCTGCTGAACGGCGGCATCTATAATGGCCAGCGCCTGCTGAAACCCAGCACAGTAGCCCTGATGACCCAAAACCAGATTGGCAACGTGAGCCAGGGGCTGAATAAGTTTGGCCTGGGCTTCAGCATCGTGACACCGGCCGGCGCGGCCCAAACCGGGCAGTCGGTGGGCAGCTACGAGTGGGGCGGCGCGTTTGGCACCGACTACTGGGTCGACCCCAAAGAGCACCTTGTGGTGCTGATTTACACCCAAAAATTTCCGCACAACAACACGCCCGACCTGGTGCCGCGCTTCCGCAAGGCTGTGTACGCGGCGCTAACCAAACGCCTAGCCGCTAGCAAATAAATATCTCTATCCCCTACCCCACCCATGGCTCTCGATAAACACGGCATTGCCCGGCGCATTGCGCAGGAAGTACAAGATGGTTCCTACGTCAACCTCGGCATCGGCATTCCGACGCTGGTCGCTAATTACATTCCGGCCGGCATTAGCGTGGAGCTGCAAAGCGAAAACGGGCTGCTGGGCATGGGGCCTTTCCCAACCGAGAGCGAGGTGGACCCCGACCTCATCAACGCGGGCAAGCAGACCGTTACGACGTTGCCGGGCTCCAGCCTGTTTAGCTCGGCCGACTCGTTTGGCATGATTCGGGGCGAGCACGTGGACCTGACCATCCTGGGCGCCATGGAGGTGAGTGAGCGCGGCGACATTGCCAACTGGAAGATTCCGGGCAAGATGGTGAAAGGCATGGGCGGCGCGATGGACCTCGTGGCTTCGGCCAAAAACATCATCGTGGCCATGCAGCACGTGGCCCGCGACGGCTCTAGCAAGCTACTCACCGACTGCACCTTACCTATAACTGGCTTGCGCTGCGTGAAAAAAATCGTGACCGAGCTGGCCGTGCTCGATGTGACACCCGACGGCTTTGTGCTACGCGAGCGTGCCCCCGGCGTCACGGTTGCCCAGATTCGGGCGGCTACCGCCGGCCGGCTGGTAGTGCCGGTGCCCGACGCCGAAGTACCCGAAATGACAGGCGTGTAGCAGCAAACTACTAGCCGGCAATGCCAATTTATTCAACAGTACAGCAGGGGTAGGGCAGCCCGTGGGACAAGCCATTGTGGAGCGCATCGCCTAGCGCGTGAGGCGCCAATAACCGGCGCAACGCATCCTTTTTGCGCCAAACGTGGTTTACTAACTGGCTGGCCCCGTGGCCTACCCCTCATTTTCTGCTGAATTTTTCTGTATTTATGGCTACTTCTGCTGGCACCAAAGCCGCGCCTGGCGGCGCGCACCACCACAAAAAAAGCGGTAAGCTGGGCCCCGCCCTCACGGCTCTCGACGAGCGCCTGACGCCCACCGCTGTGCCGGCTCACAAGCTGGTGCTGCGCCAGTTGCGCCGCGGCGACTTCAAGGCCATTCACGCCATCATGGAAAAGGTGTATTCCAATATGGAAGGCGCCTGGTCGCAGGACGAGTACAATACGCTGCTTAAGAAGTTTCCGGAGGGTCAGATTTGCATCGAAGACAACGGCCAAGTGGTGGCCGCCGCGCTGGCTATTATCGTGGACTACAGCAAGTTTGGCGACAAGCACACGTACGCTAAAATCACCGGCAACGGTAAGTTTGACACTCACGACTCGGAGGGCGATACGCTCTACGGCGTCGACGTATTCGTGGACCCCGAATACCGCAGCCTGCGCCTGGGCCGCCGCCTCTACGACGCCCGTAAGGAGTTGTGTGAGAGCCTCAACCTGCGCGCTATGGTGGCCGGTGGCCGCATTCCCGGCTACGCCGCCTACGCCAACGAGATGACGCCTGCCAAGTACGTGGAGATGGTGCGTAACAAGGAAGTGGTCGACCCCATCCTCACCTTCCAGCTGTCGAACGAGTTTCACGTACG
This sequence comes from uncultured Hymenobacter sp., assembly GCA_964652535.1. Lineage (GTDB taxonomy): Bacteria > Bacteroidota > Bacteroidia > Cytophagales > Hymenobacteraceae > Hymenobacter. The sequence continues at coordinate 531 of CAZZDR010000136.1, read as the reverse complement.
CAAAATCATCCGCGGCTACTTACCATACGACTCGGAATCAAAGGCTTACGCTACCCTACTGGAGTGGATTAACGTGTATTACGATGAGGAATTTGACAAGCTCATCGGCAACCAGAAGTCGAACGTGCGCATTGGCATTGTGCAGTGGCAGATGCGCGCTACGAAGAGCTTGGAAGACTTCTTCCAGCAAATCGAGTTTTTTGTAGACACCGTGAGCGGCTACAAGGCTGACTGCGTGCTGTTTCCGGAATTTTTCAACGCGCCCATGATGGCGCTCACCAACGAATCATCAGCCTCGGCAGCCATTCGGGGCATGGCGGCCTTCACCGAGCCTATCAAGGTGCGGATGATGGAGCTGGCCGTGAGCTACAACATCAACGTGATTGCGGGCTCGATGCCGGTGTACGAAGATGGCAAGCTATTCAACGTAAGCTACTTGTGCCGCCGCGACGGTACCGTAGACGAGCAGTACAAACTGCACGTAACGCCCGATGAAGCTAGCTACTGGGGCATGCGCGGCGGCGACAAAAT
>CAZZDR010000135.1:0-9507 GCA_964652535.1 uncultured Hymenobacter sp. | reverse complement strand
GGGAGCCTGAGTGCTACGGAGCTTGTAGTACCCACGAAAAAGTTGGTTGGCGACCTGTTTGGAACGGGCCGCCGGAGCAACTAGGGCCCCGGCGGGTGGCCGTTCCGGCCAGCGGCTGCCATTAAGGGGTCAGCCGTTTGCCTAAGTCGTGAATCATAGTTGATTCTTGTAAAAGGAGAAACAATTATTTTGCCAGTTTATTCTATCCGGCTGCTTTTATTTTCAGTAACTAAGCAACTTGTGCGAGAAATGGCCGGGGGTTCCGCTTCAATGCCCGGCCAGGCCGCGTGGTTTTAAATATTCTATTTTCAGGGTGCAGAAGCGCCGCTCACTTTTTTTATAGCGGGGCGAGCGCAGCAACTGCCTGGAGGCGAAAGGTGGCTACTACCTATAATCTTTATGCCGACGAGGGGGTAGGGATCTAATCAAGAAATAAAAAAGCATAACTGCGCTAGTGAAGAGCAACAGATAAGGAAATTAATTAGTAACTCTTTCTTTATGAATTAGACCCACCATTGCCACGCAAATAAAAATCATTTTATTTGACATATAAATCCGATTAATTTTACAATCCTTAAGCTCAGTATTTTTTAATTTCATTAATTCCTATTAGCAAATGCTGATCGAGAATCGTGAAAGAAAAAAACGTAAATACAATTTGCCAGTTGGTTTTAACCTAGCTGCGGCTAGCAGAAGGCAGGATGGCAAAAGAACGCTGAGCAATAAGCTAAGTGGCTAGTAACCCGCCAACAACAAAAAACCCGAGCGTTAGGGGCTCGGGTAGCGTCAATCTTAGCGAAAGCTAAAACTAGGCAAACGTACCGAGCCGAAGCAGCTTCTCTGGCTGCAGCTTACTTGAAGTATGAAAATTTCTCAGGCGGCGGTACATGGCTTTGGGCTTTTAGTACGACAAAGGTGCAGCAATTATTTTAATTGCGCAACTATTATTGAAATAATTTTCGAATTACTTTTTTTACAAGAATGCAATTATTATTAATTGAGGTATATTTTACTTCTTTATTGCGAAGCCACCATGCGTACTTGTAGTGTTATTCGAAACACCTAATCCTTATTGTCATTAAGAGACAGGCCGTACTTTTAGGGATTGTGAGTGATTCTTCCTTTCCCCAACGACAGTTTTTGCCCGACCGCATAGCTGCGCCAGAAGCTGGCTCGCCGGTGCAGCAGGCCTTTCGCCAAGCAATGGCTACTGTCGATGCGTTGCGTGAGCAGCTGCGTACCCTGTTGGCAACCCAAGTAGCCGCTCGCCAAGCTTATTGGCGGCAGGTGGGGCCGGTGGCCGCGGCAGCTGTGGTAGCACGCCGGGCCCTATATGAGCCCCTAGAAAGCGCGTTGACGGCTGGCTACCTGAACCGCGCTGAAGAAGCGCAAGTAATAGCGGCGCTGGTACACAACGCCCACAGCCTGCAGAACCATTTTGGGGAGGATGAGCGCGACTTGCTGGACCGCTACGCCCCTGCTTCACCGTCTTTAGAGGAAGAGGAAGACGGCCCTACTCCCCTCGCTACGGCTGAACCTGACAAATCTTTGCTGCCCCACGAGCAGGCCGCGGCGGCCGCGCGGGCACGGCGCCAGCAGCGCGCGCAGTACCAACGCGCTACCCAAGCGCACGCCGCCGAGGCCGACGGTCAGTTGCTGCTACAAAATACCAAAGCGGCCTACCGCCAACTAGCCCGCCTGCACCACCCCGACCGCGCCGCCCAAGCCGATGCAGCTACCCAGCAAGCTCAGACAGCCTTGATGCAGCGCATTACGGCGGCCTACGCGGCCGGTGATTTAGCTGCTCTGCTAGCACTGCTGGCTGCCTCCGATACCCCTACCCCCACTCCTAGCCCTGAAACTGACGCCTTGCTGCAAGCTTACACGACTGCGCTGGCTCAGCAGCAAGCACAACTAACGCAGGCACTGGCTACCGCTCGGCGGCCTGTAGAAGATGCGCCTTGGAGTGGTACTGAAAAGCAACAGCGTACCCGCTTGCGCCAGATTAAGCGTGACTTGCGGGCCGAAACGGACTACTTGCAGTACTTGGTGCAGCAGCTGCACGAGCCAGCTACTTTGCGGCAACTGCTACGCGAGTTGACTGCTAATAACCTGACGGGGTTCTAATTACTTTTCACTGATTACATCTCCATACCTGGGGTAGGGACCCGCACCGCTAAGCTGCTGGGTGACCCAAGGCGGCGGCGGCGGCTTGCACTGCCTGGGCGCGATAAGCAGGCGCGGTGCCGGGTGCGCGTAGCAGCTTGAGCAGGTGCATATACTTGCGGCGGCCTTCGGCAAGCATTTCGGTGGGTACTTCGAGGGGGAAAACCCCGAAAGGCTCGACCTTTTGCACACCTACTAGCAAGAAGCGCTCGGCATGGAGGGCATCGAGGTAAAAGGCAGCCTGGCGGTCGTAATCATAATGGCTGCATTGTAGCCGAAAATGGTCGGCATCGCGGGCCAGGGTAGTTTTAAAATCGACTACGGTATAGGGTTGGCCGGGCTGGTCGAGCACCAGGTCGGCGCGCAGCTTGCACAGCGTGCCGGTAGTAGGCTCGGTGAAAATGGCGCTCCGTTCTGTGACGCCGTGCTCTAGCAGGCGGCTTAGCTCAGTATTCAGCTTTACACCTTCTACCAGCCACCATACGAGCGTATCATTGAGGCCAGGCTGGCCAGGCTGATATTCGGCTGGCTCTAGCAGGGCCGTGTGAAACGCCGTGCCGAAGCTGAGCGCGCCCGAGCCGGAATCGGTGCGTGGAGGGCGGCCATCGAGGGCATCGCGCAGGCGCGACAAATCCGAATTGGCAATGGCGGGTAGGGCGCGGTAGTCATCGTAGGAAACGCGCAGCAAATCGGGGCGAGTAGCGGAGGGGGGCAGCAGGTCAGACACGTTCCTTAAACAGAGAGAGGGTAGCGCTTAGTTGTCTTTTTTTCAGATAAATCAGAAAGGGGGGTAGCAATTGCCTCATGATGTGGCAATTGCTACCCCCCTTGGCAGCGGCAACCGATGCTAGGCGCAGGCCTATTTCACGGTAATAAAGTATATCCGCAGTTGGAGTCGGTTAGTCGTGTTGAGTGGCCCACCAAGCACCACGCGATTGAGTAGCGCGGGAGTAGAAGAGGCTATCAAGAAACCATTGTTGGGAATAGTCCGGTTTAGAACGGCTTGCACGTAGCTTTCTACCGACCAGTTGTAAGAACCTTGCTCAATACCGGTTTGGGTAGAAACACCTGACTGATAGACACCATTGTTTGTTGTTGTCGTACCGTTAGCGTAAAGCCCTAGAGGATGATTGTTAGCGTCGGTCAGGTAGATAGAAAGGTTAGGCGGCACGGGCACATACTGAGTGAGCGAATTTGGTGGCACCAGCACCGTAAGCTTTGCGTCGGTAATGGTCAAATTGGCACCATACTGCTGCAGATCAGTAAGGTAAGGGAATTGCAAACGAGTTTGCAGCCCGAGCGCACCTTCAATAACCGTGTTCATCCCGGTGCGGGCAGCATCAACTGCTTGCAACGACGTAGTTGGCAGGTTGGCTATGCCAGCCGTGCGGCGGTTTGCCTTTATCTGATAAAAGTGGCGATTGACACTTGCTAGCGAAAACGTGCTGGTAAGCACCACCGTTGGGTTAGTCGGGTCGTGATAATACAATAGCATACCGGCGTCGCTAGCCGTTGCACTGAGGCGCACAATGGTGGCGTCATCGCTCGGCGCAGGCGTAAGTACCAAGCCCGGAAGAAAAGCGTCGAATTGGTCCTGCGTAGTGATGCGGCCAGTTTGACCAGCCGTAAGTAGCCGGCGGCCTAAGTCGTCGGAGAGACGCAGGCGCAGGGTACTCAACGTGGGCCGTACCCGCCGCACCGGCACTACCCCTCCACGGTTGAGCAAGGTGGTCGAGTCGTAGTTGAGACGCGTAAGCTTGGGCGAAGCAAAAGACACCTTCGTAACCGAAATGGGGTCGATGAGCGGGTGCACTTCGAACAGCGCTTGGGTCTTGGTCGTATCGCCGTAGATGTAGCTATCTGGGCGCGTAGCGGGAGCCGTGCGCAGTACCAGCGTCGTGGAGTCGTAGATGAACGAGGCATCCGGGTTGAACACGTCCGTCAGGCCTACCTGGAAATAACTCTTAGCTGTGAGTGTTCCCAGCAGCGGGTCGGTGTAGCGACCTACCAGCAGGTTGGCCAAGTTGGAGGTCACCACCGAGTCGCGCAGCACGGTAGAGGCTCGTACCGTCAACGTGTCAACCAGGTAAGCACCCGTATTAGCTTGGGCATCGGGCAATCCTACGCCGATAGCACTCGGGTCTTTCGAGCAGCTGGCAGCGGCCAGCAACAGGCCCAGGCAACAGGCGGCAAAGGAAAGCCGGGCGCCCAGCGCTCCGGCCCAACCAATAGCTTTATTCCTGCGCAGCATTGGGGTCAAACTGCCAGAAGTCGTCGAAACGGGTGCTGCCCGCGTAGCCCGTGCCCACGTAGCCATAGTTGCCAATGCCGAAGGATACGCCCGAGTTGCGGCCGGCACCCTTGAATGGGTTAGTGGCAGTCCAGGTATCGAGGGTTGGGTCATAAGCGAAGCAGTCGGTGCGCACAGCAGTGTTGCTGCCTACGGTTACGTAGCCCAGGTTACCCACTACGAAAGACGAAGCGTAGGCCCGGGGTAGGGCGCTGTTGTCGTACGAACCCGTGCTGTTGCTAATGTTAGCTAAGTCATGCTTACGCGTCCAGGTATCGCCAGCGGGGTTATACGACCAGAAGTCGGTGGTATAGAGACCGTTGTTGATGCCCGTACCTACGTACATCTGTCCATTGATGGTGAAGGCCAACGCGCCCATGCGCTTATCGCCGGGGAAGCCAGCAAAGGTGCTCCAAGTGTTGGCAGCCGGGTTATAGCGGTAAAAATCCTTCTGGTAGTTGCCATCGAAGCCGCAGCCCACGTAGCCGATATCGCTTACGTTGCCGGCTACGGCGCCATAGCGAGCCGTACCGCCCGATACCGTCGTCAGGTCAGCAACCTGCTTCCAGCTACCGCTGGTGGTGGTGGTAGTAACGGTAGTGCCCGTGGTGGTAGTGACAGTAGTCGTACCAGCGGGGTCAAACTGCCAAAAATCGCTCAGCATGTTCGTGCCATCGTAGCCCGTACCCACGTAGCCTTTGCCACCAGCCACGAAAGCTACGGCGTTGTAGCGCGCAACAGCAGCAGCAGGCATCGAAGTCAACTTGGTCCAGCTACCGGTAGTAGGAGCGAAAGAATAAAAGTCCTTGTATTTGTTGCTGTTGGCGTCGATACCCGTACCTACATATGCTACATTATTGATAATGAAGCTAACAGCACCGTTGCGGGTAGTGCCTGGAAACGAGTTACCTCTGGTCCAGTTGCCATTAACCGTAGTGGAAGAATCTGATTTTTTGCAGCTGCTCAGGCCCAGGCTGGCTAATAGCACTAGTGCCAGCATCAGCTGGCTTGCTCGTAGAACGAGATTTTTCATGAAAAAAGGAAAATATGATACCCTTAGGAGGCAGCTAGGCGACGTGTTGGTTGCACGGAACCGAATTGATTGGAAGCCTTATTTGGACCCGCAAGATACGATTTTTTTCACCCTACGCGCCCAGTTTCATCGGCCAACTGCCGCTTTCTACCGCGTAAACGCTAAAAAAAACCTAACCAGTATGGATTGAAAAAGAATTCCCTGTGGACCATAGTGAAGGCTTTTTAGCCTACTAGTTGGGCAACTAGCCAACAGGCATTCTGCGCGCATTATCCCTACCCCACCCCAGTAGCTTAATCGAAGCGGATAGCCACCATAGGCTTGATGCGCGCAATCATATAGGTAGGAATGAGCACCGACAGGATGGAGGCGACCAGCGTAGCCACGTTGAGCAACACCATCACGGTGGGGTCCCAGGCGATGGGCACGCGGTCCATGTAGTAGTTCTCGGGGTCGAGCGGAATAATTCGGAAATAATACTGCAACGCACAGAATCCCAAGGCAATGACGTTGCCAATTACCAGCCCGCGCAGCGTAATGGACATGCCGCGGAAGAAGAACATTTCCCGAATCTGATTGTCGGTTGCGCCCACCGCCTTCAGGATACCAATCATCTTGGTGCGCTCCAAAATCATGATGAAAATGGTGGCCACCATGTTGAAAGTAGCTACGAAAATAATGAGTATCAAAAAGATAATCACGTTGCGATTCAGTAGATTGAGCCAGTCGAAGAGCTGGGCATACTGGTCGGTTATTTTTTCGATGCGGACTTCGTAGGGCAGCTGGTCGTAGAACTGGTCGAAGGTGTGGTCGAGACGCGCAAAATCGCGCAAGCGTACTTCGAGGCCACCCACTAGCGAGTCGGGCCAGGCATTAAGTTCCTGAATCTGGCGTAAGTCGCCGAGCACATACACCTCGTCAAACTCGTCGAGGCCAGTTTGGTAAATACCTGACACCCGAAATGGCCGCACCCGTGGCGGCTGTTGAATGAAGTAGAACAGCGCCTTGCTACCCACCTTGAGGCGCAACTTATCGGCGATTTTGCGGGAGATAACGATGTCGTTGCTGGCCGCCGAGTCGGCGAAGGTGATGAACTTGCCAGCCACCATATTCTGGCGCATCGAGCTGGGGCTGTGCCGCTCGCTCACGCCTTTGAGTACCACTCCTAGCACCTCGTCCGTCGTTTTGATAATAGCCGTTTTGCGAGCAAACGGCTGAACCGAAGCCACTTGCGGGTAACGCGACAATGCGCGCCGCAGCTCGGGCTCTGAGATGGGCGCTACCTCGAGCGAGTTGCTGGTATCGTAGCGCGAGAGCTGCAAGTGAGCGCCAAACGAGAAAATCTTGTTTTGAATCTGCTCGCGAAATCCGTGCAGAATGGAGAACGACACAATCATCACGGCAATGCCTAGGGCAATGCTGACCGTAGCAATACGCGTAACGGAGTGGGTAAAGGAGCCGGTGTCGGCGCCGTCCATGCGGCGCGATATGTAGCGGGCGGTATTCACGAGTGGGTGTAAAGCTACGGCCGCGCTGGGCGTTGCACCAGGCTAGCAGCGCGCTTCTTCTTCACAACGGTACTTTTGAGCCATGATGAAATGGATTTTCGTGGCGGCTGGCCTCGGGGCCTGCTCCGCCAATGGTAATGCCAGTGCCGACATGCCGGGTGGCCACCCGGCGGCGGCCCGCCCTACCCCCCCCGCCCGGCCACTCGTGATGGGAGCTGCACAGCTGGGCCGCTACCTGCCTGGCCTGCGTGGCAAGCGCGTAGGCTTGGTTGTAAACCAGACTTCGCGTATCGGCAATACGTACCTGGTGGACACGTTGAAAACGTTGGGGATTAACCTGACGGCCATTTTTGCGCCTGAGCACGGCTTTCGGGGCGAGGCAGCCGACGGAGCTACCATCACCGACGGCCGCGATGCCCGCACCGGCGTGCCCGTGCGCTCGGTGTACGGCAAAACCAAAAAGCCTACCCCCGATATGCTAGCCGATGTAGACGTGCTGGTCTTCGACATTCAGGATGTGGGCACCCGTTTCTACACCTTCATCAGCACATTGCACTACGTGATGGAAGCCGCCGCCGAGCAGGGCAAAGCCGTGGTGGTACTCGACCGCCCCAACCCCAATGGCACGGTGGTCGATGGCCCAGTGCTGGCGCCCAAGCACCGCTCGTTTGTGGGCCTCGACCCGCTGCCCATCTGCCACGGCCTCACGGTGGGCGAGCTGGCCAAGATGCTGAACGGCGAAAAGTGGCTGGCTGGCGGTCGCCGCTGCCCGCTTACGGTGGTGCCGGTGGCGGGCGGCTACACCCACGCCACGCCCTACCCCCTGCCCGTGCGCCCTTCGCCCAACCTGCCCACCCCGCGGGCCGTGGCGCTGTACCCCAGCGTGTGCCTGCTCGAAGGCACCAACGTGAGCGTGGGCCGCGGCACCGACCGGCCCTTTGAGGTGGTGGGGGCGCCCACGCAGCCTGCCACGCGGCCCTACCAGTTTACGCCGCAGCCCAACGCCGGCTCCCCTACCCCCCCGCTCCAGGGCAAACTTTGCTACGGCCTCGACCTGCGCCAGCCAGCGCCGGGCGAAGCAGCTGAGTTTTTCAGTGTGCGCTATTTGCTTGATTTTTATCAGCAAAGCACCGATAAGGAGCATTTCTTTACGAAGTATTTTGAGCAGCTTTCCGGCACCGACTCGCTGCGGGCGCAGGTAGTGGCCGGGCGCTCAGAGGCCAGCATCCGGGCTAGCTGGCAGCCTCAACTGAGCCAGTACAAGGCGCTACGCCAGAAGTACTTGCTGTATCCTGAAAAATAAGCCGGCGCCGCCAGCCATCCCTTTTTATATGAGTGCTCCACTCCGAATCGTCTTTATGGGCACGCCCGACTTTGCCGTGCCCACCCTCGAAACTCTGCTTGCGCTGCCCGAGACGCAGGTAGTGGCCGTTATCACCGGCCCCGACCGGCCCGCCGGGCGCGGACGGCAGCTGCAAGCCTCGGCCGTGAAAGCGGCAGCGCTCACCCACGGCCTACCCGTGCTGCAACCCACCAACCTCAAGGACCCGGCTTTTCAGGCCGAATTGAAAAGCTACGCGGCCGACTTGCAGGTGGTAGTAGCCTTCCGGATGCTGCCCGAGGCGGTGTGGAATATGCCGCGCCTGGGCTCGGTCAATATCCACGCCTCGCTGCTGCCGCAGTACCGCGGCGCGGCACCCATCAACTGGGCGCTTATGCACGGCGACCAGGAAACGGGCGTGAGCAGCTTTTTTTTGCGCCACGAGATTGACACCGGCGACCTCATTTTGCAGGATAAAATCGCTATCGACCCCGCCGATGATTTTGGCTCCTTGTATGATAAGCTGAAGGTGCTGGGCGCGGCGCTGGCCCGGCGCACGGTGGTGGCCATTGCGGCAGGCACTGCGCCGAGCATGCCGCAGCCCCCTACTCCCCACTTGCGCTCCGCGCCCAAGCTAACGAAGGAAACCGGCCGGCTCGACTTTACACGCCCTGCCGCCGAGCTGGCGAACCAGGTGCGGGGCCTGGCACCTGTGCCCGCCGCCTACACCACCCTACCCGATGGCCGCGGCCTTAAGGTATACCGCGCCCAGGTGGCGGCGGACCTGCCTGCTAGCACCATGCCCGGCACCTGGGCCACCGACGGCCGCCACCACTTGCGCGTGGCTACTCCCACTGGCTGGCTCGATTTACTCGAAGTACAGCTCGAAGGCAAAAAACGCTTGAGCGTGGAAGATTTTTTACGCGGCACCAAGCTCGAATTAGATAGTATCGCATAAGTCATCTGTTAGGGCTTCGCAGGCTTGCCTTGACAGACAACGGGTCATTATTCTTAAAAATATGGTTTCTCTAATCGTAGCGGCTGCTGAAAACGGCGTTATCGGCCGGCAAGGCCAGCTGCCCTGGCACCTGCCCGCCGACTTGCAGCACTTCAAAACCCACACCCTCGGCCACCCTGTGGTGATGGGCCGGCGCACGTTTGAAAGCATTGGACGGCCGCTGCCGGGCCG
>CAZZDR010000134.1:0-9542 GCA_964652535.1 uncultured Hymenobacter sp. | reverse complement strand
CACCTGGCGGCTACATTTTCGTGCACGACTTCAACAACGACCAGTATAAAGGCGCCCACCAAGCCGTGCTAGAATTTTGCCGCGCCGAGGGCATCAGCTTCACGCCCATTCCCGACAGCGGCGGCACAGCCGTGCTGAGCAAGTAGGCGGCATAAGCGCAATTGGGTGAAGCGGTAGCCAAACCTGAACGCGTAATTGCGCCTAGTTGCGCGGCCACCCTTCTAAGCATAAACCCCCGCGCCGACCTATCAGCCAACGCGGGGGTTTGTCTTTTTGGCGACTGCCAAGCTACTACATATTCTTGATAATTTCTTCGCCAAACTCGCTCGTTTTGAGGAGGGTAGCGCCTTCCATCTGGCGCTCGAAGTCGTAGGTGACACGCTTGCTGGCGATGGCGGCTTCGAGGCCCTTATTGATGAGGGCAGCGGCTTCTTTCCAGCCTAGGTGCTCCAGCATCATCACGCCCGAGAGGATAACCGAGCCGGGGTTCACCTTGTCCTGGTTGGCGTACTTGGGCGCGGTGCCGTGGGTAGCCTCGAAGATGGCGTGGCCAGTGAGGTAGTTGATGTTGGCGCCCGGCGCGATGCCGATACCGCCCACAATGGCAGCCAGTGCGTCGGAGATGTAGTCGCCGTTCAGGTTCAGCGTAGCCACTACCGAGTACTCGGAAGGGCGCAGCAAAATCTGCTGTAGGAAGGCATCGGCGATGCTGTCCTTGATGATGAGCTTGCCTTGCTCTTGGGCTTGCTTTTGCAGGGCATCGGCCACGGCCACGCCTTGTTTGGCTACGATTTTATCGTACTGCGCCCAAGTGAAAACCTTGGCACCAAATTCCTTCTCGGCCAGCTCGTAGCCCCAGGTTTTGAACGCGCCTTCGGTAAACTTCATGATGTTGCCCTTGTGCACCAGCGTCACCGAAGGCAGTTTGTTTTCCAAGGCATACTTGATAGCGGCGCGCACGAGGCGCTCGGTGCCTTCTTTCGACACTGGCTTAATGCCAAACGACGACGACTCGGGGAAGCGAATCTTCTTCACGCCCATCTCGTCTTGCAGGAATTCGAGCATTTTCTGGGCCTGTGGCGTACCGTTCATGTACTCGATGCCGGCGTAGATGTCCTCCGTGTTCTCGCGGAAGATGACCATGTTGGTCAGCTCCGGGTGCTTCACCGGCGAGGGCACGCCGTCGTAATAGCGCACGGGGCGCACGCAAGCATATAGGTCCAATTCCTGGCGCAGGGCCACGTTCAGCGAGCGAATGCCGCCGCCGACGGGCGTAGTCAGCGGGCCTTTGATGCCTACTAGGTATTCACGAAAGGCGTCCAGCGTTTCGGCCGGCAGCCAGTTGTTGAGCTGTTTAAAGGCTTTTTCACCGGCCAGCACTTCTTTCCATACCAGCTTCTTCTTGCCGCCGTAGGCTTTTTCTACCGCTGCGTCAAACACGAGCTGCGAGGCCCGCCAAATGTCCGGACCTATCCCGTCGCCCTCAATGTAGGGGATAGTTGGTTGGTCGGGTACATTCAGCTTGCCATTTTTAATGGTGATTTTCTGCTCTGCCATGAGGAAAAGATTGTCTGTAGTTCGTTGTCAGGAATCTGGGTGGGAAGTCGGGGTAGGGCCTGTCGCCGGTTGGTGAGGCGAGCCGATGCAGCAAGGGCGCTGGCGCAGGCAGTCTGGGTATGGTTTTATAAGCGGTGGCTGCCCGCCATATACGCTAGCAAGCAGTAGGTAAAATCAATACCCAAAAATCTCTTTTAGAGTCAGTTGCTGCACAGTGCCGTATTTAGCTAACTCCTTGAAATTCAGCCGGTCTTTAGAGCCAATAACTAGGATAACCTGATTCTGACCCTTGATTTTGGCCTGCTGAAATTTCTGCAACTCGGCAAACGTCATGTTTTGGGTTTGGTCATACACATCGCGGCGCAGGTCGTAGTCGAGGCCCAGGCGGCGCGCCCGCTCGTAGCTGAGCAACACGCCCTCGTGGGTAATGCGGTCGGTGGCAATGCTGTTGCGGATGCTCTGCTTGGCAATGGCTAGGTTGGCGTCGGCCAGGGGCATGTCGGTAAGCAAGCCTTCCATACCCGCCATGGCCTCGGGTAGCTTGTCGCTCTGCGTGCCGATGTAGCTGAGAATGTAGTTCGAGCGGCCCGTCTTGTCGGCGTTCGCGTAGCGCGACATAGCTGAGTAGGCCAGCGCCTTGCTCTCGCGCAAGTCTTGGAACACGATGCTACCCATGCCGCCGCCGAAGTACTCATTGTAAAGAGCCACGGTCGGCGCCATCGTGCGGTCGTAGATATCGCCTTTAGTCAAGAACAGAATCTCGGCCTGCACCATATTGTAGTCAACCCAATAGACTTTCTTATCCTTCAAAGGCTGCTCGGCAAAGTCTTTAGTAGCGGGGGCAGGCTTGAGCGCTACGGGTGTCTGGTGCTTGGTACGAATGGCAGTGGTGATGCCAGTTACCTCACGCGGCCCGTAGTACAGTACCCGGTGCTGGTAGGTGGGTAGGCTTTTGAGCAGCGCCGTTAGCTGTTCCGGCTTTAGGGTTTTCAACTTTGCCTCGGGCACAATGTCCGTAAACGGATTGCGCGAGCCGTACTTAGCGTAGTTCAGCATGGCCTGATTCAGAATCACGCCCTTGTTGAGCTTGGCATCTTGACGCTGCTTAAGAATACCGGCCACTTGGTTCTTAAGGGCCGCCGCGTCAGCACGCGGGTTGTTGAGCACTTGCTCAAATAGCTGCATGGCTGGCTCCAGGTTGCTATCGAGCCCGCTGAGGCTGATGAGCACGCGGTCTTGGCTGCTACTAACGGCAAACGAGCAGCCTAGCTTGTAAAACTCCTGCTGCAATTGCGCCGCCGAATACTGGCCAGTGCCCAGGTACTGCAAATAATCCGTAGCTACGTCGAGCAGCGGGTTATTATTGGTGCCTAGGTCGATGGCGTAGAACAGGCTAAACAGCTCATTCTCCTTATTTTTGGTATAATAGAGGGGTAGGCCCGGCTTAATTTCGGCCGTCTGAATATCCTTCTTGTAGTCAATGAATACCGGCTGCAGCTCAGTGCTCGGCAGCTTCGAGACCTCCGTATAGAAGGCCGAAGCCGCGTCGCGGTTAGCCGGCACTGGCGTGATGGCGGGCTTAATAACCTTTACCTTATTTGGGTCCTGGCCATTGCGCTTAAACACTGACACGTAGTTTGCGCCGTAGTTATCGTTGGCAAACTTGACGATTTCGGCCTTCGTGATGGTGGCGAAATCCGCGTTTTGCTTGAGATAATCAGCCCAGCTCACGCGCTCGATGAACGACTCGTACAGTGCCGATGCGCGGGCTTCGTTGCTTTCGTAGCTCTTGGTGCGGCTCAGCTCCTCGTTGTTCACGATGGCGGGTATGAGCCAATCGGGAAAGTCGCCGCGCTTCACTTTGGCCAGTTCGGCCAGCATCAGTGCCTGCACTTCTTCCAGCTTCTGGCCCTGGCGTGGCGTGCCGTAGAGCACGTGCGTCGAGTAGTCATCGTTGAGGTCAGCGAAAGTCTGGGCTTGCAGCACCTTCTGCTGCTGGTTCAGGTCGAGGTCGAAGAGCCCGGCTTGGCCATTGGTCAGGATTTTATCCAACATCCGCAGGCGTAGGCCGTTGCGGGTAGCCTTGCCCGCAAAGCGGTAGCCCAGCATCACGTTTTCCGACTGCGGCCCGACGACTTCTTTCACGATGGGCGCCGTGATGGGCTGCTCCACTGGCGCATTGAAGGTCGGTGCCGGCTTGCTTGGTAGCCCCCCAAAATACTTGTCAATCAGCCGAATGGTCTGGTCGTAATCCAGGTCGCCACTCAGGCACAGCGCCATGTTGCCGGGCACGTAGTATTGGCCGAAGTACTTCTTAATCTCCGTTATCGACGGGTTTTGCAGGTGCTCAATTGTGCCGATAGTGGTTTGCGTGCCGTAGGGGTGGGTAGGGTAGAGGCTGGCATTGAGCGCCTCAAACTCCTTGCTGAAGTCGGAGTCCAAGCCCCGGTTCTTTTCCTCGTACACGGCCTCCAGCTCGGTGTGAAACAGGCGCGGCACCATTTCTTTCAAGCGCTCGCTTTGCACGGCCGCCCATTTTTCAAGTTGGTTGCTCGGAATGTCTTCCTGGTAAACTGTTTCTTCGTTGGAAGTGTGCGCATTCGAGCCCTTGGCCCCGATGCTGCCCATTAGCTTGTCGTACTCGTTGGGCACGGCGTAGCGCGCAGCCACCCCCGAGATGGAGTCAATCTGGTGGTAGGTGCGCTTGCGGGCGGCCGGGTCGTTGCGCTGGCTGCGGTACGTTTCATACAGCCCCTCAATCTTATCCAGCTCCGGTTTCTCCTTGCTCCAATCCTTGGTGCCGAGCCGCGAAGTACCTTTGAACACCATGTGCTCGAGGTAATGGGCAAGCCCCGTAGCCGTGGCTGGGTCATTCTTAGAGCCAGCGCGCACAGCTAGGTAAGTCTGAATACGCGGCGCGTTTTTGTAGTCCGACAGGTACACCTTCAGGCCGTTGGCCAGCGTGTACACGCGCACGCCGAGCGGGTCGTTGGGCGCAGTTTCGTAGCGGTAGTCGGAGGGGGTAGGGGCCGGGGCGGCGGGGGCAGTAGCGGCTGCCATGGCAGCGGGCTTGCTCGTCTGGCACTGCGTGGTGAGGCCGAGGGCCGCCAACGCGGGCAGCAGGAGCAACAACGGTCGATTCACAAACAGGCTAGTCAGAGCGCGAGGGATTTTCAATAGGGGCACAAAGGTAGAAGTTCGTGCGGGGAATAAAAAACAAAAAAATCAATTCCGCTGGGTTACCTTTCGCGTTTGCGATGCAATAGATAGCAACTTAGAAAACACGCATTTGCGCAGAATTGTTGCGCACGTTAGCGATGGAGATGACGTTGCCACGCCAACCGCAGCATACTATTTTTCGTTGATTTTGCCTTGGTTCAGCCAGTTTTTCACAACAAGCGGCTAATAGGCATAACGAGCCGAAGTGGCCCTACGGGCAGTTCGTAGCAATAGGTGAATACTACCAATTGCTACTCCACTATTTCTAAACCATTGCGCCTGTTGTTTCCAATTTTCTTACTACTAGACCTAGCCGTAACATTGGCGTACTTATGTGAATAATACGGAGGAGCTTCGGTAAACGTTAGCTAGTCTTACTCCCCTTTCTGAAGTGAAAAAAGCCAAACGCCCGACCGAACAGGAGTTCGGTCGGGCGTTTGGCTTCCTACGTGGAGGTAACTATTCTACACTCGGGGCGTCCGGGGCAGCCGTGGGGGCCGTACCGTCGGCGGGGCGAGGGCCTTTGCCACCCCGGTTGCGGCCGCCACGCTTGCGGCGGCGTTGGCCCTCAGGTTTGTCGCCGTCGGCGCGGGGCTCGTGGGGGGTAGGGGACTCGCCTTCAGGGCGCGGTTCGCGGGGTGGACGGGGAGCACGCGGTGCTTCGCCTTCAGGGCGGGGCTCGCGGGGCGGGCGGGGGGCGCGTGGTGCTTCACCCTCGGGACGGGGCTCACGAGGCGAGCGACCTTCACGGGGCGGGGCTACGTAGCCCGCCACGGGCGCTTGGCCAGCGTCGATGGCCGCGAGGCGAGCGGTAGCCTGGGCCAGCCGCTCGGCGCGCTTAGGATCATTCTTATCCTCATCGCGGCGTGGGCCGCGGTCGCGGCCGCCACCCTCGCCACGAGGTGGCCGGGCGCTACCATCTGCGTGGCCACCTTCGCGGCGGGGGCCTCGGTCGTGCCCCCCGCCACTGCTGCCGCGGCCACCTTCGCGAGGGCCGGTCTTGCCACGTAGGCCGCTAAAACGCTTAGGGTCAAACTCGGGCGCTACACCGTAGCCCAGCGCTTCCGTAATGGCCTGCTTCTCAATTTCGCGCTCAATGAGCTTTTCGATTTTAATGATGCGGTCCTGGTCCTGGTCGGCGATAAACGTAATAGCCGTGCCCGTGGTGGCCGCCCGCGCCGTGCGGCCGATGCGGTGTACATAATCCTCAGCGGCGCGGGGCACGTCGAAGTTCACTACATGGCTCAGCGAGTCGATATCGATGCCGCGGCTCACCACGTCGGTAGCCACCAGGATGGGAAACTGCTTGTTTTTGAAGGCGCGCATGGTTTCTTCGCGCTCCTCCTGGGTGCGGTCCGAACTGATGCCCTGCGCCGGGTAGCCTAGCTTGTTTAGCGAGCGCACAATGCCTGCTACCGCCGATTTCTTGCTGGTAAACAGTACCATGCTCTGCACATCCTGGGCCTTGATGAGGTGTTCCAGCACGGGCAGCTTCTGGTGGTCGAAGGTCATGTAGAACTGCTGGTTGATGCCAGCCGCGGGCTTGCTCACGGCCAAGCGTACCTCGTCGGGGTCTTGCAGAATCTGCTGCGAGAAGTCCTTAATTTTGCTCGGCATGGTGGCCGAAAACAGCAGCGTTTGCCGCTGCTTGGGCAGCTGGCGCACAATGTTGAGAATGTCATCGGCAAAGCCCATGTCCATCATCTTATCGGCCTCGTCGAGCACAAGGTATTTCAAGTCCTCAAACTTGACGTAGCCAAGCTGCATGTGGGCAATGAGGCGACCGGGTGTGGCCACAATAATGTCGGCTCCCGAGGTGAGCGCGCGCTTCTGCTGCTCCCAGTTCTCGCTCTTGCCGCCGCCGTAAATAGCAATGGATGAGGCTTCTACAAAGTAACCAAAGCCCGTAATCTGCTCGTCAATTTGGGTAGCTAGCTCGCGGGTAGGCACTAGTACGAGGGTCGAGGTGGTGCCATGCCCGGCGTGCGAAATCTTATCGAGAAGCGGCACCAGGTAGGCGGCCGTTTTACCGGTGCCGGTCTGGGCACAGGCAATTAAGTCTTTGCCCGCCAGTATTTTAGGAATCGCCTGCTCCTGAATGGGCGTGGCGTTAAGATAGTTCATGGCATCCACGCCGGCCAGCAGGTCGTCGTGGAGGTTAAAATCGTGAAAAGTCAAAGGTTCAGCTAGTAAAGTGAGAAAAAGCGCTGACCTTGCGTTTCCTGGCCAGCAAACCGCTTGATTTAGTACAAAGGTAAGCTGAATAAGTGCCGCGCTTGCACCTACCTTCGCCCCATGCCTCTCGACCGATTCTCGGAGCAAGCCGCGCAGTACGCCCGTTATCGCCTCTCCTACCCACCCGAACTCTACGCCTGGCTGCTGCCGCAGGTACCCAACCGCCTGCGGGCTTGGGACTGCGCCACCGGCAATGGCCAAGTGGCCACCGTGCTGGCCGACTACTTCCGTGAGGTAGAAGCTACTGACCTCAGCGCCAATCAGCTAGCTGAAGCCGAGGAGCGTCCCAATATTCACTACCAAGTAGCCACGGCCGAACATACGCCTTTTCCAGACGACTACTTTGACTTAATTACGGTGGGGCAGGCCGTGCATTGGTTCGACCAAGAGGCCTACCACCGCGAGGTGAGGCGCGTGGCCGGCCCCGGCACTGTGCTAGCCGAGTGGGGCTACAGCCTAGGCCAAACCGGCGATGCGGAATTAGATGCCCTCATCCGGCACTTTCATGACGAGGTAGTGGGTTCTTACTGGGATGCCAATCGTTGGCATGTTCTGGATGAGTACGCGCGGCTACAGTTTCCTTTTGCCCGCGTGCGCACAGCACACTTTGAGGTGCGTCGGCAGTGGTCAGCCGCGTGGTACCTGGATTATCTGCGCACGTGGTCGGCTGTGGCCAACTACAGCCGCCAGCATGATAACGCGGATGCCGTGCTGCTAATCGCCGACGAGCTGACGCGCCAGTGGGGGGTAGGGGAGCGGGCTGTAATATTTCCAGTATTTGCGCGGGCCGGCGTGGTGTAATGAATTAATAACTGTTGCGATGAAAGCTAATAAAATTCTTAGTCTGCCAGCTGGCTGGAAAGTCAGAGTGAAGCTATCTACTCCTGGTAATTACACGGTTATGCTATTTAAGCAGCAGCAAGTCCGCATGGAGCTCCTGTGCCAGCGCGCGGCCGTAGCTGTAGCCGTGTGGGAGTGCGTGGCTTGGGCAGCGCGCGTGCATGCCGACCAACGACTACTTTACCCGCTAGGCCTAAGCTGATGAACCCTACCCTGCCCTTTGCCGGCCTGCGCGTGCTAGAACTCGCCACCGTGCTGGCCGGCCCTCAGGTGGGCCAGTTCTTTGCCGAGTTAGGGGCAGCGGTACTAAAAGTAGAAGCGCCGACCGGCGACGTAACGCGCACCTGGCGCACTGCCGCCGATGACGCCGACAGCAGCGTCTCGGCCTACTTCGCCGCGTCTAACTGGGGTAAGACTTCCGTGGTGCTTGACCTCACCCAGCCCGCGGCGCAGGCCGAATTGCGCCGCTTGGCGGCTGAGGCCGATGTGCTGGTCGCTAGCTTCAAGCCTGGCGCCGCCGACCAACTGGGGGCCGGCCCTACCCCCCTGCGGGCCCTGAACCCGCGCCTTATTTATGCGCACCTCACGGGCTACGGCCCAGCCAGCCCGCGCGTGGGCTACGATGCCGTGCTGCAAGCCGAAACCGGCTTCATGCACCTAAATGCCGCTGGCCCAGCCGACCCGCCCCAAAAAATGCCGGTGGCTTTTATCGACCTGCTGGCCGCGCATCAGCTGAAGGAGGGTATCCTCACAGCGCTCTATCAGCGCGAAAAAACCGGCCAAGGCGCGCTCCTTGAAGTGAGCCTGCACGACAGCGCGCTGGCTTCGCTGGCCAACCAAGGTGCCACTTGGCTCACCACGGGCCATGACCCCACGCCGCTCGGCTCGGGCCACCCCAGCATTGTGCCCTACGGCACCGTGTACCGCGCTGCCGACGGCCAACGCCTAGTGCTGGCCGTCGGCACCGATGCGCAGTTTCGGCAACTGTGCCTCGTGCTGCAGCGTCCGCACTGGGCGCGCGAAGTCCGCTTTAGCACCAATCCTGCGCGGGTGCGCCATCGCCAGGCGCTCGAAGAACTACTGCTCGTGCGCATTGCGGAGCTCGATAGCACGGCCCTGCTGCACGAGTTGGCCCGGCTTGGGGTGCCTGCTGGGGCAGTACGCTCGGTAGGCGAGGCGCTCGACCAGGCAGCGGCACGCGATATGCTGCTGCCGCCCACTGCCGCTTTTCCTCACTCTGGCCTACGCACCGTAGCATTTCGCAGCTCGGCCTGGCCCGTGGCCGATGCTTTGCTACCCCCGCCAGCCCTACCCCCTAGCTTAGGCGCGATAATTGGATAAGCATTGCTTCGCAACGCCATTCCGGGCTTTACCGTTGAGGTAGTGCATTAGCGCTTTTGCATGAAATCTATATTTTTCCCGCGTGCCTTGGGCGCGTTCTTGGTGGGGCTGCTGCTACTGGCCCAGCGCCCAGCCCATGCGTATTCGGTGCTCAGCCACCAAGCTAATATTGACTCGTGCTGGGTGCCTTGCCTGCGCCCCGCCCTGGAGCGTCGCTTTCCGGGAGGCACCGACGAGGAACTGCGTGATGCTAAAGCGTATGCCTACGGAGGCTCTATTATGCAAGACATGGGCTACTACCCCTTCGGCTCGGCGCTATTCACGAATTTAGCGCACTATGTGCGCTCGGG
>CAZZDR010000133.1:5720-9548 GCA_964652535.1 uncultured Hymenobacter sp. | reverse complement strand
CGAGGCAGGCGGTGCGCGCCCTACCCCCTGTGGGTGATTAAGAAACTGGGTACTAGTGTTACCGAATTGTTGCTTATCAAATGATACTATTCAATATAACCCAACTTATATTATTTGGCATAATACTATGACAACGAGGGCGAAACACTAAGGTAACACAGCCCCAATACTTTTGCACTTCATATGAAGTACATCTTTAAGCTCCTCACGGCCACCTGTTTTATTCTACTACTCGGGGGCTCGCTAGCTGCATTTGGGCAAGGCACGGGTACGATTAAGGGCCGCCTTAAAGACGCCAAAACAGGCGAGGCCGTTATTGGCGGCACCGTACGCCTCGACGGTACTACGCTAGGTACCCAGACCGATGTAGAAGGCGCCTTTGTGCTGGCTAAGGTGCCAGCGGGGCAGTATACAGTTATCATTTCTTCGGTTTCGTACAAGACGGCTACTTTGCAAAAGGTGGCCGTTGCTGTTGGTAAGGAAACCGTGCTGCAACCCACGCTGGAGAGCGACAACCGCCAGCTCGACGAGGTGATGGTGCGCGGCGTGCGCCGCACCAATACGGAGGTGTCAGTTATCAACGAGATGCGCCAGGCCAGCGTGGTGGTCAGTGGCGTGTCGTCGGAGCAGATTGTGAAAACCCAAGACCGCGATGCGGCCGAGGTAGTGCGCCGCATTCCGGGCGTCACGATTGTGGATAATCGCTTTATCCAGATTCGGGGCCTGAGCGACCGCTACAACACGGTGTGGCTCAACGATGTAACGGCCCCCAGCTCGGAAACCGACCGCAAGTCGTTTTCCTTCGACGTGGTGCCCAGCTCGCTTATCGACCGGGTGCTCGTGTTCAAAGACCCGTCGCCCGAGCTGCCCGGTGACTTTGCCGGCGGCCTGGTAAAAGTGTACCTGCGCAAGCCGGCCCTCAACGAGCGCCTGCTAACGGTGAACTACTCGGCGGGCTTCCGCGACGGCACCACGGGCCAGAATTTCTTCACCGACAAGCCGCAGGCGGGCGATGCCTTCGGCTTGGGGGCCACCAAGCGCGACCTGCCCAACGGGATGCCGCCGCTCAGCTCGGCTTACCAGCAGTACGAGCGCGATTTCTACGGCAAGCAACTGGCCAATTCTTTCCCGATTCACAAGCTGACCGCCATGCCCGACATCCGCTTCAACGCGGCGTACCTGGACCAGATTAATCTGAAAAACCTGACTATCGGCAGCATTACGTCGGTCAACTACACCAACACGTTCACCAATTTCCGGGTCGAGCGCAATCTCTACGATGGTAGCGGCGCCCGCACCGACAACAACCGCGACGAGCAATCGACGCAAAACATCCGTCTGGGCGCTATCCAAAACTTCAATCTGGTGCTGGACAACGGCGACAAACTGGAGTTTCGCAACCTGTTCAACCAGCAGTCGCGCAACCAAGTGGTGACGCGCCAGGGCTACGACAACACCGGCGTGCAAAACCGGAGCAGCTACATCTTGGGCTACCAGGGCCGCACCACCTACACTGGCCAATTGGCGGGCACCCACACGTTTAATAAGGAAAAAACCCATTTTGACTGGGTAGGCGGCTATGGCTACTCGGCCCGCAACGAGCCCGACCTGCGCCGCGTGGCCTACGCCGTGAGCCAGTCGACCCCCAGCGATGCACCGGTGCAAACGGTGCTCGTGCCCGGCACGGGCCAGGCCGACGTAAACAACGCTGGACGCCTTTTCCAGAAGCTTAACGAGCACAGCTACACCATCAATGCCAACCTGCGCCACCAGGTGCAGGTGGCGGGCCGCGCCGTCGAAATTGGGGCTGGCACCTACCTCGAATACCGCAAGCGCAGCTTCCGGGCGCGGGCCTTTGGCTACTCGCTCAACAGCGGCGGCGAGCAAAACCTGTTGCACGAAGATGTGGGCAACATCTTCAGCCCGGCCAACATCGCCAGCGGTGGCTTTCGGATTGATGAGGACCTGAACTCGACCTACCGCTACGACGCCTCCAACGAGTTGGAAGCAGCCTACCTGTCGTTCAACATTCCGTTTACCGACAAGCTGAAGCTGCTGACCGGGGCGCGCTACGAGCGCAACGTGCAGCGCATCAGCACCGGCATCAATGGCCAGCCGGTGGCCCTGAACACGCCCACCAACTTCGTACTGCCCTCGGCCAACCTGACGTACAATTTCAACCCCCAGAACCTGGTACGCGCGTCCTACGGCCGCAGCCTCAACCGGCCCGAGTTTCGCGAAGCGGCGCCGTTCTTCTACTACGACTTCGAGTTTAACGTGGCCAATTACGGCTCGCTGTACCTGAACCCGACCCAGCCGTTGAAAGTAGCCACCATCGACAACTTCGATTTGCGCTACGAATTCTACCCGTCTAGCGGCGAGCTAATACACGTGGGGGCGTTTTACAAGAACTTCACCAACCCCATCGAGAACGTGGTGGTGCTGACCAGCAACCTTGCCTACACCTTCGCCAACGCGCCGAGCGCCTACGCCTACGGGGTGGAGTTGGACGCGAAAAAGAGCCTGGCTTTTGTGAGCGACCGCCTCAAAAACCTTTCGCTGGTGGCCAACGCCTCGCTCATCAAGAGCCAGGTGACGCTGGGCGACGGCGTAGTGGCTTGGAACAACAAGCGCGCCCTACAGGGCCAGTCGCCCTACGTGTTCAACGGCGGCCTGTATTTCAACACCCCCGACAATAACTGGCAGGTAACGGCTCTCTACAACGTATTTGGGCCGCGCATCCTGTTTGCGGGCAGCGACCAGTACCCCGACGTAGTGGAGCGCCCCCGCCACACCGTGGACCTCTCGCTAACCAAGACTGTGGGCCCGCGCCTCGCGCTGAACGCCGGCATCCAGGACCTGCTGAACCAGCGCGTGAACCTGGTGCAGGACTACAACCGCGACCTGAAGTATGAGGTCAGCGACCAGTCATTGGCCAGCTACCGCCGCGGCACCTACTACACCGTGGGCCTGCGCTTTACGCTGGAGCCCCGCGCTACCATCCCTACCACGCCGGTTCCTTAGCCCGCTCCTACCGAAGATTTTGCCACCTGGCTTTTTCCCTTTTATGAAACAGAATACCCGCTTTTTGGCCTCGGCCACCGCGCTATTATTGAGCTTGGCCGCTTGCAAAACTCAGGACATTACGCCCGCCCCCAACGCTGTGCCCAACGGCAATAACGGCGGCACTACCACTCCCGCTACCCCCTCGGCCGCCACTGTTGTTCAAGGCGACATTACCAGCAGCGTGACCTGGACGGCCGCCAACCAGTACCTGCTCAAGGGCTACGTGTATGTGCGCAGTGGGGCTACCGTTACTATTGAGGCGGGCACCATCATCAAGGGTGACAAAGACACTAAGGGCTCGCTCGTGATTGAGCCGGGCGCCAAGATTATTGCCATCGGCACGGCAGCCAAGCCCATTATTTTCACTTCCAACCAGGCCAAGGGCTCACGCAACTACGGCGACTGGGGCGGCCTGATCTTGTGCGGCAATGCGCCCGTCAACTCCATCGTGAACGGCGTAAAGCCCCAGATTGAGGGCGGCCTCTCCACGCGCTTCGGCGGCGACGATGAGAACGACAACTCGGGCGCGCTGCAGTACGTGCGCATCGAGTTTGGCGGCATTGCCTTCTTGCCCAACAGCGAGATAAATGGCCTGACCCTGGCGGGGGTAGGGCGCGGCACCACCATCGACCACATTCAAGTTTCGTACTCGGGAGATGATGCCTACGAGTGGTTTGGAGGCACCGTGAACGCCAAATACCTGGTGTCGCACCGCGCCTTCGACGACGACTTCGACACCGACAATGGCTATGCGGGCAAGCT
>CAZZDR010000133.1:0-5620 GCA_964652535.1 uncultured Hymenobacter sp. | reverse complement strand
GGCTGGCATTCTCATCGACGGCACCAAGGCCGGGGCCAACGTGGCCAGCGGCAGCCTTACCATCAAGAATACGCTGGTGGCAGGCTCACCCACGGGCTCCAACTCGAAGGGTGGCCAGAAGGATATCATCTACATTGCTGGGGCCGGCGGGGCGGGCAGCCTCACACCTACCAACGTGATGAGCAGCGACTCGAGCGCCTTTGGCGCGGCCGTGGGTCCGCTCAGCTGGCTGTTTGCCGCTGCCAATGGCAACAAAAAGTACGCTACCTCGGAAGCCGTGCGCCTCCTTAACCCCTTTAGCTTGACTTCGCCGAGCTTCCTGCCTACCACCACCTCGCCCATCGTGTACACAAGCAGCACCAACAGCGCGCCCGCCGTACCCGCCAGCTTCACCGACAGCAAGCTCAGCGATAGCTTCTTCACGAAGGTAAACTACATCGGGGCCTTTGCCGGCACCGGTGCCTCCGGCGACAACTGGATGGCCAACTGGACCAACTTCGACCCGCAGAACACGGACTACTAGCCTCCCAGCACAGCGCGCTTAGCGCATGGCCCGCTAGCCTACCCAAAAGGCGACTTCTCCTAGAGGTCGCCTTTTTTGGTGCATTCTACTCACATACTGCTCTCATTAAGTAGGTAGAATAGCGCGCGTGGGGCTGGCGCATTCAGTGGGGCCCTACCCCCCTCGGCTCGGGTAAGAATGCCTAACGTCAGCAGACCAGCCACCGCCGGGGTGGCCAGTAGAATCTGCGCCGACCGAGAGCGGAGCTATAGCTTCTTCGAGTCGCTGCCCTATCCCCTGCGGGCTGGCCTAAACTACCGCAAGCGGTCCGGCGCCGAGGGCCTAACGCAACTTTACCCCACCTAGTAGGGGCGCCTAAACCAGTTGGTTCGGGCGTCCTTACTAAGTGGGGTAAAGTAAAGCCAGGCACTGTACCTGGGGCATCATAAGTAGGCGGGCCGAGTGCGTACGGCCCGCCTACCTAGCCAGCTACTGCTTGATTAGGTGCTTGGACAACTTCAATTTATCATTGGAGATAAGCACCAGGTACGAGCCAGTGGGCAGGCCGCTAACCGTGAGCGTGTGCGACGTGCCGCCCGCCAGAGTGCAGGACTGCACCAGGCGGCCGCTCATGTCTATTACTACCACTTGGTACGGGCCGGTGGGCAGCGCCGACAGGTCCAGCGTGGTTTGTTCGGCAGCAGGGTTGGGGTAGAGCGTAACGCCAGTGGCGAGCTGCTGCGGTGCAAAGGCTACCGTGCGCACGGGGCTATAGGTGGTTTTGCCGGTGAGGTCGCGCTGCTGTAGGCGGTAGTATACCATGCCTGGGTGCTGCTGCCCTACCCCCCCATCGACGAAGGAATATGCCAGCGGCTGTAGGCTGGTACCAGCGCCAGCCACGAACGTGAGTGCCTCAAACACCTTCCCATCGAAGGAGCGCTCTACCTGGAAGCCCTTGTTGCTGTTCTCCCGAGCGGTGGCCCAGCTCAGGTTGGCATCCAGGCCCACGGCCTTGGCGTCGAAGCGCGTCAGCTCCACGGGCAAGGGGTCGGCCCCGATTTGCATGGGCACGTTTTGGGTCGTGATGCCTCCTTTGGCATCCACTGTAGTGATGTTGACCGTGTAGGGGCCCGCCACCAGCAGGGTACGGTCGGCTACACGCACTTGGCCGGTAGCGGGGTCCAGTTCTAGGCCCGCCGGCAAGGTGTTGTTGTTCACCGTGCTAGTGCGCACGCCGTTATCGGTCACAACCGCTGTGGCGTTGTAAACACCGGCATTTGCATCAAACACGTCGGCAATGATGTCGCCGTTCTGGTACGCAGTGGTACCGCCCTTGAGCGGCGTCGAGGTGTACACGGAAATGTTGTCCTGGCCTACTGGAATAGTGTAAAGGCCGGGCACTACGGAGGTAGCACCTAGGTTGTCGGTGGCTATGTAGGTGAAGAAGGCGTTGCCCACAAAACTGGCGGCCGGGTCGAAAGTGAGGTTAGCGGCGTCGGCGATAGGGATGACCTGATTAACCTGCACAGCGCTGCCCCGCAGCAGCAGCACCCCAGTGGCGGTGGCCGGCAGCGTGCTGATAGTGAAGGAAGGCACCGAACCGTCGGCGTCGTAGCCCGCCAGAGCCGAAAGACCAATCGGCGCCGCCGTGTTCCCCATGGGCGTTTGCAGGCGATTAACGATCGTAGTAACTAGTGGCAGGCGGTTGCTCTGGGCGGTGGTCAGCGACGACGTATTGTTAGCCGTCTTGCCATTTTCCGACGTATTGGTGGTTACAGTGCCTATCACTGTGATGGCCGTAGTCGGAAACAGGAAGCTAATGGTATTCGTCACTTCCCCAGCGAACCCTACCGCCTGCGTGGCGATGGAGGGGAAGGTAACGATACCCGAGTTAGTGTCGTAGCTGCCTCCGCCCGATACTACTACCCCATTGAGACCGGTAGGCAACTGCACCTTCTGGGTCACAGCATTGGCCGGCGAGGGTCCGTTGTTGACGGTCACGACCTGGTAGGTAGCCGTTGTATTGGGCAGCAGCGTGGCCGGACCACTGAGGCTGGTAGCCACGTCGGCCACGGGCACAATGGTAACGCTCACCGTTTGCGTGTTGTTGGTCGGCGTGGGGTCCGAGAAGGTGCCATTGATGCTAGCCGTGGCTACCAGCGGGTCGTTGCCGGGGTTGTTCACCGTAATGGTGTAGGTGCGCGAAGTGTTCGCCGCCTGGCCGCTGCTAACCGGGAAGGTAACTGTGCCACTTGCGGCATCATAGATACCCATATCCGACACTACTACCCCAGACAGCCCAGACGGGAGTGCTACGCGCTCGCGCAGGCCGGAAGCAACACCCCCCGCATTCAAAGCTGTAACAGTTAAAATGATAGGCTGGCCGGCCTGCTGAGAAGTCAGGTTAGAGGTAATGGTCGTTTGCAAGTCAACCAGGGTGCTGGTGCGAGGCGAAACCGGAATAATCAGGTTGGCCGCGTTGTTGGCCAAGTTAATGTCGTTGGCCATGTTGTTTACCGCTGCCGACACCCCAATGATGGGCCGGTCGGGCACTACCAGCGTGATGGTATTCGTCACGGCTCCGGTTACTCCGGCAGCCTGGTTAGCGATAGTCGGGAATGTGACAATGCCCGTGCTGGCATCGTAGACGCCGCCGCCGCTGGCCACTACCCCAGACAAGCCAGTGAGAATGCGAACGGAGGTTGCCACGTTAGCCGCCGGGGCAGGCCCGTTATTGGTCGTAGCCACTGTGAAGGTAACAGTGTTGCCGAGCACGGCCGAACCGGGGCCCGCCACCGCCACGCTGACGTCGGAGTTCCACTTGATTTCGGTGGGAATTGCCACCGAATTATTCGTGCCGTTGTTGTCGAACGTGCTACTGGTTACGGTGGCCCGGCTCACAATGGTGCGCGGATTGCTGGCGTCCGTTGAGACCAAGGCCGGAGCCAAGTAGCTATAGGTATACGTTTTTATCTCGCTTGGTGCCAACGTGACGGCGGACCAGGTGATGACACCGGTAGCCGGGTCGTACACGCCACCGTTGCTCGCCGTCACGTTGGCGGGCAAGAAGCCGGCCCCTATGCTCACCGTCTGCACCACGTTGAGGGCGGGCACCAACCCCTTGTTGCTGGCCATAACGGTAAAGGTTGGTACCTGGGTCGAGGCTGCTACGCCGGGACCCACGAGGGTCGTCATCACATCGGTTCGGTTAAAGATGTCGACGGAAAGTACCGCCACGTTATCGGCCGGCACCGGGTCCGATGTAGCCGAGGCCACGCTGGCCACTCCTACCACAGGGCCAGTAGCCGGGACCACGAACGTGACCGTATTGGTGGTGCTGGCACCGCTCTCCTGGCTAGCAATGGTTGGAAAGGTGACTATTCCGGTAGCGGCGTTATAAGTGCCCGTGTTGGACGTAATCGTCAGGCCGGGGCTGAGGGCAAGCTGCTGCACCACGTTGAGGGCCGGGTTGGGGCCGTTGTTGCCAGTCACGACGGTGAACGTGAGCGGCGCACCCGGCGCCAGCACCTGGTTGGGACCGGTCAGCGTGTTGTACACATTGGCTTGGGTAGCGGTAGGTGCGACCGGGGTAGTGGACTGGGCCGTGGCCACATTATTGGCGGTAGTGCCAGTCGCTTCCTGAGTGGCAGTAGCTACGGTCGCCGATGCTGTGAAGGCCGCGCTGGGCATCGGGAAGCTAACCGTGTTGTTTAAAGAACTGCCGGTGGGCAGTACGGCCAGCGTTGGGAAAGTAACGACCCCCGTCGAAGCATCATATGTGCCATTGGCCGACAAAAACACGTTGGTAAGGCCCGTCGGTAGCTGCACGGTTTGCACCACCGCCGTTGCGGCCGACGGCCCACCGTTAGCCGTCTTCACGGCAAAGGTGACTAGGTTGCCAGTCACAGCCGTGGTAGGACCGCTGAGGGTAGTGGCCACGTCGGCAATTGGGTTTACGGCGATGCTGGCCGTAGCCTGGTTGTTATCGAAGATGCCCGACGAGGCTGAGCCAGCGGCCCCGCTGAAGCTGCCGCTGATTGTTACCGGGCCCGTAGTAGGAGCCGTGAAGGTAACTGTGGAAGGAGCCGCAATGGTATTCCCCAGGTTAATTGGCGGGTAGGTGATGAGGCCCGTGGCCGGGTCGTAGCTACCGTCGCCGGAGAAGGAAACGCCGCTCAAGCCGGGTGTGAGCTGGGCATAGCGCAGGGCGCCGGCGGCGTCAGCCGGGCCGTTGTTGATGAAGTTCAGCGTGAACGAGGCCTGCTGGCCGGGCGCCACCGAGGCCGCCGAAACCGTCACGCCATTGGTAGCTAAGTCAGAGGTGGCATTGTTGGTAACAGGGAATGACGCTATGTCAGGGGCCTGGCCTACGCCATTGCTGGCATCCTGGGCCGTAGTAGTGGTGATGTTGCCAACAATGTTGCCACTACCGCCCACCGTTGAAGCTGTGTAGCTGAACTGGAAAACCTTGGAATCGCGGCTATTAAGAGTAGTCACGGTGCCGAAGTCTATGATGCCATTAGCATACGTGCCGCCCTGGTCAGTAATACCCTTAAGCTGGTCGGTAGTGAGCGTAGCGCCGGCCGGTAGGGTCACCTTGCGCGTCACGTTGCTGGCCGCGGCAGGGCCATTATTGGCAAAGCCAACGGCGTAGGTAGCCGTGGGGCGGCCCGTAATGGAAGTCGAGAGGCCATATACAGCCGTTACTACGTCGGCGTAGCCGTTGATAGCTGTCGTAGCCGAGCTCGTGTTGTTATCAGTCACAGGCTCCCCCGTGGTGGCCGTGGTGATAGCCGCCGTAGCCACGACGGAGGCAGTGCCGGGAGCCGTATACGAAATACCGAACGAGTTACTAGCGCCCGCCGCCAAAGGCGAAACAGTGGCGTAGGTAATGGTCACGGCGCCCGTAGTGGCGTCGGGGCTGCTGATGCTGGTGCTACCTGGAGCCATCACGTTGGTAACCGGGTTGAGAGGGTCGTTCGAAGCCAGCGTGATGGTGCGCGTAACCGTGCTGGCGTCTACGCCACCATTGTTGGCAAACAAGGCTGTCAAGTTTACCGTTTGGCCCACAGCGGCTGCAGGAGAGCCCGAAATAGTGGCTACTACGTCGGTGCTGCA
>CAZZDR010000132.1:0-9685 GCA_964652535.1 uncultured Hymenobacter sp. | reverse complement strand
TGCCGCGCTGCGCTCGCAAGGACGGGCAGATTTGTGAGTGATTACTTCGCCGCTACCTGCACCACCTTTTTTCCCACCTTGTCGCCCAGCTCCAAGCCTTTTTTGGCCAGCTTGGTATTGGTATTGGTGAGGTGAATGGCCTGGCTGCGGTCGCCGCTCACGCGTAGTAGCAGCTCGGCGCCGCTGGCATACTTGATGCCGTCGAGGCTGATGTTTTTGCTATTCTGCACTTCCAGCACCGGCTTGGTGTCGGTGGTGAGTAGCGTCACGTTTTTGAGGCGAATGTTCTCCGCCTCCTGGCATACCAGGCCCTTATGCGCCTCAATTACCATGTTTTCGAGGCTGATATCCTTGATGGCCATTTCGGGCAGGCCGCGCACCAGGATGGCGGTTTCAGCGCCCTTGCACACCACATTCTTGATGTAGAAGTGCTGAAACTGCGGCGTGCCCTCGCCCAGCGGCTGGGCCGCGATGACGGGCGGTGCCATTGCCTCGCCGGCCTGCGGCACGGGGTCCTTGGCCGCGTAGTACATGTCAAACAGGATGGCCTGCCCAGCAATGTCCGTCATCGTGATGCCATCGACCCAGATGTTCTCCACCATGCCGCCACGGCCGCGCGCCGTTTTGAAGCGCAGCCCCACGTCGGTGCCCTGGAAGGTGCAGTTGCGCACCACCAGGTTGCGCACGCCACCCGACATCTCCGAGCCAATGACGAAGCCGCCGTGGGCGCTGTACACCTTGCAGTTTTGGATCAAAAAATTCTCGGTGGGCACGCCACGCTTGCGCCCCTCCTCGTCGCGCCCGCTCTTGATGCACAGCCCGTCGTCGCCCACGCTAAACACGCAGTCGTCGAGCACCCCGTTGCGGCACGATTCGAGGTCGATGGCGTCGGTATTTTGGCCATACCAAGGGTTGCGGGCCGTTACGCGGCGCACCGTAATGTCCTGGCACAGCAGCGGGTGGATGGTCCAGGCCGGCGAGTTTTGAATCGTGAAGCCTTCGAGTAAAATCTGCTGGCAATTGGTCAGGCTCAGCATATTGGGCCGCAGGAAGTCGCGAATGTCGTCGAAGTCGGCCGGGTTCAGGCTCTTGCGCGGCGTGCCGGCTGCGGCCAGCATATTGCCCTTGAGCGACGCTGCCGAGGGGTACCACGAGTCCTTTTTCTCATTGAGGATGCCGCCCGAAGCCACCAGCTTTTTCCACTCGCCTTCGTTGAGCTTGTTCTTCTTCACGGGTCGCCAGCTGTCGCCGGCCCCGTCGAACGTGCCGTTGCCGGTGATGGCGATATTGGTGAGCCCTACCCCCGAAATCGGGGCCTGGCTTCGGATAGCATCCTCACCCTCCCAGGTGGTTTTCACCAGCGGATACTGCAGGTGGTCGGCCGTGAATTGCACGAGCGCCCCAGTAGCCAGGTGCAGGTTCACGTTATTTTGCAGCACAATGGGCCCCGTGAGCCACAGCCCGGCCGGTACCTGCACCGTACCTCCGCCACCCGCCGCGCACGCCGCAATGGCTTTTTGAAACGCCTGCGTGTTCAGCGTTTGGCCATCGGCCACGGCGCCGTATTGCTCTATGTTGAACGTGTCGGCTTTAAAGCGCACTTGCCGCACGGCGGGTAGGGTAGGCGGTGCGGGCTGGGCGGCCGCCGGGCGGTTAGCCTGAGCTAAGGCAGAAAGGGGGGGTAGGGCGGCCAAGGCCACCGCTACGCCGGCAAGCAGCGCAAAACGAGTCATAAAGCGGGTGGGAAGGCCACGCGGTGGGGCCGCGGCGGCCAGGCAAGAGAGAAGGGAAACGGCCCGAAGCGCAGCCCAAACTGGGCTTCGGCAGCGGAATACTAGCCCGGCCCGGCGGCATCTCCTAGCCAGCCGGCCGATTTATTTGCGCTATCGTTGCCGGCAACGTTGCCGAGGCGGGGTGGGGTAGGGGCCGCCGGGCCCGGCGGCCGCGTAGCTGGGCCCGTGCGCGCCGGTCCGATTAGCTTCAGAATCGCCCGGTAGGTTTGGGGCCGACAGCGAAAATCGCCTGGCTTGCGTAGAGGCCATTTTGTTACCAATTTGTCACGCCATGCGTTCACTTTTCTCTTCTACGCGCGCCTTGCTGCTGGGCGCACTACTGAGCAGCGCCACGCCCGTGCTGGCGCAGGTGCCTCTCAACCCCGCCACTACCGCCCCCGCCGACACCACCCACAAGTACGAAAACCCCGTTGGGGTGCCCACCACGGCCAAGCAGCCGTTCTTTAAGAGTAAGCTGTTCAAGGCAGTAGCTATCCCGGCGGTGCTCATTGGCTATGGGGCGTACACGTTCAACGGCCACGGCTTTTATACCAATCAGGAAGCGCAGCGCGACATTCACCGCATCTTCCCATCGTCGCAGAGCCGGGTGGCCGATGTGCTCATCTTCGTGCCCTACCTCGAACTGGGCGCCGTGGCGCTGGCGGGCGTCGAGAGCCGCAACGACCGCATCAACACCCTGCTCATTTTGGCTAAAAGCGAGGCCATTATGCTGGGTAGTACGTTCTTGGTGAAGCACCTGAGCCAGGAAACGCGGCCCGATGGCTCCGATAATCTCTCGTTTCCGTCGGGCCACACGGCGCAGGCGTTTTTGGCAGCCAGCATCGTGCACACCGAGTTTCGGGACAAAAGCCAGTGGTACGGCATCGGGGCCTATACTGTGGCTACCAGCGTGGCCGCGCTGCGCATGGTGGTCGATAAGCACTGGCAGAGCGACGTGGTCGCCGGCGCGGGCTTCGGCATTTTGTCGGCCCACTTGGCGTACCTCACGCACCGCAACCGCTGGGGCCGCAAGTCCATTGGCCGCGATGTGGGCATCATGCCCATATACTATGGCAACACGCCCGGCCTATGCCTCACTTGGCGGCCCAAGTAGGGTAGGAGCCGGCTAGCAGCGGTGGGGCTAGGTCTGCCGTGCAAAAAAAATAAGGAGGGAGCGCGGTTTATCCCCGCCCGTCGTTGAACACAGTACTTCAATGACGGGCGGGGACAAACCGCGCTCCCTCCTGCGTAAATCAGTGCAAAGTGCTCGGCTGGCCAGTACTCCCGATTTGCTTCAGATTTGCTTCGTTTTTTCGGGCCCCGAACAATTCCCACTCGCGCCATGAAAATCCTATTAGTCGAAGACGAAGCCGCTCTGCGCTCTACCCTCATTGAAGCCCTGCGCCAAGGTGGCTACGTGGTGGAAGTAGCCGCCGATTTTGCCCAGGCCTTGGAAAAAATCAAGCTCTACCACTACGACTGTGTGCTGCTCGACCTGACGCTGCCCGACGGCAACGGCCTCGATTTGCTACGTGTGCTCAAGGCGGATAATTCGCCGGCGGGCGTGCTCGTTATTTCGGCCCGCGATGCCCTCGACGACCGCGTGGCGGGCCTCGACCTGGGCGCCGACGACTACCTAGCCAAGCCGTTTCACCTCTCGGAGCTGAACGCGCGGCTGCGGGCCATTATTCGGCGCCGGCGGTTTCAGGGGCAAAACCACGTGGTGTTTCGCGACCTATTGGTGTGGCCCGACCAGGCTGAAGTGCTGGTGCGCGGTGAGGCCCTGACGCTGACGCGCAAGGAGTACGACCTGCTGCTGTACCTGCTGGCCAACCCCGGCCGCGTGCTCACCAAGGAAGCCATTGCCGAGCACCTCTGCGGCGATTCGGTCGATGCCACCGACTCATTTGACTTCATTTATACACACCTCAAAAACCTGCGCAAAAAGCTGCAGGAAAAGGGCGCCGACAATTATATCCGCACCATGTATGGGGTAGGGTATAAGCTGAGTGCCGAGTAAGTAGTAGGCAATGCGTACCTAAAGAACATCATTCCTTGACCAGCTCGGAATGACGTTCTTTAGGTACGCATTATCCACAACCCCTTAAAAAATGAAGCTTCTTGCGGCTACCAATCGCTACTACGTGCTGCTCAGCCTGGGGGTGTTTGCGCTGGGAAGCGGGGTACTGTACGTGGGCATCGAGCGGGCCGTGCGCAACGAGGTGGGCGAGCAGCTGCAAAACCACCGCCTCGAAATAGAGGCGCGCTTGGCCGCTGGCCGGCCGCTGCCCGAGCCCGTGTACCGGCAGCAATACAGCGTGAGCCACCAGCCCCGGCCGCTGGGTTTTTCCGATACGCTGCTACTCGACCCCACCGAGGGCTCGATGGTACCGCACCGGCAGCTCACGTTTTGGGCGGCCGGTGCGGGGCAGGCCCCGGCCTGGGTAACGCTGCGCAAGTCGATGGTCGAAACCGATGAGTTGCTGCTGGCCACGGTGAGCAGCATGCTGGTAGTGCTGGCGCTGCTGCTGGGCAGCGTGGTGCTGCTGCACCGCTACTTATCGCAGCGGTTGTGGGGCACGTTTCGGCAC
Organism: uncultured Hymenobacter sp.; assembly: GCA_964652535.1. Lineage (GTDB taxonomy): Bacteria > Bacteroidota > Bacteroidia > Cytophagales > Hymenobacteraceae > Hymenobacter. The sequence goes on along the minus strand of CAZZDR010000132.1, from coordinate 5,322 downwards.
ACGCTGGCCGCACTGCGTCGCTACGACTTGCAGCAGCACCAGCCGCTCAGCCTGCCTACGTCCAGAATTGAAGAGTTTGCCGAGCTCAACCAGGCCCTGACGCACCTGAGCCAGCGCCTGGTGGCCGACTACGAAAGCCTGCGCGAATTCACGGCCAACGCCGCTCACGAAACCCAAACGCCGCTGGCCATTATGCAGGCCCAGCTCGAGCAGCTGCTCCAGCTGCCTACCCTCACCGACGACCCCGCCGCCGCACCACTGCTGGCCGACCTCTACGGGGCCACGCGCCGGCTCTCACGCCTGCACCAGGCGCTGGCTTTGCTCAGTCGCATCGAGAATGGCCAGTTTGGGGCCGCCGTGCCGCTCGACCTGGCCGCTCTGGTGCGCGAAAAAGCTGAGCAGCTGGCCCCGCTGCTCGACGCGCGCGGCCTGGCGCTGCACCTGCACCTGGCCCCTACCCCCCCCCGCCGCCTGCACCCTGGCCTGGCCGATTCGCTGCTGCACAACCTACTGCACAACGCCATTCGGCACAACGTGCCGGGTGGCGACGTGACGGTGCGCCTCACGCCCACCGACCTCGAAGTCAGCAACCCGGGTCCGGTAATCGGCGGCGACCCGGCCCGGTTTTTTGAGCGCTTCCGCAAGCACAATGCGGCTTCCGAGTCGCCGGGCCTGGGCCTGAGCATCGTGCAGCAGATATGCGCCTACTACAATTTCGGACTGCGCTACGAGTTTGCGCCGGCTGGGGCGCGCCACACCCTGCACCTTACGCTTGGCCCCGCCATGGCCCCAGCCACAGTTACGTAGCAGCTGGTGCGGGCCGGTTTTTAGGCTAGTTGGCCGACTAAAGCACCGTGCCGGGGCAGCACCGGGTAGCTTTGTGCCATGAGGCTACTGCTTACTTTTTCTTTCCTAGGAGTTTTTCGAAGGCCAAAACTTGCTGCTGGCCGGGGGGGTAGGGTGGCCCGGCCGCTCGGCCTGGCCGCTCTGCTGGCAGTAGGCGCCGCGCCGCACGCGGTTTGGGCGCAGGCCCGCGTCACGCTCAGCGGCACCGTGAAAGACGCTCAAACCGGCGAAGACCTCACCGGGGCTACGGTGCGCTTAGTCGAGCTGCCGGGGGTAGGCGCGGCAGCCAATGCCTACGGCTTCTATACCCTCACGGTGCCCGCCGGCACCTACACCGTAGAGGCCAGCTTTGTGGGCTACCGGGCCCAGCCCCGCCAAGTCACCATCGGCCAAAGCCAGCGGCTGGATTTTCGCCTCAGCCCCGGCGGCCAGGAGCTAACCGAAGTGCTCGTGACCGGCCGCAGTGCCCAGGCCAACATCAGCAAGGCGCAGTCTGGCGTCGAGGTGCTGGACCTGAAGCAGATAGCCAAGGTGCCGGTGCTATTTGGCGAGAAAGACGTGCTCAAAACCCTGACGCTGCTGCCCGGCATCAAGTCGGCCGGCGAGGGCAGCAGCGGCTTTTCGGTGCGCGGCGGCAACGTGGACCAGAACCTGATTTTGCTCGACGAGGCGCCCGTCTACAACGCCTCGCACCTGCTCGGATTCTTCTCAACGTTCAATTCAGACGCCATCCGCGACCTCACCGTGTTCAAGGGCGGCATGCCGGCGCAGTACGGCGGCCGGCTCTCGTCGGTGGTCGATATCAAGATGAAAGATGGCAACAACCAGCAGCTGCACGGCAGCGGCGGCATCGGCCTCATTGCCTCGCGCCTGGCCCTGGAAGGGCCGCTGGTGAAGGACAAAGGCTCATTTTTGCTCACCGGCCGGCGCACCTACGCCGATGTGTTTTTGAAGCTCTCCAAAAACGAAACCACCAAAAGCGCCAGCCTCTACTTCTACGATTTCAACGCCAAGGCCAACTACACGCTCAGCCCCACCAACCGCCTCTACTTTTCGGGCTACCTGGGGCGCGACGCGCTGGGCGTGGGCAACTTCGGCAACAACTATGGCAACCAAACGGCCACGCTGCGCTTCAACCACCTCTTCACGGATAAGCTTTTCAGCAATACGTCGCTCATTTTCAGTAAGTACAGCTATCAGATTAACATTCGAGTCAACAACCAGGACTTTAGCATCGACTCCGATATCAAGGACTGGAACCTGAAGCAGGACTTTGAGTACTCGCCCAGCGCCAGCCAAACGGTGCGCTTCGGGGCGCAGGCCATCTACCACACCATCACGCCGGGCCACGTGACGGCTGCCACCGACGCGGCCGTAAACCCTACCCCCGCCCGCCCTAACTACTCGCTCGAAACCGCCGCCTACGCCTCCTACGAATGGCACGCCACCGAGCAGCTCGACTTCACCACCGGCCTGCGCCTCTCCGATTTTAGCCTGCTGGGCGCGGGTACCTACTCGGCCTACGACACCAACGGCAAGGTGCTGAGCAGCCAGCAGTTTGGCGCCGGCGAGGTCATCAAAAACTATGTTAACCTGGAGCCGCGCCTGGCGGCCAGCTACCAGCTCACACCGGCCACCGCCCTCAAGGCAGGTTATGCCCGCAACGTGCAAAACCTGCACCTACTCAGCAATTCGGCCTCAAGCTCGCCTACCGACCTCTACGTGCCCACCTCGCTCAACGTGAAGCCTGAGCTGGCCGACCAGTTGTCGGCGGGTTACTTCCGGCAGCTGGGCGCCAGCCGCGCCTATACGTTTTCGGCCGAGGTGTATTACAAATGGCTGCAGCGCCAGGTAGACTACCGCGACGGCACCCAGCTGCAGGGCAACCAAGACGTGGAAAGCACGCTGCTCTACGGGCGGGGTAGGGCCTACGGTATCGAGTTTTTGCTGCGCAAAGACACCGGCCGCCTCACTGGCTGGCTAGGCTATACGCTCAGCAAATCGCAGCGCCAGTTCGACGCCATCAACGGCGGCGGGTGGTTCAATGCCCGCCAAGACCGGCCCAGCGACTTGTCGGTAGTAGCTGTGTATCAGCTCAATGATAGGTGGAGCCTGGCCGGCACCTTCGTGGCCAGCACCGGCAACGCCGTGACCTACCCCGTGGGCAAGTACTACGTGGCTGGCCAGGCCGTGAGCCTCTACGGTGCCCGCAACGCCGACCGCCTGCCCGCCTACCGCCGCCTCGACCTGGGCGCCACCTACGAAAAACCCCACCAGGAGGGCCACCGCTTCCATAGCAGCTGGAACTTCTCGGTCTACAACGCACTGGCCCGCGAAAACCCCTACAGCATCACGTTCGAAACCGACCCCAACGACCCCACCAAGACCCAGGCCGTGCAAACGTCGCTGTTTCGCCTGGTGCCGTCGGCCACCTACAATTTTAGCTTCTAGAAAAGCCGACTCACTCAGAAAAGAACGTCATGCTTATCTGACGTCCGCTTGCCCGTTAAATGAAAAATACCGGATTCTTTTCGCTCCTGGCCGCCGCGCTGCTACTCACGGCCTCCTGCCAGAAAGTGGTGACGCTCGACCTCCAGAATACGACGCCGCAGCTGGCTATCGAGGGCAACCTCGCCGACGATGGCCAGCCCTGCACGGTGCTGCTTTCGCAGAGCGTCGATTATACCCAGACTAACACCTTCCCGGCCGTGAGCGGCGCTACCATCACCCTCAGCGACGACGCCGGCGGCCTCGAAACGCTAACCGAAACCAGCACCCCCGGCCGCTACCAGGGCCGCCAGCTGCTGGGCCAGCCGGGCCGGCGCTACACGCTGCGCGTGGAGAGTGGTAGCCAGCGCTACGTGGCGGCTTGTACGCTACCCAGCCCAGTGGTGGCCCTTACCGGCCTGCGTGCTCAGAAAAGCATCGTGGGCAACAACATTCAGCTGGTGCCGCAGTACCAAGACCCAGCCGGCGGGCGTAACTATTACCTGTTTCGGCAGTACCGCAATGGGCGGCTCAATAAGGCGATTTTTACCCAAAACGATGAGTTTACCGACGGCAAGGCCAATGTGCGCGCCCTGGGCGGCGGCGGACCGGGCGGTGGCGGGGGCATGGCCGACGATGTCGATAAGCTAGCCACCGGCGACAGCGTGCGCGTGGAGATGCAAAACGTGGACCCCGACGCCTACGAATACTTCCGCACCCTGAACCAGATTTTGCAGGGCAACGCGCTTCTCAGCACCACGCCGGCCAACCCCAAATCCAATTTTTCGGGCGGCGCACTGGGGTACTTCAGCGCCCACTCGCGGCGGCATCGCACGCTGGTGGTGCCGCCTCTCTAAGCCGCACCGACCGAACAAGATGGCCCTCCGGCCGCGTATAAGGACAAGTTTTCAGTATTTTTCATCTTCTATCCATCCAGTTTCATGGCCGGTATTCAGGACATTTTAGCCAATAATCGCGAGTGGGTAGCCACCAAAAACGCGCAGGACCCCGAGTTCTTTCACCACTTGGCCAATGGCCAGCATCCGCGCTATCTGTTCATCGGCTGCTCCGACTCGCGGGTGCCGGCCTCGGGCATCACGGGTACCGGCCCCGGCGAGATGTTTGTGCACCGCAACATCGCCAACATGGTGGTGCACACCGACATGAACCTGCTGAGCGTGCTGCAATATGCCGTGGAAGTGCTGGGGGTAGAGGATATTCTGGTGGTGGGCCACTACGGCTGCGGCGGCGTGGCGGCGGCCGCCACCAACAAGCAGTATGGCCTGATTGACAACTGGCTGGTGAACATCCGCGACGTGGTGCGCCTGCACGAAACGGAGCTGCTGCGCATCACCGACGAGAAGCAGCGCCTGCGCCGCCTCGTAGAGCTCAACGTGATAGAGCAGGTGCATAACCTAGCCAAGACCAACATCATCCAGAATGCTATGCGCAGTGCCAAGCCGCCCCGCCTGTACGGGCTTGTGTATGACATTGCCGATGGCGTTCTCAAAGACCTGCAAATCAACAAAGAGGTGATTGAAGAGCTAGAGCACATCTACGCTACCGAGGCCGTGCCACAAGCCGACGAAGACAGCAGCACCTATGAAGGCCCCACGCATGACCCCGCAGTGACGGATCAGCCTGCCTAAGCGCGGCGCCACAATAGAGAATTGGAGCTGGACTAAGGGGGTAGGCAGTGAGCGAAAAGTAGTAGCTGCACGGGTAGAATATAAGGCATTGGTCTACTGTAAGTACTCCGCTATATTGCGGGCCTCACTTGCATTGCTTTCGCCCTACCCCCTGGCGCTCCATGAATAAATTGCTACCCGCTATCTGGCTTGGGCTTGGACCACTTCTGGCCCAAGCCCAAGTTCTTGTGCCTGCCTCCTCCGATACTACGTATTGGCGCACAAGCCTTAAGGTAGGCGTGAACCTGAACGAGGCAGTTATTTCGGATAACTGGAAGGGTGGTGGCGCCACGTCGCTGGG
>CAZZDR010000131.1:0-9709 GCA_964652535.1 uncultured Hymenobacter sp. | reverse complement strand
GGCTTCACTCAGCAGCTATACGCGCTGACCGTATCGACACGCTGCTAGGCCTGTTTTCTACCTGTGGCCACACGCTCACGGGGTTGCATACCGAGGCCCGCTATAACAGCGATCCCTTCCCAGTGAACGTCTGTCAAAACATTCGTATTCCACGCTGCAAGCTCTTAACAGGCAATGCTTGCCCAGGTCGCTCGGCTAGTAAACAACAATAGTTTTGCAACTTCAAAGTGCAGGTTCTCACGACCAGCGACGGCCTGCCGATCTAGTCTTATATCCATGCGGGCGGCGAGGCCGACAGCACCGATCCACTAGCGATGGCCGTAGGTTTGACCAAAGGCATTGTGCTTTATACCGACGCCACGTACACAGCTTATGCTCTAGAAGAAGCGTTTGCCAAGGCGACTTGTGGCTGCAACCACCCGGAAAGGGTAATGGCAAAAGCCCCCACTCTCTTGCGCAACACTTGCCAATCCAGTATTTCCGCGAAGGTATTGTAACGGAATTCAGCCAATCCACCGTACGATTTCCCAGACATATTCAAGCCATGACAGCGGCGGGCCCTGTGCTTAGAATTACCATCTCAATTTTTAACTATATACTTGAATGATGCGGTTGTTAGTCCGCAACACGGGTCATTATATTAAATTATAAAAGTGTTAATATAATTAAATATTTATAATTAGTTAGCTTGTTACCGCAATTATCCTCAACTTAGTTTTCTGTCTTTATACCTATTTGGTCGATTGCTTGCCTTTTGAAGCTACTAAAGCTGCCTGCAGTTATTTTTTTATGAATAACTTGCTAATTCAATCTGCTTGATTGATACATAAACTTTTACCATTAACCCCCTTTTCCCGCCATGAGGCAATTTACCCCTTTAGTTATTTTACTCACAGCCGGCCTCTCCCAAGTGGCTATGGCCCAGACCCGGAGTATCTCTGGTCGGGTTACTGACCAGAAGAGTGGTGAGGGACTGCCCGGTGTGACGGTACTGGTGAAGGGCACAGCGCTCGGTACCGGCACTGGCAACGATGGTAGCTTTACGCTTAGCGTGCCAGCTACGGCTACTACGCTTACGTTTAGCTTTGTAGGCTACACGGCGGTCGAGCAACCCATTGGGAGCAGCCCGATCATTAATGTATCTTTGGCATCTGATGCTAAGCAGCTAAATGAAGTAGTAGTTACAGCGCAGAACGTTGAACGCACTCGTAACTCACTTGCTTACTCTGCTACTGTAGTAGAAGGACAGCAGATTACAGCCGCTCGCAACCCCAACGCCATCAACGGCCTATCGGGAAAAGTAGCAGGCGTACAGATTCGCCAGAGCAACACCCTAGGCGGTTCAACTAACATCCTAATTCGCGGTACAAAGTCTATTACTGGTAACAACCAGCCGCTGTTCGTAGTGGATGGGGTACCCATCAGCAACGCCAATACCAACAGTTCCGGCCAGCAGACGGGTGGCGGGGGCTACGACTATGGTAACGCTGCCTCCGACATTAACCCTGATGACATTGCGACGACGACTATCTTGAAGGGTGCTGCTGCTACTGCCCTTTATGGCGAGCGGGCCGGTAACGGGGTTATTCTCATTACTACCAAAAAAGGCCGCCAAGGCTTGGGTATCACAATCAATGGTGGCATCACGGCCGGCCGGATTGACAAAAGCACTTTTATTAAGTACCAGAAAGAGTACGGCGCTGGCTATGGTCCTTATTTCAACCAAGCAGATGTCAACGGTGATGGAGTAGATGACGACTACATTCAGCTAAGTGCTGATGCCTCAGTTGGCCCGCGTTTCGACCCCACCCGGCAGGTGTACCAATGGAATGCTTTTCAGCCCGGCAGCAATCACTTCGGCCAAAAGAGCGCCTGGGTAGCTGCTGATAACGACCCTTCCACCTTTTTCAAAACGGCAGTAACGCTAAACAATAGCATCACTATCGACGGTGCTAATGACAAAGGCAATTTTAAGCTTGGCTACAACAGCGTTATTGACAAAGGCATATTACCTAATAGTCAAGTCAATAAGAACGTAATCAACTTCGCTGGCTCGTTGAATCTAACGCCGCGACTAACGGCTAGCGCCTCTGTAAACTTTTCAGCGGTGGCCGGTAAAGGTCGCTACGGCACTGGCTATAGCGGCACCTACAGCGAAAACCAAATGACCAACTTTCGGCAGTGGTGGCAAACCAACGTCGACATGAAAGAGTTGCAGCAGGCTTATGAGTATCAAGGACTCAACGCTACCTGGAATTTGAACGGCTTGAATACTGATAGGGGTGCTTACTGGAATAATCCGTATTGGTCGCGCGCGAAGAGCTATGAAACAGATACTCGTTACCGCACTTTCGGTAATGTTGCGCTCACATACAAAGTGAACGACTGGTTTAATGTATTAGGCCGCGTAACCCTCGACTCTAACGATGACTTGCAGGAAGAGCGCCTAGCCTATGGTAGCGTTAACGTGTCTGGCTACAACCGCTACAACCGCACCTATCGGGAGGCAAACTTCGACCTAATTGGCAACTTCAAAGCGCGCATTGCGGAAAACATAAGCTTCACGGGCTTGCTTGGAGCCAACTTGCGTCGTCAATCGACCAGGTCTATCTATGCTGCCACGAATGGTGGCCTTGCTATACCTGATTTTTATGCCTTGTCGAACAGCATTTCTCCTCTAATTCCGCCGACTGAGGCTGATATCCAACAGGCAGTTGATGGGGTATTTGCCAACGCTACTTTTGGGTACCGTGATATGGTGTTCTTAGACCTGACGGCAAGAAGAGACCAATCCTCTACGCTACCAAAGGGTAACAACGCCTACTTCTATCCTTCAGCTGCTCTGGGCTTCGTATTCTCGGAGTTAACCAAGGAAAGTGCTCCGTGGCTGTCTTACGGCAAGGTGCGAGCCAACTACGCAGAAGTTGGTAATAGCGCTCTTCCCTACAGCGTATTCAGTGGTTTCGACAAGCCTACCCCTTTCGGCAACACTGCCTTGTTCTCGGTGCCGAGCACTCAGAATAACTCTAATTTGAAGCCCGAGCGTACGAAAAGCGCTGAAATTGGGGTAGAAACCTCTTTCCTGAACAGTCGCCTTGGCTTCGAGGCCAACGTTTACCAGTCGAACACTATCAACCAGATTATCACTATAACCACTTCTGGAGCTATTGGCTACACTGGCCGCGTTGTAAATGCTGGTACCGTACGTAACCGCGGCGTTGAACTCACGGGCTACATCAGCCCTATTCGTAATGAGAACTTTACTTGGACCATTAACGCTAACTGGACGAAAAACCAGAACCGCGTTACGGAGCTTCTCAATGATGTCCCCAACATTGTACTAGCGTCGTATCAGGGTGGGGTAACGACCAACGCCACCGTTGGCCGGCCTATCAACAGCATCCGTGGCCAGAACTTTGTATACAAGGATGGCCAGCGTGTAGTTCGCACGAATGGCTACTACCAAAAGTCAACTACCTCTAACGATGAAATTGCCAACCCTAACCCAAACTGGACAGGGGGCGTTTCAAACACCCTCTCCTACAAAGGCATTTCGCTCTATTTCCTAGTTGACGTTCGCCAGGGTGGCTCTATCTTTTCGCTCGACCGGGCTTATGGTCTAGACACGGGCCTGCCGGTAGAAACTGCGGGCCTAAACGACCTCGGAAATCCTTCGCGTGACCCAATAGTGCGAAATGCTGATGGTACCTATGCTGCTAATAGCGGCGGGGTTATTTTCGCTGGTGTACAAGCTGACGGCACTCCCAATACGGTTCGTGCTGACAACAACGGGGATGCTAGCGGGGCAACTGCTTACGGTATCACGGCCAACCCAGCAGCAGCATTTGTATACGACGCCAGTTTCGTTAAACTGCGTGAAGTATCCTTAACTTACTCGCTACCCAAAACGTGGCTAGCTAAGTCGAAAGCTGTGAGAGGCGTCGACCTCTCTATTGTTGGTCGTAACTTGTGGATTATCCATAAGAACTTGCCCGATGCTGACCCCGAGGATGCAGCAAGCTCTGGCAACTTTGGCCAAGGTTACTCTACCGGTGCTTATCCTGCGGTCCGCACGGTTGGTGCCAATATCCGCCTCAGCTTCTAATTTGAATATGAAAAAGTCATTTTCTCTTCTTGGGATAGCAGCACTCGCGCTGACTACTTCTTGCGTCAATAATCTGGGTGATGATTATAATGTCAATCCCAAGCTTGCTGCTAGTGCTTCCGCTTCCGGCTTTATTGCCAATGCAGAGCGTACGCTGGTTCGAACAGTTAACAGCTCCAGTGTTAACCTGAACCCACTACGCTTTTATATGCAATACTGGGCTGCTACCGACTACCCAACCGAGTCGCGGTACGACCTTGTTACCCGAAATATTCCGCTCAATTACTGGAATGCGCTATATCGGGATTGCATAACCGACCTACGAGCTGCGAAAGCGGCCGTTCCAACTGATATTGCCGTACCTGCTGCTAACAAGAACAATACATTGGCAGTAGCAGAACTACTGGAAATCTATGCCTGGGCCAACCTAGTGGAGGTTTTCGGCAATGTTCCGTATACGCAGGCTTTCGACGCAACCAACTTACAACCGAAGTATGATGACCAGGCAACTATTTATGCCGACCTTATCACTAGGCTAGATGCTGTCATCGGTAAGTTTGATGCATCGAAAGACATAGGAACTGGGGAGAACGACCTACTCTTTCCTCAAACTTCGGCAGGCTCTACTACTGCCCAGTGGATTAAGTTTGCTAATGCTATGAAGCTCCGCATGGCGCTTGTACTTGCGGATGTCGACCCAGCCAAAGCAAAAACTATGGCAGAAGCTACCGTTGGCAAGCTACCTGCTTCAAGTGCTGACGCAGTTGCTCTCGCTTTCGACCGAACCGTGCCGAATACTAGTCCGCTTTACGAAGACTTGGTATATAGCAACCGTATCGACTTTGTTGGGGCCAACACCTTCATCAATCCATTGAAGGGGCTAGCGGGAAATGCAACTGGAGTGCCAGTAACCGGAGCAGTAGACCCGCGGTTAAATGACTACTTCAACCAGCCCACATCGCCTAGCGTGCCTGCTGGCACCTACGCTGGTGGCAACGTAGGCAGAACTAACAACAAAGAAACCTTATCGCAACCCGGTGATAAGTTGCGGGCACAGACGTTGCCTGGAGTACTCGTTTCGTATGCGCAAGTAGAGTTGATGCTGGCCGAGGCTGTAGAGCGGGGCTTTGCTGTTGGAGGCACTGCTGCTGCGCACTATAACGCTGGCGTTACAGCTTCTATCCAAGAGTGGGGTGGCACTACTGCCGAGGCCACTACCTACTTGTCTTTGCCCACTATAGCCTATAGTACGGCTCCTGGTACTTATAAGCAAAAAATCGGTTACCAGTACTGGGTAGCCCTTTATAACCAGCCTACCGAATCCTGGACGCAGTGGCGGCGACTAGACTATCCGCAGTTACAGCTTGCTTCCAGCCCTGTGAATGGCATTACGGTTATTCCTCGTCGCTTTACCTATCCATCTAGCGAGTCGAGCCTTAACGGCGCCAATTATGAAACTGCTGCTGCTGCTCTTGGTAGCACTGGTGACAATGTTGCGACCAAGCTCTTCTGGGATAAGTTTTAATTGTTCCTAGACTAATAAAAAAGGGCTGCTCAAATGAGCAGCCCTTTTTTATTGTTCATCCAGCAATGCAAAGGCGTTCATCAATTCTGCATGAGGTACCCTTTGATATACTCGTCTAGGTCGCCATCAAGGACGTTTTGCACGTCGGTGCGCTCGATGCCGGTACGCAGATCCTTGATAAGCTTATAGGGATGCAGCACGTAGTTGCGAATCTGGGAGCCAAAGTCGATGCGCTTTTTAGTGGCTTCTACTTTGTCGCGCTCGATATTGCGCTTGTCCATTTCCTGCTGGTAAAGGCGCGACTTGAGCATACGCAGCGCGTGCTCCTTGTTCATAAGCTGCGAGCGCTCAATCTGCACGGCGATAATAATACCGCTGGGCGCGTGGGTAAGGCGCACGGCGGTTTCGACCTTGTTCACGTTTTGGCCGCCTGCGCCACCCGCCCTGAAGGTATCCCAGGAAATATCGGCCGGGTTGATGTCGATGACAATCGTATCGTCGACAACGGGGTAGGCAAATACGGAGGCAAACGACGTGTGCCGCCGGCCGCTGCTGTCGAAGGGCGACATGCGCACCAGCCGGTGCACGCCAATTTCGCTCTTGAGATAGCCATAGGCAAACGGCCCGTCAATTTCGAGCGAAGCCGACTTAATGCCCGCGCCTTCGCCTGGCTGGTAGCTGAGCTGCTTCACGGTGAAGCCCTTGCTTTCGCCCCACATGATGTACATGCGCATCAGCATTTCGGCCCAGTCTTGGCTTTCGGTGCCGCCAGCGCCGGGGTTGATGTCGATGATGGCCGCCAGCTGGTCTTCCTCATCCGAAAGCATGCGCTTGAACTCTAGCGCTTCTACTTTGGCTTGGGTGGCGTCGTAGTCAGCCTGAATTTCGGCCTCTGTCACGTCGCCTTCCTTATAGAAGTCGTAGAGCACGTCGGTATCAGCCATGGCTTGCTGCACCGCCTCGTAGTCGTCGGTCCAGGTCTTGATACTCTTGATTTCGCGCAGCTTCGCTTCGGCAGCCTTCGAGTCGTCCCAGAAATCGGGCGCCAGCGTTTCGGCCTCGGCGGCCGTTACTTGTTCTTTACGGGTATCGTAGTCAAAGATACCTCCTCAGGGCCTCAGCGCGGCCCTTCAAGTCCTTTATCTGGTCTTGAGTCATGGTGGAGAATGGGTTGATTTAAATGCAAAGAACGTCATGCTACGCTTTGCGCGACATGACGTTCTTCCTTAGGTAGACGCACAAGGCACCTTATACGGCCACCATCCAGCCGTGCGAGTCGGGAGCGTCGCCGGTGCGAATGGCATCGAGGGCTACCCCCACCCGGCGCGCGAAAGAATTATCGGCCAGCGCGGGCAGGTCGTAATCGTGGCCTTCGTGGCCGATGGTAGCAATAACGGCCACCGTGGCAGCTGTGCCTACGCCAAAGGCTTCGGTGAGGCGGCCTTCCTGCAGGGCAGCCACTACTTCGCGGCTCGATACGCGGCGCTCTTCTACGGGCACACCCCAATTACGGGCCAGCTCCAGCACCGAGCGGCGCGTGATGCCGTCGAGGATGGACGTCGAAAGGGCCGGCGTAAGTAGTATGCCGTCGATAACGAACATCACGTTCATCGCGCCCGACTCTTCTACATACTGGTGCTCCGAGGCGTCGGTCCAGATAAGCTGGTGGTAGCCTTCCTGCTGAGCCAGCTTGCTAGGCAGCATGGCGGCGCCATAGTTGCCGGCGTTTTTAGCGTAGCCCGCGCCGCCGGGGGCGGCGCGCACGTATTGCTGCTCGAAGCGCACGCGCACTGGCTTGGTGAAAAACGACGCTACTGGGCAGGTAATGATGCCGAAGTGATACGTATTAGAGGGCCGCACGCCCAAGAAGCCGTCGGTGGCAAACATGAACGGCCGGATGTAGAGCGAGCTACCGGCCGCGCTGGGCACCCAACCCGCGTCGAGTTTTACTAGCTCGCGCAGGCCCTGCATAAACACGTCTTCGGGTATGGTGGGCATGGCCATACGCTCGGCCGAGGTGTTGAGGCGGCGCCAGTTGTCGAGGGGCCGAAACAGGGCCACGCTGCCATCGGTCTGGCGGTAAGCCTTCATGCCCTCAAAAATGGCTTGGCCGTAGTGCAGGGCCGAGTTAGCGGGGCTCACCGAGAGCGGGCCATAGGGCACCACACGTGGCTGCTGCCACTCGCCACCTATGTATTCTACAGCCAGCATATGGTCGGCAAAAACTTTACCGAATTCTAAATTGGCTAGGTCGAGCTCGGCGAGGCGCGACGTGGCGGCGCGCTGCACGTCGATGGTTAGGGTATCAAGCATGGAAATCGAGGGGTGAGGGTAACTAAAAGTGGGTGGGAAGAGAGGGGGTAGGGACAAGCCAACTGGCTAAAGGTTGCTACCCAGCACTGAGTAGCTGGCTAGCAAACGGCACGTTACACGCGGGGTTTCCAGGTCACTTCGGCCACGCCCAGGTCGTGGGCCATGGCGCGGCTTAGTACAAAGAGGTAGTCCGACAGCCGGTTGAGGTACATCACCACTAAGTCTTCGACTGGCGACTCTTCGCGCAGGTGAATAACCAGGCGCTCGGCGCGGCGGCACACGCAGCGCGCCACGTGCCCAAACGACACCGCTGGGTGCCCACCTGGCAGCACGAACGCCCGCAGTGGCTCCAGTAGCTGGTCCATTTGGTCCATTTCGGTTTCCAGCAGGGCCACATCTTCGGGGTGCAGGTCGGGTAGGCGCTGGCGCGCATCCTTGCCGGGGTCGGTGGCGAGGTGCGAGCCGATGGTGAAAAGGCGGTCCTGAATCTCTTTCAGCAGCGCGCGACGGGGCGCATTCACGTCCTGGTCGCGCAGCAGCCCGATGTACGAGTTCAGCTCATCTACGGTGCCGTAGCAGTCGATACGCAGGCTCGACTTGGGCACCCGTGTGCCGCCGATGAGCGACGTCAGGCCCTGGTCGCCGGTTTTGGTATAGATTTTCATCGCAGAGTTAACGGATTAATACAGATGTCGCGGATACGAAGCTGCGCTCTTGGCTATTAAAAGCAGGCGCAGATTGGGCTTCCGTTAATTGGCGAGGGAGTTGATGGCGGGCTGGCTTACGTTGTGGTTTGCCTCGTCGGTTTCGATCAGGCCGTCGCGCAGGCGCACAATGCGGTGAGCGTAGTGCGCAATATCTTCCTCGTGCGTCACCATAATAATGGTATTACCCTTGGCATACAGCGCCTCAAACAAGCCCATAATTTCGTAGCTGGTTTTTGAGTCGAGGGCGCCGGTGGGTTCGTCGGCCAGCAGCACGCTGGGCGTATTCACGAGCGCTCGGGCAATGGCCACGCGCTGGCGCTGGCCCCCACTGAGCTCGTTGGGCCGGTGGCCGGCGCGGTCGGCCAGGCCCACCGAGCGCAGTGCCTCCAGGGCGCGCTCGTTGCGGTCGCGTTTATTCAGGCCAGCATAGATGAGGGGTAGGGCCACATTTTCGAGTGAAGTAGAGCGCGGCAACAGGTTAAACGTCTGGAAAACGAAGCCTATTTCCTTATTGCGCACCTCTGCCAGCTGGTTGTCGCTCATGCGGCTCACGTCCTGGCCATTCAGGATATACTGGCCTTGGGTGGGCGTATCGAGGCAGCCAATAATATTCATGAGCGTGCTCTTGCCCGAGCCCGACGGCCCCATAAACGCCACGTACTCGCCGCGCTTGATGTCGATACTCACCGAGCGCAGGGCGTGAATGTGCTCGGTGCCCATCACGTATTCCTTGGCAATGTCGGTCGTCTTGATGACGTAGGGGGTAGGGCTGGCAGCAGACATAGAAGGCAGAAAAAATCAGCGGGCGGGCGGTGGCAACTGGTCGAAGGCGGCGCCGGCCGCGGCGTGGGCCGCTTGGTGCGCCGCAAATTGCGCCAGCAAGTTAGCGTACTGCGCGGGGGCAAGGCGCGGGCGTAGCTGCACGAGCGCCGCTTGGCCAAGATCGGCTAGGCCGGCATCGGCGGCAGCCAAGGCGTAGGCTTGCAACAGTGGCCCCGAGGTAGGGTTTTCAGCTAGGCCCTGGTTGAGCGCGTCGTAAGCATCCGTCACGGCTTTTTG
>CAZZDR010000130.1:5033-9788 GCA_964652535.1 uncultured Hymenobacter sp. | reverse complement strand
TTGTGCTTCTGTTTTGGTGTATAATTCTTGATAGCCTCACTAAAAACCTGCTTTACGGCCTGTTAATGGGGATTTCGGTTTTATGAGGTTGGTATGGGAGTAGGCAATGCAGGTGGCTGCGCCGAGCGCGCCAAGCGCCCTTGCTGCGCTCGGTGCGGGGTATTTTGCCATCACTTAGCACGGGATTTGCCAAGGGATAATTACTAGGTGCGCTGCCTGGTGTTATGCTATTGATATGCTACCTGTGAAGAAGATTTTATTTGTACTTTTAGCTACTGGATTTCTACTGCTTTCCTGCTTAGTGGTGCGCAAGCTCTTGCATACGCACCAGCCTTGGCACCTAGCTAGCGCCCTGGTAGGCCTAGCGATTGCTGCCGCATTTGGCGTCGGGCTGCTGCGTGAGCAAGCCAGGACCACCCACTAAGTTTGATGCCCGGCCTACCCCCCACGGTACACGGAGGTTTAAAAAAAGCCCCGCTATCGCGAGGCTTTTTGGCTACTAGGCCAGCCGGGCATCCAGCCACTTCGTGAGGGCGTCGTACCTGATGGTATCACCGGGGTACTGGCGCACATGCCGGGTCAACACGTTCTTATTCTCCCTAGAGTCGGCGTAACCGCGGGCTTTGATGTACTGCACTACGTAATAAGCAATCTCCTGCTCCTCCGAGATGGAGAAGCAGGCACGGTCTAGTTCGCCAATGCCCTGCTGATAGTCATTCATCGGAAAAGCTGGTTAGCTGGGATTTAGCCCACAATGGCTACGGCTTTCAAACGCCCGATGTAGGCACTAATAGTTTGCTGAAAAGCAGTAGGAGCACCAGCGGCGTAAAAGTCTTCCAGCGCAGTGATGTCCTCCAGGTCAGGTCTTAGTGCGTTCAGCTCTAGAAATGCGCCTGCTAGCATGTGCCCCACCGTTAGGGCTAGCTGCCGGCTAGGGTCGTAGCCCGCAATGGCGACAGGGGCTAGGCTCGCTAGCTCCAGAATAAGGCCGCCATTGTGCCGCATAATTGCATCCAGAGCGCTCAGGTAGCTAGGATAGGTAGACGGCATGCGGGCGCTTGCGGGGGCGGCCTCATGGAGCACGGGTGGGTCAGCTAGTACGGTGCTCCTACTGGCAGACCGCACATCGCGCAAGAAAAACGTTTTCATAGTAGGAAAAGGAAGAATGTAAGGACAAACTTAATGCGTGGCTTCTTAATAAATTACAGGTATTTATACCTGTTTTGCAGCGTTGATTAGGAAGAGAATTATGGAGCTGCCTACGTGTTTTCCTCGCTGGTAAAACCACCAGGTAGGCTGCACATGGCGGTCTTGAATAGCACCAGGCCTTGGCTAGCCTAGGCGCTACGGGGCTCACCAAGCGAGAGTAGTAGGTTTGGGCCGTTATTGCCGGCCTATGCGCATTCTTCAAAAAACCACTTGGTATTTCTTCGTGCTGCTGAGCAGTGCCTGGCTCGGTAGCTGCAGCCAGGCGCCGCGTGAGCGAGGGGTAGGGCAGCCACCCTTCGAGGTGACCGAGGCTTCGATAGCCGACGTGCACCAGGCGCTGCAAAGTGGCCGCTGCAACTGCGAGCAGCTGGTGCAAGCCTACCAGGCGCGCATCGCCGCCTACGACCAGCCCACGGGCTTGAACG
This sequence comes from uncultured Hymenobacter sp., assembly GCA_964652535.1. Classification (GTDB taxonomy): domain Bacteria; phylum Bacteroidota; class Bacteroidia; order Cytophagales; family Hymenobacteraceae; genus Hymenobacter. Next base: position 8,154 of record CAZZDR010000130.1, on the reverse strand, counting down.
CCCTGGTAGCTGCCAACCCGGGTGCCCTGGCTACCGCTCGGCAGCTCGACGCCGAGTATCGCCGCACCAAGCGGCTGCGCCCGCTGCACTGCATTGCCCTGATTGTGAAGGATAACTATAACACCGCGGGCCTGCAAACCGCTGCGGGCTCTCGGGCGCTCAAAGGCTTTAAGCCGACCACCGACGCCACCATGGTGCGCAACCTGAAAGCCGCCGGGGCCATTGTGCTGGCCAAGTCGAACATGGCCGAGTGGGCGTTCAGCCCCATGGTCACTATCAGTTCGCTGGCAGGCGAAACGCACAATCCCTACAATCTGGCGCACGTGCCGGCGGGCTCAAGTGGCGGCACGGCGGCGGCGGTGGCCGCTAGCCTGGGCACCGTGGGCCTGGGCACCGATACCGGCAACTCGATTCGCGGGCCTTCGTCGCACAATGCCTTGGTGGGGTTTCGGCCCACGCTGGGGCTGCTGAGCCGCGCTGGCATTGTGCCGCTGTATTTGCGCAACGACACGGGCGGCCCCATGGCCCGCTCGGTGGCAGACGCTACCCGGCTGCTGGAGGTGCTGGCAACCGGCCCCGATCCTGCCGACCCGCTCACCAGCTACGGCGTCGGTAAGGTACCGGCGCGGGGCTACCAGCAGTTTCTGAAAAAAGATGGCCTCAAAGGCGCCCGCATTGGCGTGCTGCGCACCTTGAGCGAGCGCCAGCCCGACCCGCAGGTGAAGGCTTTGTTTGAGCAGGCTGTGGCTGACTTGCGGCGGGCCGGGGCCGTGGTGGTCGATGTAGAAATTCCCAACTTCGACCAGGTGAGCCAGGGCCAGTGGGCGTCGGTATTCAAGCACGATGTAAACCAATACCTGGCGGCGCAGGGCTCCATCGTGCCGGTGAAAAATATCGACCAAGTGCTGGCCTCGGGCCAGTATGCGCCCTACATCAAGGAAAACCTGCAGGATGAGCTGGCGCACGGCGTGGCACCCAGCGCCGCCGCGGCCGGCCGCGGCGAGGCCTACACCGACCCCCGCCGCGTGGCTTTTGGCCGGGCTGTGGCGGCCGCTATGGACCGCCAGCAACTGGGCGCGCTCGTGTACCCGACTTGGAACAACCCACCTGCTAAAATCGGCGATTTCGCCGGGTATAAAGGTGATAACAGCCAGCTTATTGCCCCGCACACCGGCCAGCCGGCATTCACCGTGCCCATGGGTTTTACCTACGATGACTTGCCCGCTGGCCTGCAGTTTTTGGGCCACGCCTTTGCCGAGCCTACGCTCATTCAGTACGCCTACGCCTACGAGCAGGCTACGCACCACCGCCGGCCGCCGGCGCGGTTTCCGGCCCTACCCCCTCGCCAGTGAGCAAGTTTATACCGGGGCTATTTAGCCTCCGTTAGCTTGAGCAATTCTTCCAGATAACTACCCCAAATGGCGGGGTTGGAGTGGGTGCCGTGGCCGGTAGTGAGGTCGGTGATGGGCAGCAGGATGTAGCGCCCGCGGGCTACCTTCTTGATTTCGGTGTCCAGAATGCCCAGCTCGGGCGGGTTCACTTGGTCATCGGCTGAGTTTATGGCAAAGAGCGGCGCCTGAATGGCCGCTAGGTGTGGAGCCGGGTTGTAGTCGCGCGAGGCATCAAACTGGTAGATAAAGTCATTGGCATCGAGCGAGCTGTAGAGGCGCGCTTCGGTTTGGGCCAGCGCCGTTTCGGCCAGGGCGCGGGTGGGAGCCAGCTTCTGCATCTGCTTGGGGCTGCTAGTCATGAATATCAGCGACGACGCGGCCCCAGTGAGGCCTACTTTGGGCTCGGTGGTGTAGTTGCCGCCCTGCCAGGCCGGGTCCATCTCTATCATGTCAATGGCCATTTTGCGCAGCATACGGTTGCGGCCGGCTATCTCTACGGGCAGGCTGGCTAGCGGCAGCAGGGCATCCATAAAGCTCTGGTAACGGTAGCCCCACACCCAGGTTTGCATGCCGCCCATCGAGGTGCCCATCACCAGGCGCAGGTGCCCTACCCCCAGCTTTTCGGTCAATAAACGGTAGTCAGCCACGACCATGTCGTCGTAGGTATACTTCGGAAATTGCATGCGCAGGCCGTCGCTGGGCTTGCTCGATTGGCCGTGGCCAATGGCGTCGGGCAGGATGATGTAGTACTTGGCTGCATCCAGGGGCTGCCCCGGACCAAATAGGTGCCCGGCAAACAATGCGCTCAAAAAGCTGCTGCCCGCGCCCGTGGTGCCGTGCATGATGAGCACCGCATTCGTGATGCGGCCTCTTTTATCGCGGCGCGGCTGGCCTACGGTGGTGTAGTGGCGCTGCAGCACCGGCAGCGTTTCGCCGCTCGCAAAGCGAAAGTTGGGCAGGCGGGCGTCGCCTGCCACGGGGGTAGGGTAGGCGAGGGCCTGGGCGCGGCTGGCCGCCGGCAGCAGCAGCCCGCCCCACCAACCGACCCAAAGAAACACGAAGCGAAAAACAGCCATGCTAAAAGCGAGAAAATGCTGGGAGATAGGGCGCAAGTTGGCACCGCGCCGGCCAGGAAAACAAAACGCCTCCCCGGTGGCGGAGAGGCGTGTCGCTTGGCTCTGGTTTGGAAAAGGAAGAGGTTGGAAAGCGGGTCCGCGTGGGGCGGAAGTGGCAGCAAAGGACGCGGAGCCAACTGCCCATTACAAGGACAAACCAGCCTCCGCTGTGACACGACACGTTGCTGATAATTGCTCAAAAAAAGACAAATTTATAATAAAAAATTTATATAAAAACCGCCAAAAGTCTCTTTTTAGGACGAAAATGCGGGTCTGTTTCCGCTGTAAAAAATTGGTATTGCTCAACCTGCTCTCCGGGTAGTACCATTGCTAAGCTGTGGAACGCCGCTGGGGGGTACAATATTTAGGAGAAACCGGACCAAAGTCCGTTTCAGTTGGCTAGCGCCTGCGTAGAGTGTTTCGGTCTTTGTTGCCCTACCCCCCGGTGGCTGAGGAAGAAACCTGCGCCGGGGCTGAAGAAAAATTAATTTAGGCCTAAGCTCCTCTTCAGGGTGGGCCAGGACTTTTGGGACAGCAAATCGGAACAAGCCGATAGCTTAACCTTCCTTACCCATGTTGCCCACGCTCAAAACCACCCTCGCCCTACTGGGCCTA
>CAZZDR010000130.1:0-4933 GCA_964652535.1 uncultured Hymenobacter sp. | reverse complement strand
GGTGGCCCCGGCGCTGGCCCTGGGCCAGGCGGTCCCGGTGCTAAACCGGGTGCGCCCGCTGGCCGCGTGCAGGCCCTCAGCGACTTTAGTGGGACGCTCACGGGCTACATGGCGGCCAACGACGACCAGGTTTATGACGCCTTTAGCCTGAAAACCAGTGCGGGTACCGAGACCGTACGCTTTCCGCGCCACCTGGCCCAGGGCCTGATGGCGGCTGCCAAGGCCGGCAGCGCCGTAACGGTGACGGGCTTTCGCACTACCGACCTCGAGGGCCGTGCCGCCCTGCACCTCGTGAGCCTGACTACCGGCGGCCAAACCGTGCGCGACACGCCGCCCGCCCGCCCTGCCACCCCGCCCACCGAAGAAGCTGCTACCGCCCGCGGCACCGTGACGACTCTTACTAAGGACCCCCGAGGTCGTACCACGGGCCTCACGCTGAGTGATGGCACCCTGCTGCGCCTACCCCCCGCCGCCACCGAGCAGCTGGCCGAAAAGCTGAAAACCGGCGTCGCCGTAGAAGCTACCGGCTTTTTGCGTGCTGCCCACCCCGGCGAGGTAGCCGCCCGCCCCGTACGGGTAGTGCGTGCCCAAACCCTGACCCTGGATGGGGTAAAGTTTTTGGTGCAATAAGAAGTTGATTGATTGTTGGTTGGTGATTGCTGCAGCCCGATTACTACGTGGGCTTGTGAGTAGTCACCAACTGATTTTTTACCGTTTAAGCAAGTACTTATGCGCATACTAGTGGTAGAAGACGAAGCTCGGCTGGCCGATTTTGTGCGCCAGGGCCTGGTGCAGGCTGGCCACGTGGCCGACGTGGCCGACAACGGGGCGACGGGCCTCGAACTGGCCGCCACTACGCCCTACGACGTCATCTTGCTCGACTTGATGCTGCCGGGACAAAGCGGCTTCGATGTACTGCGCAACCTGCGCGAGTTTGGCGTGCCTACCCCCGTCGTGCTTATCAGTGCACTCAGCGATACCGAACACGTAATTCGGGGCCTCGACGCTGGCGCTGTGGACTACCTGCGCAAACCCTTTGCTTTTGAGGAACTGCTGGCGCGCTTGCGGGCGGTGCAGCGCAAGGCCGAAACCCCCGCCGATGGCGCCGTGCTCCGCCTGGCCGACCTAGCCCTCGACCCTGTGCACCGGCGCGTGACCCGCGCCGAGCAGCCACTACGCCTCACCAACCGCGAGTTTGCCCTCCTGGAGTTGCTGCTGCGCAACGCGGGCCGGGTCGTGACCAAAACGCGCATTGCCGAGAAAGTATGGGAAGTCGATTTTGACATGGGCTCCAACGTGATTGAGGTACACCTCTCGCAGCTGCGCCGCAAGCTCGACCGAGCCTTTCCGGACCTGCCGCCGCTGCTCGAAACCATTGTGGGCCATGGCTACCTGCTGCGCAGCCCCGGCGCGGCTCCCGCATGAGCATACGGAACATGCTGCACAGCCTGCGCGGGCAGCTAGCCCTGGTTTTTGGGGCCGTATTTGGGCTGGTAACGCTGCTTGCCGGAGGCTACCAGTATCGGCAAGTGGGCCAGGTGCTGCACCAGGGCGACGACCAACGCCTACGCGCCCGCGCCATCGCGCTGCTCGACCGCGTGGCGCTCGACCCCCTGCCCACTCTGCCGCTGCCCAGCGCCGGTGAGCGCCTGCGGGTGGTGATGGAGGCCCCCGGGCAGGCCGCCCGCGAGCTGTTTCATTCGCCCGGCTACGAGGGAGTAGGCACACCCGCATCGCCCGCGCCGGGCTGGCGTGTGGCTGAGGTGCGCACCGAACTACTAGATACCAATGGCCAGTCCAACCAAGTGCACCTGTGGCTAGCCCACTCGGCCGCACCTCTGGCCGCCGACCTAGGGCGGGTGCGTCAGGGCTTAGTGCTGGCGCTGGTAGGCAGCTTGGGGCTAGCGGCTGTGCTGGCCTGGGCGCTGGGCGGGCGGGCGCTGCGCCCGTTGCGGCGCATTAGCCAGCAAGCGCGGCATGTGGGGGCGGCCCCCGGCGAGGAGCGCCTGACCGTGCCGGCCACCGGCGATGAGGTGCAGAAACTGGCCCAAACTCTCAACCAGATGCTCGACCGTCTGGCCGCTGGGGCCAAGCTGCAGGATAACTTTTTGGCCGCCGCGGCCCACGAGCTCCGCACGCCGCTGGCCGTGGTGCAGGCAGGCTTGGGTGTGGTGCAGCACGCGCCCGACTTCCCTGCCCACCTGCTGCCGGTACTGGCTACCCAGCTCGAAGAAATGCAGCGCCTAGGTAGGCTAGTCGATGACTTTCTGCTGGTGAGCCGCCTGCGGGTCGATACCTTACCCCTGGCTCGCCGGCCAGTGGCCCTCGACGAGTTGGCCCTGGCTGCCGCCGACCGATTGCTGCCCCGTTTTCGAACTGCTGGCCGGCCCCTCGAACTAGCGGTGGAAGAGCAGGCAACCGATTTTCTGGTTTTGGGCGACGCCGACAAGCTGACGACGGTGCTGCTCAACCTGCTCGAAAACGCCCTGCGCCACGCCCCGCCTGGTAGCGCCGTGCAGCTGCGCGTGGGCCGTGAGGCCACTACCAACTGGCCCTACGCCGAAGTTACGAACCCGCTGCGGCAGTCGCTCGGTGATTTAGGCCGCCTTACGGCTGCTCATTATCAGGCCGATATCTTCAGCGAAGGTACTGGCCTGGGCCTGTGGCTAAGCAACCGCATAGCCGAGATGCACGGTGCCCCACTGACCTTGCGCGAGGCTGACTTGGCTTTCTCGGCCCGGCTGCGTCTGCCACCCAACTAGCCACCTACTTCCCCCTCGGGGGTAAGCTGGTAAGAGTAAGCGGCAACAACGGGTGCTAGTGACGAGCTTATAATAAAAAGATAGCAAAATACTGTGAATCAAGCAACAACACAAGCGGTCGGGGCGTACAAGGCTTGGTTTCGACCAATTTATTCACCATAATTTACCTTTCACATGAAAGCTTCCAGCATTTTCGCCGCCGCCGCTCTGACCCTTTGCACTAGCGCTGCCTTCGCTCAAACTACTCCCGGCACCACCACCGGTACTACTGGCACCACGGGTACTACCGGTACCATGGGTACGGGTACCACGGGCACTACCGGTACCATGGGTACGGGTACGATGACCACCCCCGGCACCACGAACAGCGGTACGATGGGCACTAGCACCGGCACCATGAACAACGGTACGATGGGTACGGGCACCATGAGCAATGGTACTTCGAACAGCAGCCAGCGCGCTATGCGCCGCGAGCAGCGCACCAAGACCAAGGCGACCAAAACCAAAACGTCGACCACGCCGATGAACTAAGTGCAAAAGCAATAGCCAAGCTATTGCCTTTGAACGTATAAAAGCCGGCTGCTCTTACTAGAGCAGCCGGCTTTTTTTTGTCTCTTTACTTCGGTTGTATTTCCTTATACATGAAAACGTTAGCTCTACTTTTTTGCATTGGCCTGGCAGCAAGCACTGCCCACGCCCAAACGGTGCCCTTTGACGCTATGGCCCCCATGCGGGGTGGGGCGCAAAACCAGACGAGCGTTCCCCCTGTGAACCCCGCGCTCAACCAAAGCACCATTCAGGGGCCGTCTCAGGTGCAGCGCACCGCTACCAGCTACGATGCGCAACCCAGTCGCCTCGCCAATGGCTCGGTGCCCGTGGCCGGCACGCCTGAGCAGTCGCCTACCGCCGTGCCCGATGTGCGCGAGCAAGGCATTATTCCGCAGCGCACCCAGCGCCAATCGAGCGATATTGTGCCCAGCCGGGGGGTAGGGTCTAGCAACGTGAACCAGCGCCGCGCTCCGCTACCTCACAACAATTCGCTACCCAGCACAGCGCCTACCAGCGTGCGGCCGTAAAACCTAGTGTCAATTTTTCTTCTATTCCGTTTGTCATGAAAACCAAAAATCTCTCGCTCGCCCTTCTCCTCGCTGCTGCCAGCTTAGGCACCGCTAGCGCTCAAACCAGCCCAAGCGCCAGCCAAGCTCCCGCCACCATGGCTAGCCCCAACACCACGCGCAGCAGCATGCCCAACGCCGCCGCTGCCGTAGGCACAGTCGTAACCGACAGCGCCACGCGCAGCAGCCGTACCAAAACCAAAGCTACCAGAACCAAATCGACCATGTCGAACGGCAGCGGCAAGGTGAAAACCAAGATGTAGCCTTTGCTTGAACTAAGCGAGCGATAGAACACAAAGGGCTGGCTTCCGATACGGAAGCCAGCCCTTTGCATGGGGTAGGAGGGAGCGCTTAGCCTGCGTGCGCCAGCAGGTCGTGGCCGTGGCGGCGCAGCGTGTCGGCTAGCTTTAGCAGGTCGGCCTTAATGTCGTCGGGGGCGTTCAGGCTAGCTTGGCTTGTCTGGTCACCCAGCATAGTGAGCGAATTGCCAATGGCCGTGGCGCTGAGGCTGCCGCTGCTGAGCAGCGACTGCAGGTTGCCCATTTCGCGGGCAATGTCTTGAAACTCGGGCTGGCCGCTGTGCAGAAACTGCTGTTGCCAGGTTTCAGTATTATCCATAGCCGAGCCCAAGGGCAGGCTAGTCAGGCCGTTTTGCAAACCCGACAGGGTTGCGTGCAACAAATCATTCATAGTAAAACAGGGGGTAGGGAAAACGAAAAGGGGTTATTCGGCCGATGAGGTCTTGGTAGCCCGGCGTTTGGGCGCTGCAGACTTAGCAGCAACTACTGGGGTAGGGCGGGGGGCAAACGTGGGCGGCGTGTAGCCAGCAGGCATAGCCGGCAACAGGCCGCGCGTGCGTAGCAGCTCGGCTGCCCGCACTGCGCTGGCTTCTTTATCCTTGATTTCGAGCATCATATCTACATCGAGGCCGTCGAGGTCGGCCAGGAAGTCTTCAAACAGCGCGGGCACCAGCGTATCGGTGTGCTTGCCTTTGCGCTCGTCGGGCGCCTGCGAGCTGTAGTCCATCATCAGCACGCCGTCGCGGGTGGGGTGCCA
>CAZZDR010000129.1:0-9841 GCA_964652535.1 uncultured Hymenobacter sp. | reverse complement strand
TTGCGAGTAGCAGCCGCTTCGAGCGGCCCAGCCGACCCGCCCCGCCTGAACGGCCAGTGGCAAGGCCCGCTGAAAGTGCCCGGCGGCTCGCTCACGCTGCTCATCACTATTGTGCCGCTCTCCAACGGCACGTACTATGCTGCCCTTGATGTGCCGCAGCAGCACATCAGCCGCATGCCGGTAGAGGTGGAGCTGCAGGCCGACAACCTGACGCTGCGTGTAGAGCAGGCCGGTAGCCGCTTTGAAGGCAAGGTACTGTCCGATGGCGGCCAGCTAAGCGGCACCTGGCAGCAACCAGGCCTCAAAACGGAGCTTACTCTAACGCGCAGTGGCGCCCCAGCCGCCGCCACAGCCACCAAAAAGTTGCGCCTCACGCCACCCTACCGCGAGTCGGAAGTCACCTTCCTCAATCCAGTCAGCAAAATCAAGCTGGCTGGCACGCTGACGGTGCCCAGCGGTGAAGGACCCTTTGCGGCTGTGGTACTACTTTCCGACTCGGGCCCCCAGGACCGCGATGCCGGCTTACCAGGCTACCACCCGTTTGCTATGCTGGCCGACTACCTCACGCGCCGTGGGGTAGCTGTGCTACGCTTCGATGACCGAGGCGTGGGCAAGTCGGGCGGCGACTATGCCCGCGCTACTACCCCCGATTTTGTGACCGACGCCCAGGCTGCGATGGTTTTTTTGCGCGGTCGGCCGCTCATTGCGCCCCAGCAAGTGGGCTTGGTGGGCCACGGTGAGGGTGCCAACGTGGCCTTGCTAGCGGCCTCCGAGCCCCTCGATGCGCCAGCTTTTGTGGCATCGCTGGCCGGCTACGGCCAGCCGGGCCTCGATGTACTACGCCGCCAGCAAGGCGAAATCATGCGGCTCATCGGGGCCGATGGAGGCCAGGTAAAGGCAGCTCAGGGCCTGTTTGACCAATTGGTGGAGGCCGTGCGCCAAACGCCCAATACTGCGGCTGCCCGTACCAAAGTAGTGACGCTGCTGCGCAGTAGCAATACGGCTCTCGACGAGTCTATGGCCCGCGCCCGCGCTGTGCAAATGACTTCGCCTTGGTCGCGCTTTTTTCTTGATTTTGACCCTGCTACTCGCCTGCCCCTAGTGCGTTGCCCCGTGCTACTCCTCAATGGCACGGCCGACCTCCAAGTAGCTGCCGGCCGCAACCTGTCCCTGCTGCAAAAAGGCCTGCACCAGTCGGGCCAGGATGTGCAAGCGCACCGCCTAGCAGGCGTGAATCATTGGCTACAGGCCGACCCCGAGCAGTGGCCCATCGTGGCCGGCGAGCGGCAACCTGTGCTATCGCCTCAGGGCCTCGACTACTTGCGCGACTGGCTGCTTGCACGCGGCCATCTCGCCAAAGCACCCCTCCCCGTAACGGTACGCCGCCCCGCCCCGCGCCCCAAGGCGCTCACGCCACTGCGCACCCGTCGGGTAGCCGCGGCGCATGGAGGGGGTAGGGGATAGCTACTTAAGTAGTAACTAAGGAAGTGGCCGCAGCACCACGCGGCGGTTGCGCGGACGCTGGTCGGGCCGGCTGTTATCGGCCACAGGGCGGCTGCCACCGTAGCCCACGGCCCGTAGCCGCTCGGCCGCCACGCCTTGGGCCGCCAGGTAGTGGCACACGGCATCGGCCCGCCGCCGCGAAAGCTGCTGGTTGATGCTGGGGTCGCCTTGGTTATCGGTGTGGCCTTGCACTTCGAGCCGCAGGGTAGGGCGGCTGGCAAGGGCCATAGCTAGAGTGTCGAGGCTAGCCTGCACTAGCGGCGGCAATTCGGCCTTGCCCTGCTCAAAATACAGGGCCCGTAGCGTCACAGCTTGCCCGGCTGCCAGGCGAGTAGCTACCGCCGCCACCCGGCCCGAATCGGGGTGAGGTGTGGCCCGCTGGGGCACTGGTACTGCTACTACCGCTGCCACTGGGGCAGGCCGCAAGCGGCTAAGTGGCACTGGCTTAATGGGGCCGGCTGGCCTGGGCAGCAGCGCGGCTCGGGAGGCTGCTACCAACCGGGGCGCCGCGGGTGCTGGTGGCGGGCCAGGAGCAACATTCGCCACAGGCGCGGGCGAAACTAGCGCCGGCGCGGGGCTAAGTACCGGGGTAGGGCGCTTGCTAAACAGGTAGCGCGACGAGATAACGACGGGCCCCTCGTCTTCTTTAGTCAAACCCCAGAGATTACGCCAGTTTTCCGAGGGCGAAGGGGTAGGGGGTGGCGCCCACGCCAGCCGCGCCCGCGTCGAGTACGAATACTGGCAGTAATCTACCCGCAGGGCATAAGCTTCGCCTGCTTTGAGGTCCACGGCTAGCTGGTAATAACTCAGCGACTGCCCACGCCACTCATTCAGCAGCTCTCGGCCATTCAACCAGAGGCGAATGCCGTCGTCGGCGCTCACGTGCAGCACGTAGCGGCCTGTGGTAGGCGGCACCAGCCAGCCCGTCCAGCGCACCGAAAACTGCTCGGCCGGCAGGCCCGCCGCTGGGCTTTGCTCGTGCCAATCGAAGTTAATGGTAGGGTCACGGCGCGTCAGCACATACTGCTCAAAATTGTGCCCGTCGTAGTAAGCTCCTTGCAAGCCATCGCCCGTTGGGCGAGCCTGCCCCGCCGCCACCAGGGGCAGGCTCACTACTATACCTAAGCAAAAATACCGTCCGTACCAAGTCATGAGGTAAAGAGTGTATTTTGCTTTAAATGGTTGCCAGCAAGCGCTTACCAGGGCAGGCTTTCGGTGTCGTGAAAGTAGCCGCCGGTGGGGCCATCGGCTGGCAGCAGCGCCAGGCGCACGGCCGTTTTGGCGCCCTCAGCCACTTCTAGCAGCGCTCCTTCGCCGCCTAAGTCCGTTTTAACCCAGCCCGGGTGCGCCGCATTCACTTTGATGGCCGTGTTGCCCAGGTGCTGGGCCAGTACCACTGTTAGCATGTTCAGCGCTGCCTTCGATGAGGTATAGCCCGGCGTGGCCCAGTCGCCTCCCTGCCCCTGGCTGATGGCCGTAAGCGACCCCAAAATGCTGCTCTGGTTCACGATGCGGCCAGCCGGGGCCTGGCGCAGCAGCGGCAGCAGCGCCTGCGTAATCGCGTAGGGCCCAATAACATTGGCTTCGTACGTCTGGCGCAGCGTGTCGGGGCTCACATTGGGCCCATCATCGAGCTGCACACCCGCATTATTCACCAGAATATCAAGCCGCCCAAATTCTTGGTCGAAGAAGGGGGGTAGGGCCGCGATGTCGGCGGCGCTGGTCACATCCAGCTCCACGGCGTGGGCGGCGAGGCCCTCGGCGCGCAGCTGGGCGGCGGGTGCTTCGGCTTTGCCCTGGCGGGCGCCCAGCACCACCACAATGCCTTGCTGGCCGAGCTGGCGCGCTATTTCCAGGCCCAGGCCCTTATTGGCCCCCGTGATGAGGGCAACTTTTGCAGCTTGCTTTTCCATAGCCTGCTAAAGCGAGCCGGCCGGCAAAAGGTTGGCGCACTCCCTACTTCAAAAATTCAGGCCGCAGTGAAAGCAATGGTGCGCCCGCCCTTGCAGCGGGTAGCGCCGCAGCCGCGACAGCAGCGCCACAAACCAGTGCGCCGCACCTGGCTCGGCCGCAGCATCGAAGCTCACATCGTGCGAGCCGCAGCGCGGGCAAGCCTGGCTGCCAGCGCTTTCAGCGGCAGAATCGGCCTCGGCCAGGCCACCGCGCGTGGCCTGCATCACGGGAGGCTCGCGCAGTACCTCAGCGGCCTGCGCCGCATCGCGCTGGTACACGTGCAGCCGCACACCCCCCGCCGCCGGGCTGTACATGCGGTTGAGCGACACCAGGTTTTCGTTGGTCAGAAAGCACGGAATACCAGCGGCCTCCAGCCGAGTGCGGGCCAGGTGCGCCGCCAGTGGCTCGTAGTACGAGTCGAGGACGATGATATTCTCTGCCTTGGGCGCAGTAAAATCAGTAGTCATGGGAGAAAGCAGCGGCGAGCCGAATAAAGCAAGTCAAGTAATGGCGCACACATAACAAGCAGCCGCCCGCAATCATTTTTTAGTAGCCGCTTTTAAATCTTTGGCCGTGCGCTGCGCCCGCAGGGTCGTAAACTCGGCCTGCCACGCCCGAATGCGCACCTCCGTGCGGGCCGGCATATCCATACGAATGCGGGCCAGCTGGGCATTGAGGCGGCGGTAGGTATCCTGCGCGTAGTCCCAGTCGCGGGCGTCCCAGCCGGTGCGGCGCACGCGCGTGGCGCGCAGCAGCTCGCCGTAGGCCCCCGCAATAGTAGCTACGGTGAGGGTCGGAATGCGGTCGGCGTAGCTGCCTAGCAGCTGCTGGTCCAGTATTTTTTGCTTCTTGGCGTCAAGCGGCACAGCCCGCCGCAGCCGGTTGGCCGCGTCAAAACGGACCGTTTGGCGGCCCAGCCGGCTTAGGGTGTGACCCGCTTTACGTGCGGCCGTGTCCAGCTTGCTCGTCTCCTGGCGCACTATTTCTTGGCGCTCACGTGGAGTCGAGTCACAGCCCGTCAGCATAAATATTCCTACCAGGCCGGTGGCCAGCCCCCAAAATGCAGTCTTCATAGCGCCAAGCTACGGCATGGGCGGGGCTCAGGGTTGCACCGGCCCAAAACAAACGCTGCCTCAGCAACAAGCCCAGAACTGCCTAAACTGCCATGGTTAAACACAAAGCCACCCGAGTAGCTCAGCCACATTTAGCCTGGCCACGAGGGGTAGGGGCCAAAAAAAGCACCGACCTCCCAAGTACGGGTAGTCGGTGCTTGCAAGCCAATAGTGCTCATCAACCACTAGGGCATCAGTACTTTATCGATAACATGAATCACGCCGTTGCTCTGCATTACGTCAGCAATAGTAACGGTAGAAATGCCACCCTTTTCGTCTTTCAACTCGATGGTTTTGCCTTTCTGCGTAGCCGTCAGCGACTCGCCTTGCACGGTTTTGAGTGTAGCCTTGCCACCGCCAGCTTTGATGGCTTTCATCAGGTCTTTGGCGGTCATGCGTCCCGCTACTACGTGGTAAGTCAGGATTTTAGTAAGCGTTTCTTTATTCTCAGGCTTCACCAAGGTATCGACCGTGCCGGCTGGCAGGGCGTTGAATGCCTCATTGGTAGGCGCAAATACGGTAAACGGACCGGGTCCCGAAAGCGTCTCAACTAAGCCGGCAGCCTTCACAGCGGCCACCAACGTGGTATGGTCTTTTGAGTTTACGGCATTCTCCACGATGTTTTTTGTGGGGTACATCGGGGCGCCGCCCACCATTACCGTTTTAGCTTTTTGAGCCGAAGCCGTCTGAACGCCAGCAGTACCGAGTAGGGCTACTACAGCCAGGGTTGCGAAGGAGAGTTTCATGGGTTTGAAAAAAGGAGGAAGAATAAAAGGTTGAGGTTAAAACCTGCCTCACCTACGGCTCCACCTCGCCCACCGGATTGCGGGCCCCTCAGAATCTCTTTGACACGGCTATTTGCCCGCCATTCACCCGAACTTTTTCCTAATTTAGCAAAGGGGGTAGGGAAAAGCGTGCATCAGGAGCACGTAATTCGTTTCTAAAACCAACATAAAAAGCCCAGAAGTAGCTACTGATTAAATTTTTTTCGCTTGAAAATGAATGCACAAGCTCTTTTCAAGTAAAAAAATAAGCGCTGCCCCTTGACTGCAACCGCCTTTTGTCTACCTTTGCACCACCAATCGCCACAACGGCGAAACAAACCTCAAGCGAGAGTAGCTCAGTTGGTAGAGCGCGACCTTGCCAAGGTCGAGGTCGCGAGTTCGAACCTCGTCTCCCGCTCCAGATTTCAAACGCCACCTTCGGGTGGCGTTTTTAGTTTTAGCTAGATTACAGATTTTACCCGTAAATTTGGGTATTGCCGGAGTGGTGGAATGGTATACACGAGTGACTTAAACTCACTTGCCTTCAGTGGCTTACGGGTTCGAGTCCCGTCTCTGGTACAAGTAAAAAGGCCTGGCTCTCAGTTTTATGGAGCCAGGCCTTTTTTATTGAAGTTGCAGTTCGGCAGCCCGCAATACGGGTTCTAGCACGGCCCATACATTGGTGGCAAGTAGCTGCTGGCCAGCGGCATTAGGATGCACGCGGTCGGGTAGGTTGAGTGCAGGGCGGCCTACCACGCCCGCTAGCAACGAGGGAATAAAGGCTACCCCCTCTTGCTGCGCCAATGTGCCAAATAGGGCACTGAACTCCTGCGCGTAGCGATTGAGGCCCGGCACGCCCAGCGGCCCCAGGTCGAAGGGAAACTCTAAGCCCGCCAGCACCAGTGGTGCCGCCGGAAACTGCCGCCGGACTTCGTGCAGGATGTAGCGTAGGTTGGCCGTGGTTTCGCGTACGGCAATGCCGCGCAGGCCGTCGTTGGCCCCCAGTGCCAGCACAAAAGCCGCTGGGGCGTGGCGGGCCAGCACTGTGGGAAGGCGCTGGCGGCCGCCGGCCGAGGTTTCACCACTTACGCCGTAGTTCAGGGCCTGGTAGGGTAGGCCAGCAGCATCGAGCTTGGGTTGAATGAGCGCAGGAAAGCTGGCAGCCGCCGGCAGGCCATGGCCCGCCGTGAGGCTATCGCCAAAAAAAATCAAGTTATTCATAGCCAAAAATTGGCCCCGCGGCGACCCTAAGCTGGGGCTGCCGCGGGGCGCTATACTAACCTTGCTAGGGCTTCAAAAGTGCCCTTATGTAGCCAGTAAGGTCAGGCCAAAGAAGAAAAGCAATTGTACCAAGTACACGAGCGGCACAAGTGGGTTACGCTTGGGGAATGGCGTGCGCACAAACAGCAGTTGCATGAGCAGGGCCAGCAAAAACCAGTCGCGAAAATTGCGTAGCGGTACTAGGTCGCCGGTCCAGTGCCAAAAATCGTAGCGCCCGGCCACTGGTTCTAGGCACAAGTCAAAGCCCACCATCAGCACCGCACCCACCAGCACGCGCACCCACCACGACACAGGCAGATAGGCAGCTAGTACGCCAGCCAGATACGTGACTACCACCCAGTTGAGGCCAATCAGCCAAGGCGCGCCCATGTACTGTGTGCCCAGAGTAGCTCCGTACACGTAGTGCCCAAAAAGCAAGCCGGTGTTAGTGCCCACGATTTCGGCCACCATGCCAAGCAGAAAAGCCTGCATCACGAACAGCCAGAATAGTAAGCCACGCTCTGGCTGAAAAGCGGCCAGTAGCGCCGCCGTCAGCAATAGCGTCAAGGGCGTGTACTTGAGGTAAAAGGCCTTGTCTTGGCTGAAAACCAACCCCACGAAACCTGTGAGGTGAAACAACAGAACCAGCCCTTGCGCCACGCGCAGCCGCAGGCCAGAAGCAGCCGGGGATGCGGGTAAATTTGAAAACTCCATAAGTAAGGAGTTATGAGTTATTAATCAGGGATTACAAATTGGCATACAGTGTAGTAGCCAGGCCAATTCATGACTCCTGATTGATAACTCATAACTTAAGAAGCAATAAGCTCGGCCACAATTTTAGCCGAAAGTAAACATAGCGGAATGCCGCCGCCCGGGTGTACCGAGCCGCCGCAAAAGTACAGCCCCGGTAGCCGGCCCGAAAAGTTGGGATGCCGTAAAAAAGCAGCCAGCGCATTGTTGCTGGAGCTGCCGTACAAAGCGCCGCCAAACGACGACGTGTCGGCCGCGATGCCGGGCGGCGTCCACACCTTCTCCGCCTTGATAAGTGGCTCCAGATCAGTGCCCAGCGTGCGGCTGAGTTTGGCCAGCACCACGCCGCGCGTGTGGGCCGTGAGGGCGGCCCAGTCCTGTCCCTCGTCGTGAGGCACATTCACCATGACAAACCAGTTTTCGTGGCCGAGCGGCGCGTCAGTGGGCGTTTTCTTACCCGTGATGTTGACGTAGATGGTCACATCGTCGGCTACAGTTTTTTGCTGGAAGATGGCGTCGAACTCGGCCTTGTAATCGGCTGAGAAGAAGATATTGTGCAGGTCGAGCTCCGGAAACTCGCGCCCTACCCCCCAGTAAAAGATGAGCGCCGATGAAGAACGCGGCTGGCTCAGGGTACGCTCGGGCGCAGGCTGGCTGGGCAGCAGGCGGCGGTAGGTGGGCACCACGTCCATGTTGCTGACTACCTGCGTGAAGTCGTAGATATCGAGGTCGGTGCGCAAGCCAGTGACGAGGCTGCCGGCCGTAAGAATCTCGCGCACGGGCTCATTAAACCGAAATTTTACCCCAAACTCTTCGGCCAGCCGGTGCAAGCTGCTGGCAATGGCATAAATGCCACCTTCGGGGTAAAACGCGCCAATGCCATGCTCTAGGTGCGGAATGAGTGAAAGCGTAGCCGGTGCCTGATACGGGTCAGAACCGTTGTAGGTAGCGTAGCGGTCGAAGAGTTGTACCAGGCGCGCATCCTGGCCAAACGCCTTTTCGTGGCGGGCGTGCATGGTGCCCGTGAGGCCCAGACTGGGTAGGGCGGCCACGGCTTTCAGCGTCTCGGAGCTGAAGTAGGTGCCCGCTTTGTGCAGCGACTTGTGCAGGAAAGTGCCCGCCGTGGCATCGTAGGCCCGGCCACTGCGCGTCAGAAACTGCGTGACCTCAGCAGCCGGCACGCCCAGCTTCTGCTCGACTTCGGCGGCAAATTTGGGTGCGTCGGCCCAGGCGGTGAGGCGCGTGCCGTCGGCAAAAAAGTAGTTGGTTATCGGGTCGAGGCGCTCGTAGCGAAAGTAGTCGGCCGGGTCGCGGTGGGCGAGCCGGAAGATATCATCCACTAGCTGCGGCAGCGTGAACAGCGACGGGCCCGCATCGAAACGGTAGCCGCCGGGCAGGTCAAACTGGTGCATCTTGCCCCCAAATGAGCCGCTAGCCTCAAATACCGTAACCGGGTGCCCGGCCACTGCTAGCCGCGCGGCGGCAGCCAGCCCCGCCACGCCCGCCCCAATAATGGCCACGGGCTGACGGGTAGGCGAAAGTTTCTTTTTCGTAAACACTACGCTGCTAACCGCTAGGCCGGGGGGATAAGTTTGCCCCGGCCCGCCGAAAATACGCGCTACCTTCGTGGCGGTTTACTGCTGCTTCGATTTTTCAAAATCAACCAGCGGCCGGTTTTCGACTATCTGCCTAGGTCGTCGAAATGAAAAGGGAAGCGGGTGAAACTCCCGCGCAGACGCGCTACTGTAAGTGCCCACCTAGTGCTACCCCGCAAAGTTCCATTGGCTTTGGCCGAGAAGGAGGGGGTAGCATGGCACAAAGTCAGGAGACCTGCCGGCCGCCATTTGATGCTTCCTCCGCGCTTTGAGGCTCTGTATCAGGTTTGGCACGCCGGCGGCCGACTGCTGCGCGCGTGGCAGCCGGGACGGGCGTAGCTGGGTCTGAATGAGTGCTTTAATGAGTTAGGGGAAGAGGAAAGTTGCACGCCGTTGCCGCGTTATCCTTTTCCCTTCTGCCCCATGCTAGCTCTCGCTGACCAGATTGCCCGCGCCGAAACGCGCATCTTCAAAGCCGTATTTCCGAACACTACTAACCACTACGACACGCTCTTCGGTGGGGCCACGCTCATGCTCATGGATGAGGTGGCCTTCATCACGGCTACCCGCTTCTCGCGCCTTAAAATGGTGACGGTGTCCTCCGATAAAGTCGATTTTACGCACCCTATTCCCGGCGGCACGCTGGTCGAACTTATCGGCAACGTGGTGCACGTAGGCCGCACCAGCCTGCAAGTGCGCGTCGAATTATTTGTGGAGCAGATGTATGCCGAGGGGCGGTTGCTGGCCGTAACGGGCTCGTTCACCTTCGTGGCTGTAGACGACCAGCGTCGCCCTACCCCCATCCGGCCGAGCGAAGTTTCTTGAAGGTAAAATAGAACTTAAAAGAACGTCATGCTAAGCACGCCGGAGCACGACGTTCTTTTAAGCTCTGGCTGGCTACTCT
>CAZZDR010000128.1:0-9969 GCA_964652535.1 uncultured Hymenobacter sp. | reverse complement strand
GCCTCGGCGACCGCGTGCAGCACTGGATGGTGCTCAACGAGCCGATGGTATTTGTGGGGGCGGGGCACCTGCTGGGCATTCATGCGCCGGGGCGCCGCAGCCTGCCGGCGTTTTTGGCAGCGGCCCACCACGCCACGCTTGCCCAGGCCGAGGGGGGTAGGGCCCTGCGGGCGGCGCTGCCCGAGTCGGCGCGCATCGGCACTACGTTTTCGTGCTCGCACCTCACGCCGGCCCGGCCGGGCCACGGCCCCAGCGAGGCCGCCACGCGCCGCGTCGATGCGCTGCTCAACCGCTTTTTTGTGGAGCCCACCCTGGGCCTGGGCTACCCCACCGCCGAGCTGCCCACGCTAGGCTGGCTGCTGCGCCGCTACCACCGGCCCGGCGACGAGGCGCTCCTGAAGTTCGACTTTGACTTTTGGGGCGTGCAGAACTACACCCGCGAGGTGGTGCGCGCCGCCCCCTGGCTGCCGCTGCTTGGCGCCGCCCTGGTGCCCGCCGCCAAGCGCGGCGTGCCCGTAACCCAAATGGGCTGGGAAGTCTATCCCGAGTCGCTTTACCAAATGGTGAAGCAGTACGCCGCCTACCCCGGCGCGCCCGAGCTAATTATTACGGAATCGGGCGCAGCCTTTGCCGACGAGCTGGCCGGAGAGCGCGTGCCCGACGCAGCCCGCCGGGCCTACTACCAGGCGGCCATCGGGCAGGTGCTGCGCGCCCGGCGCGCGGGCATCCGGGTGAACGGCTACTTTCCGTGGAGCTTCACCGACAACTTTGAGTGGGCCGAGGGCTACCGCCCGCGCTTCGGCCTGGTGCACGTGGACTACGAAACCCAGGAGCGCACCGTCAAGGACTCGGGGCGCTGGTACGGCGAGTTTTTGGGCGGTGCCGAGGTAAACGTAGCCCAGGAGCAGGCCCTGCCGACCCAGCCCTAGCGCGTAAGCAGCAGCGCCCGGCACTCCATAAACCGCTCGATGAGCCGCTCCGGCTGCTGCTCCTCAAACTCGCCAAAACCCAGCACGAAGGCCGGCGCGGGCTGCACAAACTGAATGGCCTCGTTCACGGCCGCCAGGTAGGGTTGCAGGCGTGCCGCGTCGCCGTCGGCCGCGGCCAACTCGGCGTCCCAGCGCAGCGGAGCCGGCCCCTTGCGCACCAAAAAAGGCAGCACAAACGGGATGTAGTGGCTGAACACCGGGTTTTCGGCGCTCGTCAGCCGGGTGTCGGGCCACACGTGAAAATCGGCGAACGACGCGGGCGGCGCTACCAGAAACCGAGCTTGCTCGTCGGCCATCGCCTCGAAAAGCGCGGCCCGCTGGGGCTGCGCATACAGCTGCGCGTAGGCAGTGTACCACACCGTGAGGCCCGACGGGTTTATGAGTTGATAAGGATGAAACGAACTGCCTAGGCTCACGCCGCCGTGCGCGCCGATAACTAGGTCGTAGAGCTTACCAAACGATTCTCGATCAGCTGATTGTAGGTAAGGATTGGGGGTAAGGCCGTACAGATAGAAGCTGGCAAACTCGGTAAGCGGAGGAATAGGGGGGGGAGGAGCAGGCATGGGCAAGGCAAGCTATAAAAGGCAGCACAGCCGCAAAGTTGGCCCACAACTGCTTTGTAGCTATCCCGTGCTTGACTAGAAACAGGCTGTTTATCCTCCCAGCCGGCTCCTCAGTACGCCCCCGCCAGTTGGCAAGGGGCGTGTTGTAGTGAGAAGGCGACTTATTGCGCGCCGTTTATACTCTTAATTAGCTTGAGACGCGCCTGAGCTTGGTTGCTACTGAGTAGCAGGTAGTAGACTCCTTCGGCGACCATTTGTGTGGAGAAGTTGAGGGGGTAGTAGGTATTAGGGCCGCGTACCGTGAGTGTGCCGCGGCTAA
Source organism: uncultured Hymenobacter sp. (assembly GCA_964652535.1). Classification (GTDB taxonomy): domain Bacteria; phylum Bacteroidota; class Bacteroidia; order Cytophagales; family Hymenobacteraceae; genus Hymenobacter. The sequence continues at coordinate 8,098 of CAZZDR010000128.1, read as the reverse complement.
CACTAGCGCCGACCGCCGAAATAAGCAAATATGATACCTCGCCCTGAAACGCCTCAGGAAGCCGCAAGCTGAACCGGCTCGTGCGCGAAGGATTAGGAAATACTTCGGCGCTGGCCACTGCCTCGGGCTTTTCCAGAGCATCCATAGCAGCAATGCCAACGGCAGTCTGCACCATAGCCGCCGCGCCCTTGCTGACCGAGAAATTCAATAAAAGCGGAGTGCCAGCTAGGCCTCCCGCCCCAGCATCCATGTAGGGGGTAGCCTTGAGGGTGTAGGTGCCGGGCGCTGGCGCTGGCGTCCAAGCTTTAAACTTGCCATTGGCATCGCCGAACAGGGCGTAGGGCGCGTTGTTATCGGTGGCGGTGCGAGTGGCCGCGCCACTCAAAATAAAGGCGACGCTGCCTACCGAAGCCGGATTGGTATTGGCCCGAATAGCGATGCTTTTGGGCAGCAAGGCCAAGTTTAGCACATCATTAGCCACTAAGGTGCGGATAGGCTGGTTGGTAGCAACATCTACCAAAGTGAAGCTGACAAGTTGCTGGGTACTGCTAGCGGGGGCGGGATTCACGGTGACCAGGACCTGGTCGGCCGTGCTCGTCGTGCCCGTGTTGTCGGTCACGAGCAAGGCCAAGGTGTAGGTGCCCGTAGCCGTGAGCCCACTGATACTCGGATTGGCCACGGCCTTGCTAGAGAAGCTGACCACGGCCGGCGTGGTGCCTACCTGTGCCCAGGCATAGGCCGTGATAGTCGCGCCGCTGGCGGCGGTGCCCGCCCCAGCCAGCGTCGTAGTGCTAGTAGGCAAGGTCAGCACCTGGTCGGGGCCGGCATTGGCTACCGGCGCGGGGGGAGGGGGGGTGGCCGGGTTAACGGTCACGGTGACTTGGTCGGCTGGGCTGGTCGCATTCAAATTGTCGGTTACGACCAAGCTAAATACGTAGGTGCCAGCCACTAGCCCATTGGCCACTAGGGTGGGTGAGGTAGCTCCGCTCAGCGTAGCAAGCGCTGGGCCACTGGCTTGGGCCCAAGCGTAAGTCTTGATGGTGCCGTCGTCTGAGCCTGCGCCCACTAGCGTCACGCTGTTGGTAGGTAGGGTAATTGTTTTGTCGGGGCCAGCATTGGCCACCGGTAGCGGATTGGTAGCCGCCGCCGAGCTGAGCACCTCGATAGCCGACACCTTAGGCCGGTCTACCCCCCCATCGCTGGCCAAGGCGCTGAAATCTAGGTTCAGCATGCCGTCGCTAACGGTGGTCGTGAATGTTTCTGTCTTGGCTGTGAAGGCCGCGTTGCCGGCCCGCACAAATACATCGTAGTTGTCAAGAACCTTCACATTCTCCAGCGTCACGTCGAAGACTCGCTGGCCGGGGTTACGCCAGTAAATCTCAGCAAAGTGCAGCACCACCGTGTAGGTACCATTGGCCACGGGCAGCGCATAGGCAAAGGTGCCCTGGTTGGTAGGCGAGCCGCGCTCGGTTTGGTAAAGAACCGGGTTGGCCGTATTCGCAATGGCGCTGGTAGTCGAGAAAGTATAGCCCGGCGCCGGCGCAAAGTACTGGTCAGCAGCAAAGGTGCCGAGCGTGGTGCTTAGGGCCTCGCCCCCGGTATTGAGCCGGTACACTGCCTGCTGGGTACTGCTAGCGGGGGCGGGATTCACGGTGACCAGGACCTGGTCGGCCGTGCTCGTCGTGCCCGTGTTGTCGGTCACGAGCAAGGCCAAGGTGTAGGTGCCCGTAGCCGTGAGCCCACTGATACTCGGATTGGCCACGGCCTTGCTAGAGAAGCTGACCACGGCCGGCGTGGTGCCTACCTGTGCCCAGGCATAGGCCGTGATAGTCGCGCCGCTGGCGGCGGTGCCCGCCCCAGCCAGCGTCGTAGTGCTAGTAGGCAAGGTCAGCACCTGGTCGGGGCCGGCATTGGCTACCGGCGCGGGAGGAGGGGATGGGTTACCCGTCGAGCTAACCTTCAGGATTTCGATGGCTGAAATCTTGGCGTTGTCTACCCCCCCATCAGCGGCTAAGGAGCTGAAATTGATGTTTAAAGCATCGTCCGCCACAGTCACCATGAAGGTTTCGGTTGTGGCCGCGAAGGCCCCTGCTTTCTTCGTAATGTCGTAGTTATCCAGCACCTTGTTGCCTTCAATAGCTACATCAAATACCCGCTGGCCAGGGCCGGTAAAGTAGAGCTCGGCGAAGTGCAGCACTACCTTGTATTGCTGGCCGCTGCTCGCGGCAAAGGTGTAGCCAAAATTGCTGCCGTAGCGCTCCGATTGGTAAATAGCGTCTTCGGTTGTGCCGCTGATGTCTGCGGTAGTGGAGTAGACGTTGCCGGGTGCTGGCGAGAAGTACTGGTCGGCGGCGAACGTGCCTAGGGTATTTGTGACTACCCCACCCCCGGCATTGACGCGGTATAGAGAAAGCTCGGCGCCACCACTGCCGCTGAGGGGGGTAGTGGTAGTACCGGTTTGGCCCGAGTGCGCCACGACCAAGCTCGCCGTTTGGCTGCCGCCCGTAGCTGGCTTAAATTTCACCGTCACGTCCACGCTCTTGCCCACTGGAATAACGAAGGGCAGCGTGAACGGAGCCGTATAAGTATAGGCTGTGGAGCCGCTGATGGCAAGGGAAGACACCAGAATGGCCTGGTTGCCACCGGTATTGGTGAGGGTAAGCGTCTTGGTAGTTTCGGCGTTGAGAATAGTGAGGCCATAATCTAAGCTCGCCGGCGCTGCCAAGGTACTTTGCGCTATTGGCACGCCGCTGGGGGGGGTAGGGCCATACAGATAGAAGGCTTGCTGCGAGCCGACGAGCGGGCTACCGCCTTGGTTGCCAGCCCCCGCGGCAATGTATATGCCGCCATTATTCACGATGGCTTGGGTGCCGTGGGTGCTTTCCTGCAAGTCGGCCACGCGGCGCCAGGTGCTGGTGCTCAGGTCGAGCGCGTGCGTGTCTTTGTGGCCGGTAGCCTGGGCACTTTCACCGCCTATCACCAGCAGCTCATTGCCTAGCAGCACAGTAGCGGCGCCTGCCCGTGGAGTGGGTAAGTTGCTGCTGCTAGCCAGCGTGGTCCACTTACTGGTCGTGAAATCGTACACATCAACTTCCGGAATAACTAGGTCAAATAGCTGGTTGGTAGAAGCCGACGACCGCCGGCCGCCCACCACGTAGAGCTTGTCGTTGACGACAGTTGCGTGGAAGTGGTCGCGGGAGCGGGGCGCATCCGGCAGCGTTTTCCAGGTGTTGGTAGTCGGGTCATATTCATCCATCCACGGTACCCAGCCCGCCCAGTGCCCATCGGTAATGCCAGCCACTAAGTAGATTTTATGTTGGTATACCACGCAGCCTCCCGCGCCGCGCCGCCGCGCCTGCGGAATGGCTGCCCCCACGGTCCACGTGTTGGCCGCCGGGTTAAAGACGTACACACTAGCAAGGGGCACCTCGTGCGGAAAGCCCCCGCTCATGGCGCCCACCACATAAATGAGTCCGTCGAGCGCCACAGCCTGCACGTGGTGCATCTCGATCGGTGGCGCAGCTTTATCAGTCCAGGTCTTGGTGGCGGGGTTATACTCCTGCACGGGCACTATCCCGCGGCCGCCGAGCAGGTAAAACTTGTCGCCAGCGGCTACATAGGCGTTTTCCTCGCGGCCGGTGAAGGCCCCTGCCGTTGGCGGCACCACTTGCCAGGCACCCGTAGCCGTCACGGGGTCAGCCGTGACGTAAACAAAATCCCAGGTGGCGGTGAAGGGCACGGCGCCCCGGCAGGTGGCGATAATGCCCACTGCATAGGATTGGCCGTCTTGCAGCGCGGCCAGTAGCGCGCCGCCTACCCGGATGGGAGAGCCGAGGGGCGTAGCCGGGCCACCATTGGCCGAATACTTGGGCTGCACCGTGCCGCTCACCGGGTTCACCGCCAGGTATAGGTCTAGGGTAGAGGTAGGAATGCCACTCAGTAGTGGAAAATTAGTTATCAGGGGCACTCCGGCATTCTCATATACCACTTGCAGGCCCCCCACGCCATTGTTTGCGGTAAGCGCTATCTTTAAGTAATTGTCTTGGTCACCATTGCCGATATAAAGGCCTTGCGATTGAAAGTCCTTAGGCGTCTGGCCATTGAAAAAATTGCTTAGGAGCCGCCCCTGCACTGTGAAAGGGGCCGCCGAGGCTTTCACCCCAAACTGAAAGGCGTTCTCCTGGGTGTTGAGGGTGCCTAAGGCATCGCCGGGAGTAACCTCGACTACGGTGAGCGCCCCGGCAGTACCGCCGGCAATCAAGTTCGAATCGAAGTACAGGTCGGAGTACACGCTGTCGCGGTTCACCATCAGGCCCGTGAAGCCGAGGCCGTAGAGCCCGGTGCCGGGCGAATTATTAAACAGGTTGTACTTGACGGGCAGGGTAGTACCTAGCCCGTTGGTTGCATCCAGACCAAAAAAATCGCTGGTATCGGCCAGGCCGTCGTTGTCGTCATCGTCGTCGTTCAGGTCAGAAATACGGTCGTGGTCGGCATCGGGTGGTACGCTAGCGGCCGAGCAGGGCTGCGTCGCGTTGTCGATTTCATCGGCGTTGGTGTAGCCATCTTGGTCGTCATCGTTGGTATCGTACTTACCGCTGCAAACCACAAAATCCTGGGGCTCAAACACAGTGATGGAATTACCTCCGTAAGTAGCCGCCCACACTGTACCCGGAAACACGTCGTTGTCGCCCTGGGCAATTACATCGAGCGGCGTAGCGCCAAAGCCCGACGCAAAAGGCAGGTCTTGGTTTCGCTTCGTGGCCGGGTCTAGTTGGTTGGTCACATTGGTGCCATCGGCCGTGAGCCCGATTTTTACAATGTCACCGTCGTAGCCGCAGGCCAATAGCGAGCCCTTCAGCACACCGTTGAAATTGGAAGCGGTATACTCCACAGTGCCGTTGGTAGAGGTGGTAAAGGTGAGGCGAGCGCTGCTCTTGGCAGTGCCCGGCATCTGGTAATCGCCTTCGATGCTATTGGCCTTGGCTACGGGCGGCCAGTCGGCGGGTAAGGGGTCGGTGCCGGTTTTGCTGGTGCGAAACACGCCCCCCGAACCTGAAAAGGTGTACAGCCCCGCGTTGGTGGGGTTGGCCCGGGTAGGGGCGGGGTGGCCGCCGTAGTAGCTGCCCGCCACATATGCGTCGAGGCTACCGATATAGTGCAGATTATCGAGGTTGTTCACCATGCCTTCAGTAGGCGTGGGGCTGGTCGAGCCGGGCTCGCCCGGCACGTAATTGTTGGTGGCGTTGGCCGTGCCTTCGTTGGCGGGGTAGCCGCCCCACCCTTGGTTGGCCCCGTTGTCGATGGTATACATCTTCCGCGCCTGGGTGATAACCAGGTCGTACGGATTGCGGTAGCCTGGCGAGTAAACCTGGACGGGGCCACCAGCCACAATCTTTGCCTGATTCAGGCCCATATTGCCGCCAAACGGGTCGTTGGGGTCCGAACCATCGGCGTTGTTGGGGCGGGTGGGGTCGTCTAGGGTGGGTAGGTCGTACTTGTAGGCTGTGTTGCCGCTGCCCTTGGTAGCTAAGGTATTAATAGCTGTGAGGTTGATAGACAGAATGGCTGCCGATAGCGCGTATTCGCAGGCAAAATTGAAGTTATTGGACGGGGATCCGGCGTTGGTGTGGCCGCCGACTGCTAAGTATAAGGTGTTGGTAACAGCATCTAGCTGCATGCCATTCACCGAATGGTTTTCCTCAGAGCGGGGTAGGCCGCGCACCAAATCCACCTTCGTCCAGGTGCTGCCGCTGCGGGTGAGCTGCGAAACGATGCCCGAATTAGTATCGAGCGCGGTTTTGCCGCTCGGCCCGCCAATGCGGCTATCGCTCGACGATACGTAGAGAACAGGAACTGCAGCGGTGCCCTTAACCAAAATGCCAGTTACCTGCCGCGTCGTCACGGTTGGGTTTACTACGCCGTTATCGTCGTGATTAGGAATTTGATTGATGAAGTCAATAACTTCGGTAGCCGTGACCCGATAGTTATTTGCCCCGCTTCGCGCAATAGTAAAGGCCTTAATAAGACCGCCTTGTTCAGCTACATACAGGCGATTGTCGGGCCCAAATTGCAGGGAAGTAGGGTTCGTGAGCGTTTCGCCCTGCAAGCCGCTGGGCGAGAAGTTGAATTGGGCCGCTGCCAGCATCGCAACGGATAAGTCAACGGGCGGAAGCTTGGCCTTTTTCTTCTTTTTCCTAGGTACAGTTGTCGTATCTGTTGTGACTGGTTTATTGCCTTGGGCCAGCAAGCTCGCGGGGATAATTAAGCAAAAACAGCAGCAAAGCATTGCCGTCCAAACAAGCGATCGGTAGCACCCAACCCATTGGTTGGTTGGTAGTAAGTTGTTCATAGTGGGTGGGTAGGAAAGTGAGGTTTTTGAATACGGCGGTATTCACGCCTTATTAGGCAGGCAATCGTTGGCGGATAGTGCCAAGCTGTATGCTATATGAAGGCGCAGTAGTCGCGCCGAGAATCCCGAAGGCTGGTTGGGCTCATTAGCCAGGCCGGGCCTGCAATGAACTGCGCGCACACAGGGTGGCAGCCCATTGCGGGCTTAAAAGAAGAAGATCGCCTCTCTTAAAATAGCTGCTGTAGCAACTGAAGATTAGGTAATTAAAAGAGGCCGCTAGTGAGAGAGCTTACTAGCGGCCAACATAGAACCAGTCGCCTGAAGCCGCAACTGCTCTATCCAGCCCGCATGGTGTAGTAGTAGATTCTGTCGGCACTGGTAAATACAGTGCTACCCCTCTTCTAAATGAAGAAGACCAAGTGCCTTGAAATCTAAAAAGTTAATGGATTTCAGCATTACCCACTAGCCCCTACGCAAGTAGGAGCGATGGCCGCACTGAAAGCCAGTAGTAATGGGATGTTGCCTCCGCTACAGACTGGCGTGGAGAGCTGTGGTGACTTACTTGCGCACCAAGTGGGGATAGCCACAAGATGGCAGGGGCGTGATACTATCTACCCGACAAGAAGTAACTAGTATTATCATAGTCGATTCTGTTAATCTTCCCCAGGCAGTGTGCCCTACTTTTTGGCCAGCGGGTGAGCGTGGCTTGTGGAGTTCGCTTTAGTGCCTGAATACAGCGGTGAAGTTAGATAAAGGTTTTCATATCAGCTTCATTTATAATAAAAAAATTACCCAAAAAATTCTTCCAATAATTACAGACCAGCTTACCTGGGTGAGGCTGGTTTATTAGGCAAAGGCTCAGATAGTTGACCTTTGCATGAATGAATAATTTGCGAGTGATTGGTTGAAAGGCGTCATAGTATGTGACCGCTTGGAGCGGTATCGGCTTTTAGGCGCTCATGAAGGCACGAGCTAGCTCAATTCGATAGGTAACTACGACGCTTTGTGAGCAGCCTGCCTCCAGGCAGTCAGGGCAACAGTTGGCTCACTATGCATGCTATTTAGCCGATTGCTTCTCGCTGCTACCTCTTACTACAACAGGTGCGGTGCAGCTACGCTACATTCGGCTTCTCGCTGGCTCCCTACCCCGCCTTATGCTGCTCACGATTACGACCACCTACCAGCCGGCCACCGACCTCGGCTACCTGCTGCACAAGAACCCCGCCCGCCTGCAAAGCCTGGAAATCACGGGCGGCCAGGCCCACGTATTTTACCCCGAAGCCACCGCCGAGCGCTGCACGGCCGCCCTGCTGCTCGACCTCGACCCCGTGGGCCTGGTGCGCGGGCGCGGCAACGGCGAAGGCTTTGCCCTGGAGCAGTACGTGAACGACCGGCCCTACGTGGCCTCGTCGTTCTTAAGCGTGGCGCTGAGCAAAGCCTTCGGTACGGCCATGAACGGCACCTGTAAAGACCGCCCCGCCCTACCCGCCGAGGCCCTACCCCTCGCTATTACGGTGGCCGTGGTGTCGGCGCCCGGCCCCGACTGGCCGCGCCGCCTCTTCGAGCCGCTGGGCTACGCGGTCGAAACCGACGCCTACCCCCTCGACCCCACCCAACCCGAGTGGGGCGATAGCCCCTACTACACGCTGCGCCTGCGCCACGATGGCCTGCGCCTGCAAGACGTGCTCACGCACCTCTACGTGCTGCTGCCGGTGCTCGACAACGACAAGCACTACTACGTAGACCAGA
>CAZZDR010000127.1:0-9994 GCA_964652535.1 uncultured Hymenobacter sp. | reverse complement strand
ATGCCCTCGACGCGATCGGCTACCTGGCGCATGAGCCACAACGGCGTGCTGGTGGCCCCGCAAATGCCTACCGACGTAGCTTCGGCAAACCATTCTTCCTGGATTTCGTGCTCGTTTTCGATGAAGTAGCTACGTTGGTTCACGGCGTTCACGACGGAGAAAAGTGCTTTGCCATTCGAGCTTTTGCGGCCGCTCACGAACAATACCACGTCGTGCTCCAGGGCAAAGCGGGCCAGCTGGGGCTCGCGGTTGCTCACCTGGCGGCAGATGCTGTCATTGGCATCGAAGCTGGCGAGCGAGCCGCCGGCGGCCGCAATGCGGGCTTCCATTAGGGACTTCATCTTGTAGAAGCCGGCCGTGCTTTTGGTGGTTTGGCTGAAGAGCGTGACGGGCCGCGCAAAGTCAATTTGGTCGAGGTCGGCCTCGTTCATCACGATGAGCGCCTGGTTGCGCGTTTGGCCGGTGAGGCCGATAACCTCGGCGTGGCCGGGCTGGCCATAAATCACGATTTGGCCGTTTTCGCGGGTGGTGGCGTCGAAGGCGTGCTTCACGCGGTTTTGGAGCTTGAGCACCACCGGGCAGCTGGCGTCAATCAGCTCCAGGTTGTTTTGCAGGGCCAACTGGTAGGTTTCGGGCGGCTCGCCGTGGGCCCGAATGAGCACCTTGCAATCGTGCAGCGTGCCGAGCTGCTCGCGGTCTATCACGCGCAGGCCCTGCTGGTTGAGACGCTCAACCTCCATGCGGTTGTGCACGATATCGCCGAGGCAATAGAGCGTGCCGTCGCCGTGGCGCAATTCGTCTTCCGCCATCTGAATGGCGAACTCGACCCCAAAACAGTACCCGGAATTCTTATCGATGGTTACCTGCATAGTAGCTGTCAAACCCCCCGAGAAGCCCTTGGGTTCGTGGGGGCAAAGGTACGCCAGCGGCAGGGCGTTGCAAATGAGACGGCTGGGCCACTTAGCGCGGAGCTGGCCCTACCCCCACCCCAGCGGCCAAAGATGCCTCGGCGCGCGCAACGCGGTTTCGCCCGAACTTTGCCGTCCTACCCCCGCCCATGCTATTCAACTCGCTTCATTTCCTCGTCTTTTTTCCGGTGGTCGTCGGGCTGTATTTTGGCTTACCGGCGCGCTGGCGGGGGCCGCTGCTGCTGGCAGCCAGCTACTACTTCTACCTCAGCTGGCGGCCCATCTATGGGCTGCTGCTGGCGGCCACTACCCTGCTCGACTACTTCAGCGGGGTGCGCATGAGCCGGCTGGCCACCAAGGCCGAGCGCCGGCCGTGGCTATACCTAAGCCTGGCCAGCAACCTAGGTACGCTATTCGTATTCAAGTACTTTAATTTTTTTGTGGGCGCCACCGATGCGCTAGCAGCGGCCCTGCACGTGCCGTTTGCGGCGCCTACGCTAGCGCTGGCGCTGCCAGTAGGCGTGTCGTTCTACACGTTTCAGTCGGTGGGCTATATCATAGACGTGTACCAGGGCCGGCTGGCAGCCGAGCAAAACCTGGGGCGGTTTGCGCTATTTGTGGCGTTTTTTCCGCAGCTGGTGGCGGGCCCTATCGAGCGGGGCGAGCAGATGCTGCCGCAGTTTCGGCAGCCGCACGGCTTCGACTACGGCCGGGTAGCCAGCGGGCTGCGCCTCATGGCTTGGGGCATGTTTAAGAAAGTAGTGCTGGCCGACCGCCTGGCCCAGATGGTGACGCCCATCTTCGACCACCCGCAGCGCTACCAGGGCCTACCCCTGCTGCTGGCCGTGGCGGGCTTTACCATTCAGATTTACACCGACTTCTCAGGCTATACCGACCTGGCACGCGGCGCGGCGCGGGTGCTGGGCTACCACATGGTGCTCAATTTTCGGCAGCCTTACTTCGCGGCTTCGGTGGGCGATTTTTGGCGGCGCTGGCACATTTCGCTTTCCAGTTGGTTCCGCGATTACGTGTACATTCCGCTGGGCGGCAACCGGCGCGGCCCGGCGCGCCGCTACGCTAACTTATTCTCCGTCTTCTTACTGAGCGGCTTGTGGCACGGCGCCAGCTGGACGTTTGTGGCCTGGGGCGCGCTGCACGGCCTGTATTTGGTGGTCGAAGCCTTTACGCAACCGGGCCGGGCTGCGCTGGCGCGCGGGCTGGGCTTGGCGGCCCGGCCGCGCCTACTGCATGCGCTGGGCGTGGCTACCACCCTAGCGCTGGTCGCCTACGCATGGATATTTTTCCGGGCCAACTCGCTGGCCGATGCCTGGTACATCAGCACGCACCTGTTTAGGGGCTGGGGGCAGCTCACGCGCCACGAGGCGGTGCTCACGGTGGGCCATTTCCTGCTCAACTACCCACCCGAAGCTGTCGTAACGCTGGCCGCTGGCGCCCTGCTGCTGGCTGTAGACTGGCACCAGGAGTGGCCGGCATGGGCGGCGCGCTGGCCCCGGCCGACACCGGCCGTGCGCTGGGCCGGCTACGCGGCGCTGCTGCTGGCTACGCTGCTGCTCGGGTTCTTTAATAGCACGCAGTTTATTTATTTTCAATTCTAGCGCGCTATGCAAAAGCTTCTTACGCAGCTCATGCTGCTGCTGGGGGGGGTAGGATTGGTGGCCGGGCTGGCACTGGCGCCGGCACTACGGCGGCCCTACCTCGACGCATTCTACGCCCGCTTTACGGCGCCGCCGGCGGCTTCACTGGTGCTGGGCACCTCGCGGGCGGCGCAGGCGGTGCTGCCAGGCGTGCTGCAGGCGCGGCTGAGTGGGCGCTACGCCGGGCCGTGGCTCAACTACGCCTTCACGCTCTATCAGTCGCCCTACGGGCCGAGCTACCTGGCCAGCATCCGGCGCAAGCTGGCGCCGGGCACCCGCCAGGGGCTGTTTGTGCTGGCCGTAGACCCCTGGTCGCTGTCGGTAGCACGGCCCAAGGTGGCCGGCCAAGCCGTGGGGTTTCCTGAGGACCAACTGATGATTGGGCAGCTGCACCAAGTGAGTCAGAACCCCAACTTTGGCTACCTAGCTCACTACTTGAATTTTCCGCTCTACCGCGCGCTGCTCCACGACACCGCCACGGTAGTGGAGCGCCTGCACCCCGACGGCTGGCTCGAAATCGCGCTGCCCTCGCCGCTCACTACCCCGGCCCGCACCCGGCAGCGCGAGGCCGAGCGGCTCGCTACCTACCGCCAGCAAGCAGCTAGCAATCAGCCCTCGGTGGCGCGGCTGGCTAGCCTGCGTGCGCTCATTGAGTTCCTAAAAGAGCACGGCCAGGTGGTACTGGTGCGCGTGCCCACGGGCTCGGCCATGACGGCGCTCGAAGCCACGTACCAACCCGGTTTTGACCAACTGATGCAGCGTACCGGTGATTCACTCGGCGTGCCCTACTTCAATTATGCCGGCCAGCCCTACCTCACCACCGATGGTAACCACCTCTGGCGCGGCGCCGCCCGCAAGTTCAGCCAACGCTTAGCGGACGATATCTTTCTACTGAAGAATGACTAGCAATCAGTGAAAGACCAAAAGCCCGTCCTGCTTCGACAAGCGCAGTAGGACGGGCTTTTTTATGAAAGATCAATTCGTCGCTACTCATTCACCTTGTGGGCGTAGGCGGCGAAGAGAGCCGATGATACTTTATCGAGCACAAAATCGACTTGCTCGGTGATGGTGATGTGGGTGGTGTCGAGCAGTACGGCATCGGCGGCACGGCGCAGGGGGCTCTCGGCGCGAGTCGAGTCGATGTGGTCGCGCTTGCGCAGGTTCTCGATGATGGCATCGAGCGATACATCTTCGCCGTTGGCAGCCAGCTCATCTTGGCGGCGCCGGGCCCGAATGGTAACGTCGGCCGTCATAAAAATCTTGACTTCGGCATCGGGGAAAACTGTGGTGCCGATGTCGCGGCCATCCATCACTACCCCCCGCTTGCGGCCTAATTGCTGCTGCTGCGCCACCATGGCGTGCCGCACCTGCGCAATCACCGATACCTCGCTCACGGAATTAGAAATCCGCATCTGGCGAATATCGTCTTCCCGCACTTTATCATTTAGGCACAGCTCATTGCGGCCCGTGCGGCGGTTGCGCTTAAAGCTGAGGCGAATATCATCGCGCAGGGCCTGCTCCACGCGGGGCATGTCGCCAAAGGCAATGTTGTTTTCCAGCAGGAAAAGGGTGACGCCTCGGTACATAGCCCCCGTGTCGAGGTAGGCATAGTGCAGAGCGGCGGCAACTGCCTTAGCAGTAGTACTTTTGCCACAGGACGAATAGCCATCAATGGCGATGACAAGGTTTTTCATAAACGCGCGGATACGGCCATTGGCCCCGCAAGATTACGAAATCCAGCGCTTTCGCGCGCCGCTAGCCGCTACCAGCCGCTGCGGCACCGACCGAAAAAATGCCGCTACCGACGCCGCTTCGCCCTTAGTGAGCTGTTGATTAACTAAATAAAAAGGGTTAAAAAAAAGCTTGTTGGCCAGCCCTACCCCCGTGCTACCGTCGGGGCCGGCGGCCCACTCGGCGCGGTAGGCCTGCACTAGGCATTGGCCCAGAAAGCAGCCCAAGGCAGCCACTAGGCCTTCACGCTCGGGAGCCTGCGGCGACAGCTCGGCGCGCTGCCCTTCGATGAAGTGGTCGAGTTCGAGCACGGCGGCGGCATCGTAAGTGGCTAGGCCCAGCTGCTGGCGCACCTGCTCGGCGGCCGCTTGCAAAGAATCGACTTCGGGAGCATTTTCGGTCATAAAAAGAATAATTTCGAAAGGATAAGGGGGGTAGGCTATTGGCAATGGCGGGTAGGTCACCGAGTAGATCTGCTATTTTGACGCGGTGGGGTGGTCGGCTTTCCAACTACCGTAGGCGCTCAGCAATTGCGGCAGCTGCACGAGTAGGATGTTAGGGTCTAGCTCCAGCTGATGCGACAGCACGGCGTAGTCTTGCAGCGCCTTGGCCAGCGCCAGCCGAAACCCGACGTTGCCGGGCGGCAGCACGGCGACTAGCCGGCTGCCCTGACTAAGCACCGTGTAAGCTATGGGCGGCTCGGGCGACGCTTGCACGGCCACGTACTCGCTCACCTGAAACCCACCGCGCCGATACAACTGCCGCACAAAGGTGGCGCGCAAATGCTGCGCCGGCCGCGGAATATTGACCTCGCGCACTACTCCGAAGGTGTCGCGGCCTACCACGAACGCTTGCACCTGGCTGGCCGAAAACAGCAGCGGGTCGTCGGGCTTGTAGTGGTCGTCGCTCACGCGCAGGCTCTGCGGGTCGTAGAAGAGCTTGGCCCGCTGCCAGTCACCATTTTTCAATTGGTACGAGCCGCTGCAAAAACTGGTGGGTGGCAAGCGGGGCACTGGCTGCTGGGCCGCCGCTGGCCCCGCCACTAATAAAAAAAGTCCTACTTGATATAAGTATTTCATTAGTTAGCAGGCAACTGAGAAGACGCCTAGCCTAACCTACTACCAAATATCCTAAAAACCAACCTAATGCCCACAGGGGCAGGGCACCGCCTTGCCGCTGCTGTGGTGGCGGTACCAGCGCGTTTTTTGCTGCAACGAGCTATGGCCGGCGCAGCCGCTCGCGGCCAAGCAGGCCGCTAGGGCCAGCAGGCTGGCTAGTTGCATACCAAGGCGGCGAGACGAAAAAGACTGCATAAGACAACGAAGAAAACGGAAACAGAAAACGCTCGCTACCGGCGCCAACAGTGAAAGTTACGGAAAAATTGTCGCCGCCTTTTCGTAGCTCACCTGGTTGATGTCTTGCCGAAACATAAAAGCGTAGATGATGCGCTTGAAATCGGCGGGCCCCTCCAGGCCCGCCCGAATGCGCTGGCACAGCGCCGGGTACGCCACAAACAGCCCCGCCACGTGCTGGGCAAACGCCTGGTCGCCCAGCGGCAGGGCCACTAGGCTGGCCGTGGGGCTGGGCCGCAGCACCCAGGTGCGCAGGTGCTGGGGGCCGCTGCCACCGTACATATTACCTCCGACCCCCATGGCCGGGGCTTGGGTGCCGCTCACCAACTGGTCGTGCTCCAGCACCAACAGCTGGCCCCGCAGAATGACTCGCAATAGGGCCACCTCGCCGCAGGGCCGCGCCGCAGCGTCGCCGGCCTCAGCTACCTGCCGTGCCACCATAAAAGAATCGGGGCCGATAACGCAGCCGCGCAACTCAGCTACTTGCAGGTTGAGCGGCTCGGCCTTGCCTTGGTCGGCCTGCACTACACTGTGGGTCAGGTCTTGCCAGATGCGGAGTGTGCCGGCGTGCCGGCTGCCATCAGCCAGCGTATAAAACCCCGGCTTGTACTTGCTGTGCACGGCCGTTTCAAACAGCTTGGGGTGGCGGCTTTGGGCGTGCCCTACCCCTGCCAACAGCAGCAAGATTAGTACTAATTTTAAGTTTGGCAGCATAATGCGTTCGTAGAGTAATTCGAGTAATTTGCTAGGCAGCGCGCTCGGCTGACGCCTTATTTATATGGGCCCCGCGGGTACCAACTACCGCCTCGGCAACCCAATTTGCGCTCCCGGCGACTAGCAATTATGGGGCCGACAGTGCCGCAGTTGCCGCCCCGCCCTACCCCGCCAACTGCGGTGGGCAACCACTATTTCCCTTCCTTTTGCCATGTCTACTTCCCATACTATCCACGCCAACGTGGTAGATTTATTTGCCCGCACTATTAGGCCAGCAACCTTGCAGCTGACTGACGGGTGCATTAGTGCCATCGAACCCACCGGCGCGCCCGACCCCGACCCAGCGTTACCCTACGCCCTGCCTGGCTTTGTGGATGCGCACGTGCACGTTGAGAGTTCCTTGCTGGTACCCAGCGAGTTTGCGCGGCTGGCGCTCACCCACGGCACAGTAGCTACCGTGAGCGACCCCCACGAAATTGGCAACGTGCTGGGTGTGGCTGGCGTGCACTACATGCTCGACAATGCTACCCAGGTACCGTTTAAATTTTGCTTTGGGGCGCCGAGCTGCGTGCCGGCTACCCCCTTCGAAACGGCCGGCGCCGAAATCACGGCCCAAGACATTGAGGCGCTATTTCAAAACCCTAAAATCGGCTACTTGGCCGAGATGATGAACTGGCCCGGGGTGCTGCACCGCGACCCCGATGTGCTCGAAAAAATCGAGCTTGCTCACCGCTACGGCCGCCCCGTAGACGGCCACGCACCGGGCCTACAGGGCGAGGATGCCGCATGCTACGCCAGCGCCGGCATCAGCACCGACCACGAATGCTTTACGGCCACCGAGGCACGCGACAAGCTGGCCGTGGGCATGAAAATTCTTATTCGGGAGGGCTCGGCGGCCCGCAATTTCGATGCGCTCATCGAGCTGCTGCCCCAGCACTACGCAAACCTGATGTTTTGCTCCGACGACAAGCACCCCGATACCTTGCTGCTGGGCCACATCAACCAGCTGGTGCAGCGGGCCGTGGCGCTGGGCTACTCAGTGTTTGATGTGCTGCAAGTGGCCTGTCTCAACCCCGTGGCCCACTACCAGTTGCCGGTGGGCCAGCTGCGCGTGGGCGACCCCGCCGACTTTATTTTGGTTAATAACCTGACCGAGTTTGCGGTGCAGCAAACCTACCTCGACGGTGTGCTGGTGGCCGAAAATGGCCAGTGCCTGCTGCCACCCGCACCGGTGGCCGTAGTCAATAACTTTCATGCCCGGCCCATCGAGGCCACCGCGCTGGCCCTACCCCCCCTAGCGTCGGGCACTAATTCTGCATCGCCAGGCACGCACCCCGTTATCGAATGCTTCGATGGCCAACTCATTACGGCGCGGCGCGATTTGTCCTTACCCCTTTCCCACGGCCTGCTGCAGCCCGACCCGGCCCAAGACGTGCTCAAGCTGGTGGTGCTAAACCGCTACACGCCCGGCGCGCCGCCGGCGGTGGCCTTTATCAAGGGTTTTGGGCTGCGGCAGGGCGCGCTGGCTAGCAGCGTGGGCCACGACTCGCACAACATCACGGCCGTGGGCTACGACGACGAGAGCCTGGCCCGCGCCATCAACCTAGTAGTGGCTGCTGGCGGCGGCTTGGCGGCCGTGGGCGCCGCGCCCGGCGCCGAGCACGTGCTGGCGCTGCCCGTGGCCGGCCTCATGTCAGACCAGCCCGGCCCCGCGGTGGCGGCTGCCTACTCGGCCCTCGATAATTTTGCCAAAACTCAGCTCGGCTCGGGCTTGCAGGCGCCGTTTATGACGCTGTCGTTCATGGCGTTGCTGGTTATTCCTAGCCTCAAGCTCAGCGACAAAGGCCTGTTCGACGGCGAGCAGTTTGCCTTCGTTGGGTAAGCAGAAGCTTAAAAGCGTGAGGGGGGTAGGGCGTTCACCGATGCGAACGCCCTACCCCCCTCACGCTTTTAAGCTTTTCAGCAATTATTCGTTGCTCAGCGCAAAGCGCTTGGCAAGCAAACGCTGCATTTTTTCTTCAGTCAGAGGCTTGGTGAGGTACTCCACGTTGGGATACTGGGCCACACGGGCAGTGTCGGCAGCGTGCATCGAGGTGGTGAGCACGGCCACTACGGTACGCTCTTGCAGAGCAGCGGGAAGCTGGCTGTAGCGCTCCAAAAAGTCGAAACCGCTCATGCCAGGCATCTTCAAGTCCACAAATACCAGGTCGGGCGCGGTGTCGGCCGTTTCTTTTTCCCACAAAATTTGCAGGGCTTCTTCCGCTTTCGAAAACGAAGTGACCTGCCGGGCTACCCCTAACCGGCTCAGCAAGCGGTTATTCAAAAAGCTCGTCGTCTCGTTGTCCTCTATCAGCACGATATGGTTGAGCGCGTCGGTCATAATAGGTATTTAGTTATGTCAACGAAGATAGTTGATTGGCTGCGGGCCGGCAAGTTCGCAGCGCCTATAGCCAGCCCTGCTCACGCATCCAGTCGTCGTTGTAAATTTTGCCCAGGTAGCGCGTGCCGTGGTCGGGCAAGATGATTACCATCGTGTCTTCCTCGGTAAGGTGCTCACGGGCATATTCTAGTGCCCCAAATACAGCCGAGCCACAGCTCCAGCCCACAAACAGGCCTTCCTCACGAGCGAGGCGGCGCGTCATGAGGGCACCGTCTTTATCGGTCACTTTCGTAAACTGGTCGATAACGCTGAAATCGACATTTTTGGGCAAAATGTCTTCGCCGATTCCCTCCGTTTTGTAGGGATAAATTTCGTTCGGGTCAAAAATGCCGGTTTCCTTGTATTTCTTGAAAACGGAGCCGTAGGTATCTATTCCGAGCGTGAACATGCTGGCATTCTGCTCTTTCAGATACTTGCTACTGCCGCAGATAGTGCCACCCGTGCCCACGCCGGCCGCCAGGTGCGTAATCTTGCCCTCGGTGCCCGTCCAGATTTCGGGGCCCGTGGTTTCGTAGTGTGCCGCCGTGTTCGAAGTATTATCGTACTGGTTGGGGTAGAAGGAGTTAGGTGTCTCCTGGTTGAGGCGGCGAGCCACTGAGTAGTAGCTACGCGGGTCGTCGGGGGCGACATCGACGGGGCATACCACTACCTCGGCGCCCACGGCCCGCAGGATATCCTGCTTTTCTTTACTCTGCTTGTCGCTCATCACAAACACCGTTTTGTAGCCTTTGGCGATAGCGGCCAGAGCCAGGCCCATGCCCGTATTGCCGCTGGTACCCTCGATAATGGTGCCGCCGGGTTGAATGAGACCGGCCTTTTCGGCGTCTTCCAGCATGCGCAGGGCCATGCGGTCTTTCACCGAATTGCCGGGGTTAAAGTACTCTACCTTAGCCAGCACAGTGCCTTTAATGCCTTCGGTAACTTTATGAAGCCGCACGAGCGGCGTGTTGCCGAGGGTGTCGATAATGTGGTCGTAATACATACTGCCGGGTAGGGAGGGGGTAGGGAGCCAATGAGCCCACAAAGGTAGGAAGGCGGGCGGGCGAGGGCCGGTGTGCGGGTAATGCCCGCCCCG
Organism: uncultured Hymenobacter sp.; assembly: GCA_964652535.1. GTDB lineage: Bacteria > Bacteroidota > Bacteroidia > Cytophagales > Hymenobacteraceae > Hymenobacter. Next base: position 119 of record CAZZDR010000127.1, on the reverse strand, counting down.
GCCCTACTTTTGCCCCAATTCATTCTTCCCAACAAGTTAGCCGCCCATGAGCGTTCTCGTCAACAAAGATTCCAAGGTCATCGTGCAGGGCTTCACCGGCTCCGAAGGCTCGTTCCACG
>CAZZDR010000126.1:0-10130 GCA_964652535.1 uncultured Hymenobacter sp. | reverse complement strand
ACGGGTACGCTGTCCATCTTCGGCCCGCAGATGCGCTTCAACCTGGCCGAGGGCTTTCCGCTGGTGACCACTAAAAAGGTGCATCTTAAAAGCATCATCCACGAGCTGCTGTGGTTTTTGCAGGGCGATACCAACATTGCCTACCTCAAGGAGCACGGCGTAAGAATCTGGGACGAGTGGGCCGACGAAAACGGCGACCTTGGCCCCGTGTATGGCCACCAATGGCGCAGCTGGCCCGATGGCCACGGCGGCCACATCGACCAGATTAGCCAGATAATTACCCAACTAAAAACGCAGCCCGACTCGCGCCGCATGGTGGTAAGCGCCTGGAACGTGGCCGACCTGCCGGCCATGAAGTTGCCCGCCTGCCACGCGTTGTTTCAGTTTTACGTAGCCGATGGCCGCCTCAGCTGCCAGCTCTACCAGCGCTCGGCCGACGTTTTTCTGGGCGTGCCCTTCAACATTGCCTCCTACGCGCTGCTAACGCTCATGGTAGCTCAAGTGACGGGCCTGCAACCCGGCGAATTTATCTGGACTGGCGGCGACACGCACCTCTACAGCAACCACCTGGAGCAAGCCCGCCAGCAGCTGGAGCGCGCACCGCGCCCGCTGCCAACGATGCGCCTCAACCCAGCCGTAACAGATATATTCGGCTTTCACTATGAGGACTTTCAGCTGGAAAGCTACGACCCCTGGCCAGCCATCAAAGCGCCCGTTGCGGTGTAACTTGGCGGCATGAGAACCGCCGCATGAGGAACTGGAATCTGGCACTACTCGGCGCCTTGCTACTAGCCGCCGGGGCCGCCCGCGCCCAAAGCGGCTACGCGGCTCCGGGCTTTCCGATGGTGCCGCTTGGCCGCCCACGGCCCCCGGCCACTGAGCCCCCCAAGCTGGCTTCGCCGGTGCTACCCCGCTTTTGGCACGAAACCGACCCGACCCGGCAGGCCAGTGGCCGCGACCAGTTTTTTGAGTTTGTGTCGGCCCAGGCTCAATATCCTGAGTCGGCGCGCCCAGCCGCCGACCGGCCCGCCGACCTGATGCCCACCGGCCGCATTTTCGTGAGCCTGCAGGTGCGGCCCAACGGCTCGGTGCGCCAGCCCCCGCGCATTGCCCGCCGCGAGCTGGTGCAACCTGAGGCGGCCTACCCCCCCGCCGCCATTCGAGCCCTCGATGCCGAGGCTCAGCGGGTGCTGGGCGCCCTGCGCTTTGTCCGCTCCCCCGCCGCCCAGGATTCGCTGGTGGTGCCCATGCGCTTTATCGCAAAATAGCGCCCGCAGTAGTGCCGCGTTGCCTCCTAGCTTGCTATCGTTGCCGGTCTGGGCTGGGTTGTTCCAACGTGCTCTTATCTGGTGTAGAATATGATGCGGGTATCGTAGCTAGTAGTAACTAGGGTGCTGCATGTGCTGCTGGGTAGCAGCTATGCAGGATTGTATTTTGTGCTATTAGAGTTTTTTTACAATTGTATTAATTGTGTTTTATTGATAATTTATTGACCTGTATATTTGTAAACTTAGCCGCACATAGTGCTGGAAAAGCGGTTTTAGGCATTATAAGCTCAGGTAGTATAGTTGTTTGCTTTAAAAAGATAGGGTAGAAAATTGGCACTTAAATTGTACTTATGCTTGTCCATTCACTTCTCCCCTTGCCGTGCGTACTTCCCCGCTCTCGACCCTGCACCGCTCCCTAATTGCCTTTAGCGCCCTGCATCTTGGCTATGGCCCCCGGGCCAGCGTGCTGGCCACGCACCAGGTAACGGAGGATGATTTATATCGCTACCAGGCCGATTGGAAGCGTTTACAGGCCCTGCGCAATGCCGAGCATGTGAATAATATCGTGAGCTCTTACACACGCGAAGGCTACGCCAGATAGCGTAGCTGCGCTAGCCACTCGGCCGCGGGCGGGGCGTAGTGGCGGGTGCCCACTTGCAGCACCGGCCGCACCGCGGCCACGTTGGCCGTAAAAACTGCCTCCGCCTCCAGCAGGGCCGTCTCCTTAAAAAGCCCTTCTTGGCAGGCCTGGCCCATGCGGCGCGCGGCGCGCAGCACCGCCTCCCGCCGCACGCCCGCCACGCAGCCGCTCGCCAGCGCCGGCGTATACAAGACGGTATCTTTCAGCCAAAAAATAGCCGCCGCGCTGGCCTCCGCTACGTGCCCGGCTGCGTCGCAGAGAATAATCTCAGCTAGTCCGCGCTGCTGTCGCTCGTGGGCGGCGCGCACGTAGAGCCACGCCTGCGGCCCCTTGCAGAAGCTTAGGGGCGACAATAGCGCGTGCGTGGCGCGGGCAAAATCGGCGTGAACTACGGCCGAGTCGTCGGGCACAAATGGTTCGGCCGTGGCCAGCCAGTCGGCCGTCGCGGTGAGTGGCGTGTAGCGCCCGCCCCCGGCGCGCCACAGCTGCAGCCGCAGCCGGACGGCGGGTAGCTCGCTGGCGGCGGCCAGCCGGCTCAGGGTAGCTTCGAGGGCAGTAGCAGTAGCCAGCGCGGGGGGTAGGGCCAGGTGCAGGGCGGCGGCGGCCTGCTGCATCCGGGCCACGTGGCCAGCTGCCAAGCGCAGCCGGCCCTCCGCAAAAATCAGGGTTTCGAAAAAGCCATCGCCGAAGGCCAGCCCGCGGTTGGGGAGGGGTAGGGCGAAGGCAGTTGGGGTAAGTAGTTCTCCGTTGAAAAGCAGCATCGGTGGGGGCTAACGGCGGGCTACCCGGTAGGGCACCCGTACCACAAAGGTGGTGTCGCGGCCGTTTTGGTGAAGGCAGATGGTGGCCTTCCAACTAGCCAGACCGGGCTTGGTGGGGGCACGGAAGCGTACCGAGCCAACCCCATCGGGCCCGACGGCTACCGACTGGTTATTGCAATGCATGCGCATTGCCTTGGGCGATAAGGCTTTAATCACGAGCAGCCGTGCCCGGTAGGTAGCGCCAGGTGCCACGGTGGCGCGTTCGGCCGTGGCAGCCGCCATGAAGTGAATTGGGAAGCTGGGCGCCCCCAACGGCCGGGCCAAGTGCCGGCAGGTGCGGGCCTCGCTGGCCCGCACCTGCGCTTCGAGCTGCGTGAGGGCCGCCAGGGCATCGGCCGCCGGTAGCCCATCGAATGTTGGCAAGGTGGTGAGTTGAGCGGGGGCCGTCGGACCCAGCCGCCGCAGCGTATCGGCGCAGGCGGTCAATTGGTGGTGCAGCGCTCGCTGGCCTTGGGTGTCGCGGCCCAGCAGCCGGATTACTGCTGCCGTTGCTTCGGGATGGCGGAGTGGGCCGGGGGCGGTTGGGCCGCCGGCCGCGCGGCGCAGCTGCCGCTGCCAGCCGCGCAGGGTATCGCATAGCCCCTGGACCTGGCTGCCCAGCGCCTGGGCCCGGTGCAGCACGGCCAGTTCGGCGGGCGGGTTGCGATTTTTGGCTACTGTTTCTTCTATGCCCAGCAAGGTTTCCTTGGCCTTTTTGGCTGCTTCGTCGTTTTGCGTAGCCAGTGTTTCATCAAGCTGTTGCAGTAGCTTGCCAAGCCGGGCCTGCGTTTGGTGCTGGCGATAACCTAAGTAGCCGCCGGCGCCCAGCCCAGCCAATAGCAGCAAAGTCAAGAAAATGGCAAAGCGGCTCATAGGGTGCGGGGCTGCACAATGAGGTAGGGCATAGCGAGTCGCAAAACCGTATCGCGTGGAAAAAACGGTCCCCGGATGGTGCCGTGCCAGTACGCCCGCACAGTATCGGGCTGCCCCGGCTGCCAGGTGGGCACGGCAAATTGCACTTGCATACCCGGCTTGCTAGGCAGCGTTAGGGGTTTGCCGTTTGCCGTCATCTCCATATTGCAGAAGTCGCTGTGGCCAGATTGAGCCAGAAACAGTTGGGCCCGATAGGTGCCGCCGGGCGTTATGGTTTCGGTAGAAGGCACTGCTAGCGGGCCGATTCTATCAAAGTAGAACCCCTTATTGCCAACTTTTTCTGCTTGCTTTTGCAGGGCTTGCGCTTCGCATCGTAATAGCCACGCGTCAAGCTCTGAAAGAGTAGCTAGCGCTGCCGGTACTGGCAACTCGCCCATCGCAACTTGCTCGCCCCAATCATTCGCCGCCTTGGGAGAAAGCCCTGCACATGGAGCAGCTTCTGGGGCATAGTGCCCAATAAAAGCCGCGTAACGGTCGAGTTGCGCGAGTAAGGAGTTAGCCATTCTTGGGCTCGTAGCAGCGCTTCGCAATTGCTGCCGCAGCAAATTCATAGTGTCGATGAGCGCCTGTGTGTGGGCCCTAATCTGCTGCGCCTGGGTAAGGACAGCCAAGTCGGGCCTCCAGTTGTGGTTCAGACAAACGATGTGCGCAATACGCCGCTCGGTATCCGCATTAGCCTCGGCGCGCTGCTCATTGCTGCTAGTTATTTTGGTGGCTAGCGCGCTGATGCGGGTAAGCCGGGCAGCCTGGCTAGCCTGCCCGCGCTGGTAGGCGTAGCTACCCACCACCAGGCCGCTGGCCAACAATGATAGGGAAATCAATCGGCTGGTTTTAAGCATGCTAGAAGTGTAATTTCGCCGATAGCACTAAACTCAAGCCAGCCTAAACCGCTTGCCGGGCAGTGCCCGCACTAGGCCCCGAAACTCGAGCCCCAGTAGCAGCGAGGCCACAGCATGAATGGGCTGCTGGGCTTGCCACGCCAGCTCATCTATGTGCAGTTCGCGGTTGGGAGTGGTGGTCAGCAAGCTCACCAAGGCAAATTCCTCACCCGTAAAATCGTCGGGTGAGTAGGAGGGGGTAGGCTGAAACTTCCCGGTCTGGTACAGCGCGGCGTCCCAGTTTAGGAGCTGCTCGAGGTCGGCGGGCTGGGTGTAGAGGGCAGCCTTGTTGCTCTTAATTAAATTGTTGCAGCCCGCCGACGCAGCCGACGACACGTTGCCGGGCACGGCCAGCACGTCGCGGTCGTAGCTCAGGGCCAGCTCGGCGGTAATGAGCGCGCCGCCCTTTTCGGCGGCTTCCACCACCACCGTGCCGTCGGCCAGGCCGGCAATGATGCGGTTGCGCTGCGGAAAATTGTAGCGGTCGGGCTGGGTGCCGAAGGCAAACTCGGTGAGCAGGCCACCCGTTTCGCGCATTTTCTCGGCCGTTTTGCGGTGCGCGGCGGGGTAAATCACGTCGAGCCCGGTGGCCATCACGCCCACCGTGGCCAGGCCTTCCTGCAGGGCGGCGCGGTGCGCCAAGATGTCGATGCCGTAGGCCAGCCCACTAATTACGACGGGGTTGTGCGCCACCAGGCCGCGCACGATGGCCTCGGTTTGCTCGCGGCCGTAGTCAGTGGCCTGGCGGGTGCCCACGATGGCCACGGTCTTGGGCGCGTTCAGGTCGGCGGGGCCCTGGTAGTAGAGCAGCACCGGCGCGTCGGGGATGAGCTTGAGGCGCGCCGGAAACTGTTTGCTGGTGTAAAACAGAATCGCTACCCCCTCTTTTTCGGCTTTGCGCAGGCTAGTTTCGGCCTGGGTCAGCGCCTGGCCGCGGGCGGGCCCGGTCAGGATTTTGATGGTGGCGTCGCCTACCCCCGGAATGCGCCGCAGCTTACCCGGCGGCAGCATAAACACGTTTTTGGCCGACGAGCCGTAGCTCATCAGCTGCCGCGTGAGCTGCGGGCCGATGCCGGGCAGCAGCGTGAGGGCCAGCTCGTGGTAGAGGTCGTCGTTATAGTTGGTCATCCTGTTGCAAATCGTCGAACCAATACCAATTTGGCTCATCCAGGACTTTGCGTACAAAATCTGGTCCGAGTAGCAGGGTGCCGCAGTCATTATCGACCATCATCTGGCTAGAATTAGCAAGGTGTATAATAACTTTTTTTGCTGCGTCAATGCCGCGGTAAGCAAGGCTATACACTTGATGGTGAACAGGAAATATCTCTTTAATGTGGGCAATTTCATTGGCTTCCCAACCTATGTCTTCGAGGCTGAAACCATAGTCTTCAATATAGACCCGACTATTATCCGCAAACTTGATGACAAACTCTCCTGGCTTACCTATATCACTGATGGAGGCAGTTGGGAAAGCAGTAGCTAAAATTTGCTTGAATTTGGGCAGGAGAGTAGCTGATTCTGCCAGGAGCATAAGGGCCTGCATAGCCGCTATTCGCCTTTCTGCGCCGCGTCGATTTCCTTTTTCAGATTCACCAAAAAGCCGCGCACTTTTTCCAGGCTCTGAATCACGTCGATTTTGTCTTTGAGCTGGCTGCCCTTGTGCTTCATCGTTTCGCGGGCGCCGGCAATGGTGTAGCCGCGCTCCTTCACGAGGTGATAGATGGTACGAAAGACGTCCACGTCGGCTTGCGTGAAGAGGCGGTTGCCCTTTTTGCTCTTGCGCGGGTTGAGCTCGTCAAATTCCGTTTCCCAGAAGCGGATGAGCGAGGTGGCGACGCCGAACTGCTCGGCCACCTCACCGATGGTAAAATACTGCTTGGTAATGTCGCGCTCTTTATAAGGCATGGTGGCGGGGTAGGGAGGGGGCTATAGGAGTGAACGTGTACGGCGGGCGGCCCCGGTGCGCCCGGCGCCCGGCCCGCGGGCGGGGCCGCACCGCCCGTTTCGCGCTACTGGTTGGGAAAGCTACCTTTGTGCCGCCGCCGGCCCCGCAAATGTGGGCCGTTTTTTTTAAAGTTATGTCGCTTCCTACCGCCGCGCACGTGCGCCAGCAGTTTCTTGATTTCTTCGCCAGCAAGGGCCACCACATTGTGCCTTCGGCCCCGCTCGTGGTGAAAGACGACCCTACCCTGCTGTTTATCAACAGCGGCATGGCGCCGTTCAAAGACTACTTCTTGGGCAACAAGCCCGCGCCCTACCAGCGCATTGCCGACACCCAAAAGTGCCTGCGCGTGAGTGGCAAGCACAACGACTTGGAGGAGGTAGGCTACGACACCTACCACCACACCTTGTTTGAGATGCTGGGCAACTGGTCGTTTGGCGATTACTTCAAGAAGGACGCCATCAACTGGGCCTGGGAGCTGCTCACCGACGTGTATAAGCTGGAGAAGGACCGGCTCTACGTGACGTATTTTGAGGGCGATGCCGGCGACGGTACCGGCCCCGACACCGAAACGCAGGACCTGTGGCGCCAGTACACCACCGACGACCGCATCTTGCCCGGCAACAAGAAGGACAATTTCTGGGAAATGGGCGACACCGGCCCCTGCGGCCCGTGCACCGAAATCCACATCGACCTGCGCTCCGACGAGGAGCGCGCCGCCCAGTCGGGCCGCGAGCTCGTGAATGCCGACCACCCGCAGGTGGTCGAGGTCTGGAACAACGTGTTCATGGAGTTTCAGCGCCTGGCCGACAAGTCGCTCATCAAGCTGCCCGCCCAGAGCGTGGATACGGGCATGGGCTTCGAGCGCCTGATGATGGCCGTGTCGGGCGTAAAGTCAAACTACGACACCGATGTATTTCAGCCGCTTATCCAGTTTATTGCCAAAGAAGCGGGGGTAGCCTACCACGGCACGGCCCCGGCCAAAGTAACCGACCAGCCCTCTACCGAAAACGAGAAAACCGACATTGCCATTCGGGTGCTGGCCGACCACATCCGGGCCATTGCCTTCACCATCGCCGACGGCCAGCTGCCCAGCAACGTGAAGGCCGGCTACGTCATACGGCGCATTCTGCGCCGGGCCGTGCGCTACGCCTTCTCGTCGCTGAACCAGAAGCAGCCCTTCCTGTATAAGCTCGTGCCGGTGCTGGCCGACCAGATGGCCGGCATCTTCCCCGAGCTTAAAGCCCAGCAGGCCTTCGTGACGCGGGTGATTGAGGAAGAGGAAATTGCCTTCCTCAAAACCCTCGAAACCGGCCTGCGCCGCCTCGATGCGCTCGAAGATGCGGCTCGCGCCAACGGCAACGTGATTGACGGCCGCACGGCGTTTGAGCTGAGCGATACCTTCGGCTTCCCGCTCGACCTCACCGCGCTTATTGCCCGCGAAAAAGGCCTGACTGTGGACGAGGAGGGCTTTAAAGCCGCGCTGGCCGAGCAGAAAAACCGCAGCCGCAATGCCCAGGAAACCGAGCAGAGCGACTGGGTGACGGTGACCGACACCGACGCGCCCAACGTGTTTGTGGGCTACGACCAGGACGAGGCCACCGCCCAGCTGCTGCGCTACCGCAAAATCGACAAAAAGGGCAAAACCGAGTACCAGCTCGTGCTCAGCGAAACGCCCTTCTACGCCGAGAGCGGCGGCCAGATCGGCGACACCGGCTACCTCGAAAGCGACTTCGACAAGGTGCGCGTCATCGACACGCGTAAGGAAAACGACCTCATCATCCACACCACCCTGGATTTGCCGCTGGAGCTCACGGCCGACTTCCGGGCCCGCCCCGACGCGGCACGGCGCACGCTCATCCGCAACAACCACACGGCCACGCACTTGCTGCAAGCCGCCCTGCGCCAGGTGCTGGGCAGCCACGTGCAGCAAAAAGGCTCGCTGGTAAACGAGAAGCTGCTGCGCTTCGACTTTTCGCACTTCACCAAAGTAACCGAGGCGCAGTTGCGCGAAATCGAGGGGGTAGTAAACGAGCGCATCCGCCAGCAAATTCCGCTGGTCGAGCGCCGCAACGTGCCCATCGCGGAAGCCAAAAATCTGGGCGCCATGGCCCTGTTTGGCGAGAAATACGGCGACTTTGTGCGCGTCATCACCTTCGATAAGGACTACTCGGTGGAGCTGTGCGGCGGCCTGCACGTGGCCAACACGGGCAGCATCGGCTACTTCAAAATAGTGGCCGAAAGCGCCGTGGGCGCCGGCGTGCGCCGCATCGAGGCCGTAACGGCCGGTGCCGCCGAAGCCTTCGTAGACCAGCAGCTCGACTTGCTAGCCCAGGTGCGCGAGGCCCTCGGCAACCCGCAGCACCTGCTCACGTCGCTCGACAAGCAAACCGAGGAAATCGCGACCCTGCGCAAGCAAATCGAGTCCTTCGCCCAGCAGCAGCTCAACCAGCAAAAAACGCAGCTCGTGGGCCAGGTCAAAGACCTGGGCAGCGTGAAATTCCTGGCGGCCCAGGTGCAGGCCGGTAGCGCCGACGACCTCAAGAAGCTGGCCTACGACCTGCGCCAGGCCGTGCCGGGCCTTGTGCTGGTGCTCGGCGCCGAGCTCGACGGCAAGCCCCAGCTGGCCGTGATGCTCGACGACGACATTGCCAAAGCCGGCAAGCTCAACGCCACCACCCTGGTGCGCGACCTGGCCAAGGACATTCAGGGCGGCGGCGGTGGCCAGCCGTTCTTCGCCACCGCCGGCGGCAAAAACGCGGCCGGCCTGGCCGCCGCCCTGGGCCGCGCCGAAGCCCTGGTAGCGGCTGGCGCCTAAAGGGGTAGGAACAGTATTGATCGTAAAAAAGCGCGCTGGGCAACGCTCAGCGCGCTTTTTTTGCGCCGCAGCGGGGCCCAGGTAGTGGTCGAGCTTAGTAGCTTTGCCGGGCGGCGGGCCGACTAGGTGGCCGGCTAAGTAGCAGCGTGCATAGTATTTCGTTCCGCTTTTCTCTGTTCCTGGGCGGCTTGCTGCTCGCGGCGGGGGTAGGGCAGGCCCGCCCCATGGGCCCGTCCGATACCCTGGTCACGTACCTCGACAATGCCCACCTGGCCCTGCCCTCGGCGGTGGGCGCTGCCTACCGCGTCAAGACTGTGCCGACCGACAGCGTGGCCGGCGTCGAGTACACGTATACCCTCGATGGCTGGCTGGTGAGCCGCACCGAATATGCCCACCTGCGCCAGCACCAGCAGCAAGGCCTGAAGGAAGAATACTACCCCCTCTCGCACCAGCGCAAGGTGGTCAGTCATTTTCAGCAAAACCAGCTAACTGGGGAGCTGCTCAGCTACTACCCCAGCGGGCAGCTCAAGCGCCGCGAGCAGTACCGCGCCAACGTATCGCAGGGTGGCGAGTGCTACGGCCTGCTGGGGCAGCCCATCAGCTTTGTGCCCTACCTGATACTGGCCGAGTTTCCGGGTGGCCTCGCCGGCCTGGAGCGCTACATCCGGAGCAGCGTAGCCTACCCCAAGGCGGCGCGCCAGCTGGGCTACCCGAGCCGGGTACTCGTCGATTTTGTAATTGATGCCCACGGGGCCGTGCAGCAGGCGCACCCGCGCGAGCCGGGCTTCGCCGCCCTCGATGCCGAAGCCCTGCGCGTGGTCATGGCCATGCCACGCTGGCAGCCCGCGCTG
>CAZZDR010000125.1:0-10229 GCA_964652535.1 uncultured Hymenobacter sp. | reverse complement strand
AGCCCGGTTAATTGCCCGCTGCGGTGCAGGTGCAGCAGCATCCGGTCGAGGTGGTAGAGATATTCGTCGAGATCTTCTAAAAACAAGATGCGGCCCGCAAAGGTGGCTTGCGAAGCTGTGCCGGTGCTGGTGTGCAGCAAACTCAGGTTGCCGCCTACCAGCTCGCCGGTAGCCGAGCCGAGCCGGTTGAGGGGGTAGGGCGCTGCCTGGCAGGCAATGGCTTCGCCAAACAAAGCGCGGCGCAGGCTTTCTACTGCCTCTTCGCCGCCCGGCTGGCCGTACAGCACCGGCATCACACCGTGGATGCTTTGGTAGCCCAGCTGCAGCAAGTGCCCATTGAGCACCGTGATGTCTGAGAAGCCGGCAACCCACTTAGGGTGCTCGGCAAAGTGGCGAAAGTCGAGCGCATCGACTATGCGGGCGGTGCCGTAGCCGCCACGCGCGCACAGAATGGCCCGAATGCTGGGGTCGTCGAGCTGGCGCTGAAAGTCGCGCCGCCGCAGCTCGTCGTCGCCAGCAAACTGATGGTGCGTTGCGTCGATGCTTTCGCCTATTACTACGTCGAGGTCCCAGCCGCGTAGCGTGTGCACGGCAAACCCAAGTTCGGTAGCGCTGATTTTGCGAGCCGAAGCTACTAGCGCCACACGCTGGCCGGGCTGCAAAAAGGGAGGAGTAATAGCGGACATAACGCGCAGGCTGAAGGCTGAAACTGGTTGATTTTTTACAAATAAACCAGTTTCAGCCCACTAACCTTGCCTTACCCCCACCCGTTTGGAAGGGGTAGCGTTACCCGATTATTGTCCACCCTATCCGGCGCACCCAGCGCCTTCAGTACCTTATGAAAGCACTTTTCCGCCTTTTGGCTGCCTGGCTTCTACTGGCGGCTCCTGGCCTAGCTTCGGCGCAGTTGGCCCCCATCGACACCACCGGCGGGCGTTACTACCGGCCGGTGTTCAGCGCCGTTACTGTCACGAGCGGAGTAGTTTACGGCTCGGCGGCGCCCTTCAACTCGACAACTCCTCAAGCGTTGCTACTTGATGTGTATCAGCCCGCTGGCGACACGGTGGCGCGCCGGCCACTTATCATTTTTGCTCACCAGGGCGGGTTTTTTCTGGGCTCCAAAACCGACCCCTATATGATAAGCGTCTGCACGCGGCTGGCGCGGCTAGGTTACGTCACGGCGAGTATCGACTACCGGCTGGGCTATCCGCTGACCGGCCTGGCCCAGCCTGCCGACACGTTGGGGGTAGCGCAGGCGGCCATCCGAGCTATGCAGGACATGCGCGCGGCGGTGCGCTTCTTCCGCCAGGATGCGGCTACCGCCAAAACCTACCGCGTGCACAGCAGCTACATCGTGGTGGGCGGCTCGTCGGCCGGGGCCTTCGCGGCCCTAGAAACCGGCTATCTCGACAAGCTGAGTGAACTGCCCGCTTACCTGGACCTGGCTGCGCTGGGCGGCATCGAGGGCACGGGTGGCAACGCTGCTTACAGCAGCGCCGTGGCTGCTGTGCTTAACCTGAGCGGCGCCACCGAAAGCCCTAGCATCATAGAGGCGGGTAATGCGCCGCTGTGCAGCGTGCACGGCACCGCCGATAACACGGTGCCCTACCTGCAGGGCCGCATTGGCGGGGGCCTGATACCGCCCAAGTACGTGTACGGCAGTGGCCGCCTTCACCCGCGCGCTACGGCCGTGGGCGTGCGCAATACGCTGCGCACGTTCAGCCGAGCCGGCCACATTCCGTTTGAGAACAGCGCTGCTTACGCCGATAGCACCTTCTGGACCATCCGCGATTTTTTGCGGCCGGTGCTGCGGCTCGCGGGTACGCCGCTGGCAGCCCGCACCGGTAGCGGGGTGGTGCCCATTGCCCATGCCTACCCCCTGCCAGCCCGCGACTACGTGCAGCTAGCCCTACCGGCCAACTGGCGCGCCCTCGGCGATGCCGACCTGCTCGACCCGACGGGCCAAACCGTGCGCCGCCTCACGCCCACGGCCCAAAGCTGGCAGCTGCCGCGCGGGGCGCTGGCCGCAGGCAGCTACTTCGTGCGCTTTGCCGGGCAGCCGCCGGTACGCGTCGTATTTGAGTAGCGCCAGCCGGCGCAAGCATTAAGAAGCTGCACCGATTGGCTCAGCTAATACGCCCTACCCCCCTGTGGGCGGCAGTAAATCGGGTAATTGTTGATTTTGGCAATTCTCCGGTTTAACTGCCGCTCGTAGGGGGGTAGGGCCTTTTTAAGGGTGGGTATTTAAACCTGCGCTAGAATCAGCGATAGTAGCTATTTGTGGCAAGGCCTATTCCTGAAAGGAGGTAGGACATGCTAAATCTTCATAATTGGACGATTAGCCATTTGATTCCATAGGCTATTTCTCAAAATACTGCTCTAATTATTCGAAAATGGGTTAAAAATGAGAGTGCATGTAAGAGGAGAAATGGATTTTTGTAATTTGTTGGTAAAAACTAGTAAAAAGTAAGGTTGCTGAATGAGCTGATTTGTCAGATGGCCCAGTACTTTAGCGACTTCAGTTACTAGCTGTTTTACTCATTTTATCAAATTTTCCACCGTATGAAAAGAAATTTACTTATGACCTTCCTGCTGCTGCTGACGCTGCTACAGGTGGGGCTGGCCCAGACGCGCACCGTGTCGGGGCGGGTAACGGACCAGAAAACCGGGGAAGGCCTACCCGGCGTGACAGTGCTGGTAAAAGGCACTACCAATGGCACCTCAACCGACGCCGACGGGGCGTTCACGCTGGCGGTGCCGCCAGCCGGAGCAACGCTGGTTTTTTCGTCGGTAGGCATGAACAGCGTGGAGCGGCCAGTGGGCAGCGAAACCAAGTTCAACGTGGGGCTGACGGCCAACTCGCGCGAGCTGAGCGAGGTAGTAGTAACGGCCCTCGGCATTGAGAAAGACAAGCGCACGCTGGGCTACGCCACCCAAGAAATTCAGGGTGCGGCAGTGGCCAGCAAGTCGGAGCCCAACGTGCTGAATGCGTTGCAGGGCAAGGTGTCGGGCGTGAACATCACGGGCGCCAGCGGCCTGGCCGGCACCTCGACCAACATCAACATTCGGGGCATTACTTCGCTCACGGGCAACAACCAGCCGCTGTTTGTGGTGGATGGCATTCCGGTGAGCAACGACACCGACCGCACCAACGGCGGCGCGGCCGGCACGCTCTATGGTGCCCAAACGGCCAACCGCGCGGCCGACATCGACCCCGAAAATATTGCCAACATCAGCATCCTGAAGGGCCCGGCCGCCGCCGCGCTCTACGGCTCGCGCGCCTCGTCGGGCGCCATCCTGATTACGACCAAGTCGGGCGCCAACGTGAATAAGAAGCTGGAAGTGTCGGTAACTACCGGCTTCAACTTTCAGCGGGTGTTTGGCCTGCCCGAGTTTCAGAACGACTACGGCCAGGGCACTGGTGGCACCAACACCACGGCGGCCGGCGGCGGTAACATCCTCACGGGCAGTTCGGCCTCGTGGGGCCCGCGCTTCGGCACCGCGCCTACCCGCGCCAATGGCCTGGAGCTGGCCAATGGCAGCCTGCTACCCTACCAGTCGTACCCAAATAGCATCCACGATTTTTACAAAACCGGCACGCTCTGGACCAACGGCGTGCAGCTAGCCGGCAACAACGGTACGTCGAACTTCTCGCTCAACATCAACAGTACCACCCAGAAGGGCATCACGGAGTCGTCGAATCTGCAGCGTACCAATGTGCAGCTGGGCGGCGGCACCACGCTGCAAAACAAGATTCGCCTCACGGGCTCGGTCAACTTCTCGCAAACCGACCAGCTGGCGCCCCAAACCGGCAACGGGGGTAGCGCCTTCAGCGCCTTGGCCACGGTGCCGCGCAGCTTCGACCTGCAAAACTTTCCGTACCAGACGGCGACGGGCGGCAACTCGTTTTTTGCGGGTGCCGACAACCCCAACTGGAACTTGCTGAACAACAACACGAGCAGCAATGTGACGCGCTTTATCAACGTGGCCAGCATTGGCTACGACTTTTTCCCGTGGCTGAGCGTGACGTACAGGGCCGGCCTCGATACCTACACCGACCGCCGCAAGCAGATTGCGGCCCTCACCTCGACCCGCAACCCCACGGGCCTCATTTTTCAGGATAATATTCAGTACGCCGAGTTTACGGGCGACCTGCTGATAACGGCTAAAAAGGAAAATATTTTCCTGGACAAGCTGAACGCTACCCTGCTCGTGGGCCAGCAAACCAACCAGCGCAAGCGCAACGAGCAGTACGTGTCGGCGGCCACGCTTTCGCAGCCGGGCTTCTACAACACCATCAACGCGGCCGTATTCACGGGTAGTGGCGAAACCAACTACACCCGCCGCCTGCTAGGCTACTACGCCGACTTGTCGCTGGCTTACAACAACTACCTGTTTCTGGAAGGCACGGCCCGCGTCGACCAGTCCTCAACGCTGCCTACCAACAACCGCACGTTTCTCTACCCCTCGGTGTCGGCTGGTTTTGTGTTCACGGATGCGTTTAACATCGACTCGGATTTCTTCTCCTACGGCAAAATTCGGGGCAACGTAGCCAAGGTGGGCCGCGACGCTGACCCCTACGTGCTGGAAAGCTACTACGTGGCCGGTGGCCAGGGCAACAACGTGGCCAACGTGACTTTTCCCTTCAACAACGTGGTCGGCTTCCGGCCCAGCACCACCATCGGCGGCGTAAACCTGCTGAACGTGCTGAAGCCCGAGTTTACCAAGTCGGCCGAATTGGGCCTGAATCTGGGCTTCTTCAACAACCGCATTACCGTGGACGCTACGTACTTCAAGACGGTTAGCTCCAACCAGATTATCCCCGTCACGATAGCGCCTACTACGGGCTACAGCAGCTTTTACACCAACGCCGGCCAGCTCGACAACAAGGGCGTTGAAATACTGGTAACGGCCTCGCCGGTGCGCAGCGCCTCGGGCTTTACCTGGGATATTTCGGCCAACTACACCCGCATCCGCAACCAAGTGGTGTCGATTTATCCGGGCGTCGTAAGCTCGTCTATCCCCGGCAGCTCGTTTATCGGCTCGGTGCCTTCGTTTGTGGTAGGCCAGCCATACGGGGTGATTTTAGGGCAGAAGAAGGCCACCGCGCCCGATGGCCAGTACCTCATCAACCCACGCACGGGCCTGTGGGCCACCGAGCTAAGCTCGCAGGTGACTGCCAACCCCAACGTAGACTGGCAGGGTGGCATCACCAATACGCTGGCTTACAAGGGTATCACGCTTAACTTCTTGATTGATGCTGTGGTAGGCGGCGACATTCTCTCCTTTACCCAGGCGGCGTATAAGTCGGCCGGCATGCTCCAGCAAACGGGCGTTGACCGCGACCAGCCCCGCGTTATTCCGGGTGTAATTCAGAACGCAGACGGCACTTACCGCCCCAACAATATTCAGGTAGATGCTCAGAGCTACTGGAGCAATCAGGGCCTGCAAAGCGACCTCAACATCTTCGATGGCACGCACTTCACCCTGCGCGAAGTGTCGCTGGGCTACGCCCTGCCAAAAGACTTGCTCACGCGCACGCCTTTTGGCAGCGCTTCCATCTCGGTATCGGGTCGCAACCTGTTTTACTACGCGCCCAACGCCAACTTCTTCCCCGAAGTGAACACCCAGGGCGCCGGCAACATTCGCAGCCTCGACTTGCAGGGTGCCCCGAGCGTGCGCAGCTACGGCGCCTACCTGCGGTTTACCTTCTAATTCAGCCTTATTCGTATCATGACTTTATCGCTATTGACTCTTACGCGCTTGCGCTACGCGGCGCTGGGGCTAGCCGGCTGGGCCGCCGCCAGCTGCTCGCCCAATAAATTTTTGGACGTCAACGTCAGTCCCAACAACCCGACCGTGGTGCAGCCGTCGGTGCAGCTGCCGACCATCACAGTGGGCACCGCCTTCTTGGTGGGCAACACGCTGGGCCGCGACGGCGACCTCTTCATGCAGCACTACGCCGGCATTGCCAACCAGCCCTTCACGGAGGATAAGTACGCCATCAGCGGCAACTACGACAACGAGTGGCGCGGCGACCTCTACGGCAACAACCTGAACGGTGCCCAAACGCTCATCAATAACAACGCTGCCAACCCCGCCTACACCGGCATTGCCAAGCTGCTGAAAGCCTACAACTTTGCGCTAGCTACTGATATGTGGGGCGACGTGCCCTACTCGCAGGCCTTGCAGGGCTTGGCCAATATCCACCCGGCCTTCGACCGGCAGCAGGATATTTACCAAGGCACTACTGGTATTCAGAGCCTGTTTGACCTAGTGCGCGAAGGCCTGGCCGACCTCGACAAGACCGGGGGGCTCGCCCCCACCACCGATGACTTCGTGTACAAGGGCGACCTCACCAAGTGGCGCAAAGTGGGCAACATGCTGCTGCTCAAATTTGCCTGCACCGTGAGCCGTAAAGACCCCGCCTTGGCCACCAAGGTTATCAATGAAGTGCTGGCCAAGACGGGTAGCGATACAAAAGTGCTCGGTAGTGCCGCTATCGCCGCCAACTCGGAGGATTTTTCGGTGCCCTTTGGCGCGGCTGTAGGCAACACCAATCCTTATTATGCCTACAACGTGACCAACCGGCCCAATGACCAAATGGCCAGCACGCGCTTTCTAGACTCGCTGGCTGCCTATAAGGATCCGCGCCTACCCCGGTTTTTCACGACTACCCCAGCCAATGCGGCTCCGACCCACACCACGACTTTTGGGAAGTTTACGGGCTTTGAGAATGGCAGCAACGCTACTGCCCCCGTACGGGCTAACCGTTCGGTGTACAACACCTATGTGACGGGCACGTCTGGCGAGGCTCCTATGCGCTTGCTCACCAATTTTCAGCGGGCATTTATCTTAGCCGAGTGCGCCGTTCGGCTCGGAACGCCCGGCGATGCGAATGCACTCTATCAGGAGGGTATTCGCCGCTCGATGGAGCTAACTGGCCTCTCGACTGGTGATATCGACGCCTATTTTGCCGCTAACCCGAGCATCGTGACACTCAGTGCTACCAGTACCGATACGCACAAGCTAAACCAAATCCTGTTTCAGAAGTGGATAGCCTGGGTAGGCAACGGCTACGAAGCCTGGAATGACTATCGCCGCACCGGTTCGCCCCATCTGCAGCCGGCCCTGAACGTGTCATTTACCTCCAACATTCCGCAGCGCCTGCTCTACCCCCCCTCCGAGGTGGCGGCCAATGGTGACATGATACCGAAGGTGGTTATCGAAAACCCCGTGTGGTGGGCCAGTAAATAGCCGGGCTTTTCTTCCTTTCTCTCTGCACTTATATCATGAAAAAGACAGCTATTCATTTGCTCCTGCTCCTAGTGCTAGCCGCTGGCTTCGCGGGTTGTAAAAAGGACTACGGCAATAAGCTAGGTCCTTTGCAGGACAGCGTGGCCCCTATCCCGGTCACGGTTACCAACCAGATGTATTTCGAGCGCTTTCCCGTGGTGACGGCTAAAGTGGACACCACCAGTGGGTTGGCCAGCAGTACTGGTAGTTTTTCTATCGTATTGAGTATTCCTGCTGATAGGGGTAAAATTAAAGAAATCAGCAAGGTAGCTACGGGCAATAGTGCCCTCGAATACTTGCAGGATTCGCGTTACCCCAACTACCTGACTACGACTGTAGCTGGCAACGGCACAAATTCTATTACGTTTGATTCAGACCTGAACGCAGTACGCAACTACGTGACGCGCCTTAATACGGCCTTTGCCACGCTGCCCACCGGCGCTACCCGAACGGCAGCCTTTGCATTCACAGAAACGCTGGCTCGGCGCCGAAGCACGCTCACACCTAACAGCAACCCGCAGACGCCCAACCAGCTACGCTTTTTCTTCCTCATCACGCTGGAAGACGGCACCCAGCTCATCTCGACGGAGGTAGACGTGCGGCTGATATTCTAACGACTAAATAGCACGCAGAACCATAAAAAGAGCCCTGGCAGTATTGCCAGGGCTCTTTTTATGGTGGTTAGGCCATTGCCTCTACCTCTAGGGCGTCGAGCACGCGCTGCTTCCAGGCCTGAAATTCGGGGCTGGTGCGGCGGCGCGGGCGGGGAAGGTCCACTGTCAGCGTTTGGCTGAGGCGGCCGGGGTGGCCGTGCAGCACCACTACGCGGTCGCTAAGCACGAGGGCTTCTTCCACATCGTGGGTCACGAGCAGCAGGGTAGGGCGGGTATCGGCCCAGATGTCGAGCAAGTGCTCGTGCATGCTGACTTTGGTAAACGGGTCGAGGGCACTAAACGGCTCATCGAGCAGCAGCAGTGCCGGCTGGGTTACCAGCGCCCGCGCAATGGCGACCCGCTGCGCCATACCTCCCGACAATTGCCGGGGTAGGGCTTGAGCAAAATCGCTGAGGCCGACCCGCGCCAGCACGGCGGTAGTGCGGGCCACCTGCTCGGCGGCCGGCAGCCGAGCCAGGCCAAAGCGCACATTGTCTTGCACCGTGAGCCAGGGCATGAGGCGAGGCTCCTGAAAGATGACGCCTACCGCTGGGTGCGGGGCCGTGAGGGGCGCATCGGCCAGCAGCACGCGGCCGGTGCTGGGCTGCTCCAGGCCGGCCACCAGGCGCAACAGCGTGCTTTTGCCGCAGCCGCTGGCCCCCACCAGCGTTACGATTTCGCCGGCCCGCAGCTGCAGGTTGATATCCTGCAGCGCCACCACGCCATTGTCGAACTGCTTGCCGATGTGGTCGAACTGGAGCATGAGTTGAGGATGTTATTGCTTGCCAATGGGTTGTCCTTGCGAGCGCAGCGCGGTAATTTCATCAAGACGACGCCCAAACGAGTCTTTTTAGTGCGATTGCCGCGCTACGCTCGCAAAGAGAAGAAGCTTCGTAGTCGATTACTTTGTGGTGCCGTGCGTGTCTTGCCAGTGCAGCAAGCGGCGGCCCAGCAGGGCCAGTAGCGAATCGGTGCAGCGGCCCAGCACGGCAAAGAGCAGAATGCTAGCCAGGATAGTTTGGGGCCGGCCGGTCATTTGGCCATCTACCAGCAAGAAGCCCAAGCCCTTGTTGGCGCCCATAATTTCGGCTGCTACCACAAACATCCAGCCCAGCCCCAGGCCGTTGCGCAGCCCCACGAAGTAGGCGGGCAGTGTGGCGGGCAAAAATACCCGCCGCACCAGCGCCAGGCCTGCTAGCCCGTACACGCGGCCCACTTCGACTAGCTTGCGGTCTACGTTCTGGATGCCGGTCATTACCCCCAGGTATACCGGGAAAAATACGCCTACCGCAATCAGCACCACTTTGGAGGTTTCGTAAATGCCCAGCCAGAGGATGAAAAGCGGTACCCAGGCCAGCGACGGAATATTGCGCAGCCCTTGCAGCAGCGGGTCGAGCAGCCGGCGCACTAGCGGCAGGTAGCCCGTGATCGCCCCCAGCGCCGTGCCTAGCGCTCCGCCTAGCCCAAAGCCCAGCGCCACTCGGCCCAGTGTGAGGCCCAAGTGTGGCCACAGTTCGCCGGTGCGCGCCAGTTCGCCGATGGTAGCCAGCACGCGCGAAGGGGCAGGTAGCAGATTGGGCGGCAGCGTGCCGAAGCGGGCCAGGGCTTCCCACAGCGCCAGGAGCGCAACCGGTAGCATGACGCCCAGCGGCCAGTGGCGGTGCTTAGCCTGTGCGCGAGGCGAGCGGGCCGCGCCCGGCACGGCCGCCGGGGCCCGCAGGGGGGCAGATAGGGTAGAAGTAGCCATGGTTACTTAATGGCTACGGGCGCCGCCGCGAGTTTGGCTGCGTACTGCGGGTCAATGAGGTCATTGACTGTTTTTTGCACATCCACGTTGGCATCGATGGCACCGCTCCTTTTGAGCACATCGCCGGCCGCCGTGATGGTGGCGCGCTGCTGAGTACCAAACTGCACGTTGCTAAAATCGGTGCGGCTCAGCTGCTTGGCCGCCGCGGCGGGGGACAGTTTTGCTTCGGTGGCGAGAGTTTGCTGCAGCTCGGTGGGATGCTGCTGCGCCCAGGCGCGGGCTTGCTCGTAGGCCGCCAGCACCTCTTGCACCAAGGCCGGGTGTTGCTGGGCAAACTCCTCACGCACATTGAGCACGCCGTAGCTATTGAAATCAGGATTGCGGTAAAAAAGCCGGGCACCTGACTCTAGCTCAGCCTTGGCCATGTGCGGGTCGAGGCCGGCCCAGGCATCTACGTCGCCGCTGGCCAGGGCGGCGCGGCCGTCGGCGTGCTGCAACGGAATAAGCTCAATATCTTTCTCGGTCATCTTCGC
>CAZZDR010000124.1:5192-10311 GCA_964652535.1 uncultured Hymenobacter sp. | reverse complement strand
GTAGCGGTTGGCGGCGGGGCCCAGCAGCTGGTAGCTCAGCTCCGAGCGTTGGCCCTGGGTGTGGCGCTCGGTGTAAGCCTTGGTCACGTTGCGCATGGGGTCTTTCACCAGCCAGTGCACCAGCGTGCCCTGCTCGGGCAGCGGCGGCTTGCCCGTGAGGGCCCAGTAGGTTTTTTTCATCTGGCTGTCCCGAAACATCTCGTTGAGCCGGCTCAGTGCCTTACTCGTTTTGGCCAGCACCACAATGCCCGATACCGGCCGGTCGATGCGGTGCGCTACCCCGATGAAGGCCGCGCCTGGCTTCTTATACTTGAATTTCAAGTACTCGGCGGCTTTATTGGAAAGCGGCTCGTCGCCGGTTTCATCGCCCTGCACCAGCAGGCCGGCGGGCTTGTTAATCACCAATAGGTGATTGTCTTCAAAAATGATTTCTCGGCCTTCGGCCCACAGGTTCGGACGATTCACGCAGCAAAATAGCCGCAGCAAAGGCTGCGGAAAAAATAATTCTAGTCGCCAAAAAGCAAGTAGCTGTCCTAATTAGCATCCCAGCGGCCTTTCGGCGCCTAAGTGCAATATCCCACAAGTGGCTGGCTAGCTATCAGCGAAGGTAAGCCTGCGCTCCCAAATGCTTGGCTAGCCAGAGGGGGGTAGGGTGGCTAGCCTCTGCTGAGGCAATGATTATAAGCTTAATAGCCTTCTTCCTTGCTTGGGAAATCCCGGCTCTTCACATCGGCCACGTAGTGCTGAATGGCCTCCGTCATGATATCGTGCAGTTCAGCGTAGCGCCGCAGAAAGCGCGGTTTAAACTCCTTCGTGATGCCCAGCACATCGTGCACCACCAGCACCTGGCCGTCCACATCGGGCCCGGCCCCGATGCCGATAACCGGAATGGTTAGCTCATCTGCCACGCGCTTGGCCAGCGTAGCCGGTATTTTTTCGAGCACCAGGCCAAAGCAGCCGATTTCCTGCAGCAAATGCGCGTCCTCAATCAGCTTCTGAGCCTCGGCTTCTTCCTTGGCGCGCACGTTGTAGGTACCAAACTTGTAGATGCTTTGGGGGGTAAGGCCCAGGTGACCCATCACTGGGATGCCGGCCGTGAGAATGCGGATGATGCTATCCTTAATCTCGGCGCCGCCTTCCAGCTTGAGGCCGTGGCCGCCGCTTTCTTTCATAATGCGCACCGCCGACTGTAGCGCCACCGACGAGTTGCCCTGGTACGAGCCAAACGGCATATCGACCACCACGAAGGCCCTCTTCACGCCCCGCACCACGCTCTGGGCATGGTAAATCATTTGGTCGAGGGTGATGGGAAGAGTCGTTTCGTGGCCTGCCATCACGTTAGATGCCGAGTCGCCTACCAGCAGCACGTCTACCCCCGCCCCGTCCAGAATCTGGGCCATCGAATAGTCGTAGGCGGTGAGCATGGATATTTTCTCGCCGCGCTGCTTCATGGCCAGCATTTGGTGGGTAGTAACGAGCTTTATTTCTTTGTGCTGCGACATGGGGCCGAAATGAGGGGTTGGGAGCACAAAGCTGGCAAGAATTTTGGGAATGCCTATAGTTTTGGAACGTGGAGGATTAAAAAGGCGTATGCTGAAGCTGTGGTTAGTAACTTTGCTTGCAGGCTGCCCTTTCTCTTAACGCTTCTGAATGAAAGTACTACCTTCCTGGCTCATTGGCCTAACTTTCCTGGCCGGACCAGCAGCTGCGCAGACTACTGCCCAGGTGCACGGTCACTTAGTAAACACGGGTACCGAAAAATTGCTGCTAAGGTGGTGGGGACAGCCCCTGGCCACCCACGAGCAGCAGCGGGCCGTGCACGTGACGCCAGCCGGTGATTTCGACCTCTCAGTGCCGATAGCCCAGCCTACCCTGGCCCAATTAAGCTACGGCGACGAGGAAATGACGGTTTTCCTAGAGCCTGGCGATGTCCTTGAATTGCGCGGCGATGCGCCCGACCTGGCTGCTACCGCCAAGTTTGAGTCGGGTGATGGGGCTGCCCACCGGCCCGCCGCCGCGGCCAATAACTACCTACAGGAATTCAGCCGGCGTTTTGCCAGCAGCGACGACTACCAGGTACTGCCTGAGAATATCAAGCTGCTGGAACGCGGCTTTTTAACGTTTCTTGACTACCGGCGCGACCACGAGCAGACGCTGCTCAAGCAAGCCGACCGGCGCGGTAGCTTCACCGCTGCGTTCCGGGCTTATGCTGAAGCCGATATTGCCTATACCTACGCCGAAGACCGCCTGACGTATGCTGACCTGCGTGAGCAGACCGTGGCCGGCCAGCCCCGCGTAGAGTTGTCGGATAGCTACTACAACTTCTTGAAAGAGCCCGGCTTGCTGCCCGGCAACGAGGTGGCCGTTACCAGCCCGCACTACCAGGACTTCCTGCTCGATTATGTGCACTATCAGGCCCGTACCAACGGCCATCAGCCCACCAGCCCCGATTACTTTCCCGTTTGCTACCACTTGGCTGACAGCTTGCTGCACGCCGAGGCCCGGCCGGTTGTGCTCGGCCGCATTGTACTCGAAACCATCCGGCAGGGGCACGTAGCTCACGCGCAAGCGCTGCTAGCCACCTATGCTGCCACGGCCAAGGCTCCGGCCAACTGGGTGGCGCTGCTGCGCACCGACCTTGCTGACCATCAGTCGTTTGCCATCGGCAGCCCGGCCCCCGAGCTGCCCCTGCGCTTGGTCAATGGCCAGCCGCTTTCGCTGGCGAGCTTCCGTGGTAAGCTAGTATACCTGATGTTCTGGGACAGCCGATTTCCGGCCAGCCAGCGCGAGTTGCCCTACATCAAGGAGTTGACGACTGCCTTAGCCGGCCAGCCAATTGAAGTGGTCTTGGTCGCCCTGGATGAGAATTTGTCTAATTGGCAGCAAACGGTAGCCTGTGCTACCCCCGCACTAACTGGTGTACAAGCCTACCTGCCCGCCAGCCACCGTGCGGCCGCTCGCCAGGCCTACGGCATCGACCGGCTGCCCGCCGCCGTGGTGTTAGCCGAAGATGGCACGCTACTCGACCTGCACCCTCGCAATTTGAGCAGCCGGGCCTTGCAAGATGATTTGAAGGCCGCCATCGGCCGTGCGGCTGCCTACCGTGCTGTAGCGCTTAATAAGCTTTAAACTAACGTAGTAACCCTATAAAAAAGCATGACCCCAACGTAATTAAACGTTGGGGTCATGCTTTTTTATAGGGTTATTGGCTACTCTGCTTCGCGAGCTATTGCCTAGGTACTCGCAGTGTTTCGCCTACGTGCAGCGTTAGGTCGGGCCGTTCGTTGTGAGCTAGCAAGGCTGCTACGCTGCAACTGTAGCGGCGCGCGATGCTATAAAATGTATCGCCACGCGACACCACGTACAAGCCGTTGGAAGCTGCTACTGCCAACGTTGGCTCGGCTGCCGACGGGCTAAGGTGCAAAAGCTGGCCCGCGCGCAGCGGCACAGTGGGCGATAGATTATTCCAGGCTGCGAGTTCGGCGGGCCGCACACCTACGCGCCGGGCCAGGGCATACAGCGTTTCGCCAGGCGCCACCAGGTAAGGGTGTGAAAAGTCAGGATTGGTGCGGGCAGAGGGGGTAGGGGCTGGGCGCACCGACACGGGCGCCACCTCGGCTGGCCGGGTGGGGTAGGTTACGGCCGCTACCACAGGCCGAGGCGTGGGTAGGCTTTGCACCGGGGGGCCGGGTACTTCGGTCGGCAAGTCATTTATTTTAGCCAGCTCCTCCTGCGTAGTGTCATCTTCTGCGGGCGGTGGGGGGGTAGGGCGAGGTGCCGCCGGGCGCGGGGCAGCGGCTACTGGCCGGGTACCGGGCACCGATTGGTACTCGGCGGCCACGCTGCGCGGCCGCAGGTGGCTGAGCCACAGCACGAGGCCGGGCCGCACGGCCTCGTCGTCGGCCAGGTGGTTGTAGTGGCGCAGGGCATGGCGCAGCACGCCGTGGCGTTGCGCCACGGTGGCCAGTGTTTGGCCGGGCGCCACTACGTGGTAGTCCTCGTCGGCCGTCTCCTTTTTGCGCTGAAAAAAGTAAGGCTCGCCGGGCTGCAAGGGCTCATCAGCGGCCAGCTCATTCACTTTCTGAAAGAAGCCCAGGCTAGCCCTACCTCGCTGCGCCAGGGCAGCAGGCGTTTCGCCGGGGCGCGCCAGCAGCGCCTTTATCCCATTGATGCGCAAGTAGGTGGGGGTAGGGAGCGCCGCTGCGGGCAGGGTAGGCGTATAGCGGCTGGCCACGGGGGCCTGGCCGGCCAGCGGCACGAGCAGGGTATAGGTGTGGCCATCTTCGGGCACGGTGCGGGCCAGCAGCCAGGGGTTGAGCTGGGCCACGGCAGCCGGGTCGGTGGCCAAGGCGGCGGCTTGTTGGGCCAGGGTTTGGCCAGCGGCGGCGGGCACTTCGCGCCACGGCACGAAGGCTACCGCGTGCTGCGCGCAGGCCGGCTCAAAGACTACTTTTTGGGCCACAAAATCCAGCAAATACTGGCTGGTGTGGCGCGTGAAGTGCATATCGGGGGCGTCAGTGTCGTTGGGCTGGGTGTAGGGGCGCACGCCGCCCAAGCCAGTGTTATAGCTCAGTAGGGCATTGGCCCAGTTGTGCAGGGTCGCGTTGTTGCGGCTGAGGTAGCGGGCAGCAGCGCGGGTGCTGGCCGTGAGATGGCGGCGCTCGTCGATGCTGCCGTTCACAGTCAGGCCCAGGCTCAGGGCCGTTTCGCGCTTGAGCTGCCAGTAGCCCACGGCCCCGTGCGCGCTCTCGGCATTGCCCTGCAAGGCGCTTTCCTGGAGTGCCAGGTAGCGAAAATCACGCGGAATGCCTTCCTCCGCCAGCACCTGGTCGATGAGCGGGAAGGCGGCCTCGGCCAAGGCTACGCGCGCCTCCAGCGACGCCGAGTGGCGGCATAGGCTGTTTACCTTGGCCTGCACCAGCCGGCGGGCGTCTTCGTCGAGGGTGAGGTGCAGGCCCACTACGTCGAGCGCCGCGGGCACAGTAGGCGGAACGGCCGCCAGCCCCGACCGGCCAGCCAGCCCCAACAGCAAGGCCGGGAACAGTCTTTTCATAACAACAAGCCAGTCAAGGTTTTCCTGGAGCACACGGTGGCAAGTTAATTCACAAAGCCGATACGG
>CAZZDR010000124.1:0-5092 GCA_964652535.1 uncultured Hymenobacter sp. | reverse complement strand
ACGTTGCGCTGAATGGCGCGGTTCTGCTTCAGGATATCGAAGGCGTAAAGCTTGATTTCGCCGCGCTGGCCGGGGAAAATCTTCTTGCCGATGCTGGCGTTCCAGAGCACGTAGTTCTGGTTGTAGGCGCTGCTCAGGCCGCGGTAGAGCTGGTGCGCCACATCGGTCTGGATGGAAATGCCGGGCCCCACAATCCAGCTCAGGCGCAGGCGAGTGAGCTGGTTGAAGTAGTTGTTGTTCAGCTGCGTGCTGAGCGTGTTGCGCACGTAGCTCTGCGTCGAGTTAGAAGAGAGGGTAAAATCTAGGTTGGGGCTCACGTTGCTGCTCAGCACTACCCCCCCGGTGAGGGCCGGCGTGCGCGCATAGTTGAGGGCGTTGTTGACCAGGCCCGGGTTTTGGCTGAACGTGGCCCCGAGCGTCACATTAATGTTAGACTTGATAACCGTGAGTGGCCGGCCGTAGTTAGCCTGCGCTCGCACGGTGTACTGCTGCTGTAGGTTGGTAGACTGCGTGAGCTGCGCGCCGGCAGGCAGGCGCACGGCAATGCTTGGGTCCCTGTCGATAGGCCGCACTATAGTATCTCGTATGGCGACCAAGGTTTTATTAGAAATCGGATTCTGGATGTAGCTGCCCGAGAGCAGGGCGAAGAAATTGCTGTTTTTGTCGGCGCGGGCGGCCGTGTAGCGCGCCACCAGGTTGTGGGCGTATTCCTGACGCAGGGCCGGGTTGCCGATGGTCAGTTGCAGCGGGTTGGAGTTGTTGACTACGGCCTGCAATTGGTTAAGGCTGGGCGGGTTGGTGCTGGTGCGGTAAAACAGGCGCACGTTGTGCGAGCGGTCGGGGCGCCACGTCAGGTTGGCCTGGGGCAGCACGTTCCAGAAGGTATAATCGACCGGGCCGGGCCGCGGAAATGTTTGGTCGCCCTGCAGCCGCGCCACCTGCGCGCTCGCCCCGATCGAGGCCTGAATCGTGCGCGTGTTGTAGCGGTAGCTCAGCCCGCCGCCCTGCGTGAGGTAGTAGTTGTTGAACACGTTGCTCAGCGCCGTGTCGAGGCGCGAGTAGAGCTGGTCGCCGGTATTGAAGTCGTAGGTGCGCTTGTCCGAGTTGTTGGGCGCGTAGCTCAGCGCGTAGTTGGCTTGCAGCTGCGCGTGTTGCCCTACCGGCTCGGTGTAGGCCAGGTTACCGGCCAGGTTGCTGCTGTGCTGGGTCAGCAGCGCCCGCTGGTTGAGGTTGGTGCTGGTGCCGCCCACGCTGGTCGTGTTTAGCAGCGAAGTGCCGCTGCGCGAATTGTAGGAGCCGTTGAGGCTGAGCGAGAGTGTGCGGCCAGCGCGGCGCCCCACCTTGCGGCGCAGCAGCAGGTCGCCGGCTGGGTTAGCGCCCTGGTTAGTAGAGCCGTAGAGTGTATTAATCTGGCTTTGCGTCACACCTTCGCGGGCCGTGAGGCCAGTGAGCGTCTGGCTGGCGTCGTTTTGCTGCCACGAAATGCGAGGCCGAAACAGCACCGACGTCATGGAGTCGATTTTGTGGTCGAGCCGAAAATTAGCCCGGTGGTTGGTGTTGGAGCTGCCCGAGAGCGAGGTTTCTCGGTAAGTGGTGCTGCTCTGGGAGGGTAGCACGTACTGACGCAGCCTGCTGCTGTTGAGCGTATTATTTGAGTGGTTGAAGAAGTAGCTGCCCGTTAGCTCGGTCTTCTTATTCCACATGTTTGAGTAGTTGAGGCCCGCCGCTGTCGTCTTGCTGATGCCACCATTCTGGCTCACCAAAAAGTCGCCGGGGTTAGAGCCCGAGCCGCCGCCCCCACCGCCCCCTCGGCCGCCCCTACCCCCCCCGCCCGCGGCAGAATTGCCGATAACGCCCAGCAAGTCGTCGGTGCCGAAGTTCTGCTCGTTCACGTTGTTGCTTTGGGCCAGCACCGTCATGCGCCGATCGCCGTGAAAGTCGTTGAGGTTCAGGCTGGCGCGGTAGCGCTCGGGCCCGCCGCCCACCACGGCCCGCCCAAACTGCCCGTTGCGAAACGAGGGCTTGGTGATGATATTCAGCGTCTTCTGCGTGTTGCCGTCGTTGAAACCCGAAAAACGGCTTTGTTCGCTCTGCTGGTCAAATATCTCGACCCGGTCGATGGCATCGGCGGGCAGGTTTTTGAGCACCGCGTCGGGGTCGGTGCCGAAGAATGGCTTGCCATCTACGAGCACCTGCTGCACCTGCTCGCCCTGCGCCTGGGTTTTGCCCGCGGCATCGACCGAGATGCCCGGCATCTTGCCAATGAGGTCGCCGGCCGTGGCGTCGGGGTTAGTTTTGAAGGCTTTCGCGTTGAGGCTGGTGGTGTCGCCGCGTTGCACGGCCTGCACTTCCTGGCCCGTCACGACGACCGTTTTGAGGGCCACGCCGCCAGTTTGCAGCGCTACGTTGCCCAGCGCCACGGGCGCGCCGCCCTCCGGCACCGTCACCGGCTGGCGCTGGTCTTGGTAGCCGATGTAGGAAGCCACAAACACGTAGCGGCCCGGCGCTACCCTATCTAGCTGAAAGCTGCCATCGGCGCCCACTGCCGTGCCCGTGCGCACCGAGTCGGGCAGGTGAATTAGCACCGCGTTGGCTCCAATCAGGGGGCTCTGGTCTTTGCCATCGAGCACCTTGCCCCGCACAGCGCTTTGCGCAAACGCGCTGAAGGTCAGGAGCCAAGCTAGGCCAGTGAGGAACAGTAAACGCATAGGTGTTTTTAGTAAGTGTTAGTCGAAGCTGGTGTATGCTGGCAACCTATTCAGGGAGACGAATAACGAAGAACCAAAAACGCCCAGCGAATTAAACTTTTCGCAGCAGCAGCAAGCCGTCGCGTACAGGCAGCAGCAGCGGCACCACGCGCGGGTCGTGCTGCATCTGCTCATTAAACGCGCGCACGGCGCGGGTATCGTAGTCGTTGGCTTTCAGCGGATAAGTGTCCAGGGCTTTCCCTCCCCAAAGTACATTGTCTACGACGAGCAAGCCGCCCGGTCGCACCTGGTTGATTACGAGGTCAAAGTACCGGCCATTGTTGATTTTGTCGGCATCAATAAAGACCAAGTCCCACACTTTGCCGACCAACCCAGCCAAACTATCGCGCGCGTCGCCCACGTGCAGCGTCACGCGCGCGCCAAGCCCCGCCGCCGCCACGTAGCGCCGGATGCGCGCCTCGCGCTCGGGGTTGATTTCGAGGGTGTGCAAGTGGCCGTCGGCCGCCAGCCCCTCGGCCAGGCACAGCGTAGCGTAGCCCGTAAAGGTGCCGATTTCCAGTATCTTATGCGGCTTGATAAGGTGCGAAAGCAGGCTCAGTAGCCGGCCCTGCCAGTGCCCGGTGGCCATGCGTGGCATCAGGAGCTGCAAGTGGGTTTCGCGCCAGAGCTGGTGCAGCAGCGGCGGCTCGGGCTGGGTATGCGCCTCGGCGTAGGCCTGAATGTCGTCGTTAAGCATAAGGAGAGGGGTAGGGCCGCCGGGCTACTGGCCGGGCGGCGGGCCAGCGCCAGTAGTGCGCAGTGGAAGGGGGGTAGGGACCGCCGGCCACGGCACCAGCCGAAAGCGGTACACGTGGTAGCCCGACTGGCCGGTTACGTAGGCGTGGGCCACTACGTGCCACAGGCCTTCGTAGCGAAACTGCCACGCGGCGCCCGCGCCCGCAATGCGCCGATACACGCGCACTGGCCGGCCGGTTTCCTGGCTGCGGGCCAGCGCCCGGTTGCGGTGATTAAAATCCTGGTCGGTTACCTGGCGGCCGGTGCGGCCATCGCGCCCGCCGTGGCCCGCGTACCAGAAGTAGTCCTCGTGAATTTCGTCGTCCTCGTACTGGTCGGCCAAAATGATGCTCTCGGCGCCGTGGGCCACGGTGGCGCACACGCCGGCGCGCGGCGGCCGGTGCTGCCCGCGCAAAGCCAGGTCGAGGCGCGAGGCAAATAAATCGCCCGGCCGCGCCGAGCCTACGTGGCCGAAGGGGGGTAGGGGCATGGGCAAAACTTAAAGCTGACCCTCGGCAAGCGGTTGGTAAATGTGCTGCCGGTGGTAGGCCAGCTGCCCAAGGTCGGGTGGGTGCGCATCCTGGATGCGTAGCCGGCCCGGCAGGCCAAGCAGCATATAGTCGGTGGCCACGCCAAAGCTGCCCAGGTCAAAAAGCACGTGGTGATTGGGGCACAGGCACAGCACATTGCCGAGCGTATCGGGCCCGTGGTGCGGCGCGCCCAGCGGCCTGATGTGCGCCGCCTCGGCATAAAAGCCGGCCGGGGTAGCCAGCCGCTCGCCGCACACCTGGCAGCGGTAGCCGTGCAGCTCCTTCACCCGCCGCGTGATAGCGGTGTCGCGCACCAGCCGCGACACGGTGGCTTCGTAGCGCGGCGCGGGCTCGGCCACGTCGGCGGGGCGGTCGAATAGCTCAGGCTGCGCATAGGGCCGGGGTAGGGCCGGCACTTCCGTGGTAGCAAGCACCGGCTCCAGCCGAAACAAGAATACCAGAAAGCCCGAGCGGCCCGGCCGGCACGTGCGGCTCACCACCCGAAACAGGCCTTCGTAGCGAAACGCCTGGCCACCGGCCAGCACCGAAACTTTGCGAAACACGCGCACTGGCCGGCCCGTCACCTGGCTGCGCACGAGGCCCTTGTTGGCCTTGGTCAGCGTCTGGTCGGCTACCTGCTGGCCGCTTTCCTCGCTGCGCCCACCATGGCCCGTGTAGAGAATAAAGTCGTCGTGCACCTCATCGTCCTCATACTTAGCAGACAAGACGATGCTTTCGGCTCCTTGCTCTTGCGTGGCGCAGATGCCGGCTTGCAGCGGCCGGTGCTGCCCATGCTGCGCTAGCTCGGCCCGTGAGGCGAACAAATCGCCTGGCTGGGCTGAGCCCACGTGGCCAAAAACCGGAACCGCCGCCATCGCTACTTCTCCGGCACGTACTGCAAGATGCTGAGGTTGTCCTCGGCCAGCACTTCGTTGGCCAGCTCGCGCAGCTCTTGGGCCGTCACGCGCTCTATTTTGCCAAAAATCTCGGGCAGGGGCTCCACGCGGCCTAGGTCGAGGGTGCTCTTGCCCAGCAGCTGCATCAGGCCCGAGTTGCTTTCCTCGCTCATGGCGAGCTGGC
>CAZZDR010000123.1:4175-10328 GCA_964652535.1 uncultured Hymenobacter sp. | reverse complement strand
CCGCCCGCCCGCGAAAGGGTAGTAGTGGCACGGCCGTTTAGGCTAGGCAGAAAGGCAGCGCGGCTCTGGGCTAAGAGCGACTGAGCCTGTGCAATGCGCGCGTCGGCTACCTGCAAATTGCGGTTGTTGGCCAGGCCTTCGGCGATGAGTTTTTGCAGCAGCGGGTCGGTGTAGAGCTGCTGCCAGGGCCGGTTGGCTAGGCTAGTGGTATCGGTGGTGGCCACGTCGCGGTACAGGCCGGTGGTAGCGGTTTCGGGCCGGCCGTAGGGGTGCAGGATGCCGCAGCCGCTGGCCGCCAGCAGCAGCAGGGGAGTGGCCAGCCGAAGTACTTTAGAGGTAGTCATTACGCTTATATAGAGCTTGTGCGCGAGGGGCTTGGCGGTGGCTAGCGGGTTTCCTACCCCCCTTGCCGAGGGCAAAGTGGGGTAGGAAATAGTAGCCTGGCCGAAGCTACGCCAGGGCGGGTTCGGGGGTAGGCTGGGGCTGAGGCTCACCCGCTGGCGCGTTTTGGGGCGGTGGGCCGCCGCCGGTTTCCTCTTCTTCAAGCTGCTGCTGGGTTTTGGGCGGGCCACTGATGCGCTCCTGCAGGCTTTCAAAAATCATGAACAGCACCGGGATGAAGAACACCCCGACCAGCGTGCCAAACAGCATGCCGCCGATGGCGCCCGCCCCGATGCTCCGGTTGCCGTTGGCACCCGCGCCGCTGGCAAACAGCAGCGGCATCAGGCCAAAGACAAACGCAAACGAGGTCATCAGAATCGGGCGCAGGCGGGCTTTGGCGCCTTCCAGTGCCGCATCGGCAATGCTCAGGCCGTGGTCGCGCCGGCGGGCCAGCGAGAATTCGATAATCAGAATCGCGTTCTTGGCCAGCAGGCCGATGAGCATGATGATGGAAATCTGGAGGTAGATGTTGTTGTCGATGCCGAAAATCTTGGCAAACAAGTACGTGCCACTCAAGCCAATTGGGATGGAAAACAGCACCGCAAACGGCAAGATGTAGCTTTCGTACTGCGCGCTCAGCAGCAGGTACACGAACACCAGCGACAGCGCAAAAATGTAGAGCGACTGCTTGCCGCTACCCTCTTCCTCGCGGCTAATACCCGAAAACTCGAAGCCGTAGCCGGCCGGCAGCTGCTTAGCCACTTCCTGAATGGCCACCAGCGCCTGCCCCGAGCTGGTGCCTTCCTTGGGCGAGCCATTCACCGAAATGGCGGTGAACAGGTTGAAGCGCGATAGGCTTTCGGGGCCGTAAATGCGCTTGAGCGTCACGAACTCGGTGATGGGCGCCATGCTACCCGTGGCGTTGCGCACAAAGATTTTGCTGAGGCCCTCGGGGCTGGCGCGGTAGGCTGTGTCGGCCTGCACCATCACGCGGTACTGCTTGCCAAACTGGTTGAAGTTGGAGGCGTAGGAGCCGCCGTAGTACACCTGCATAGCATTTAGGATGTCGCGCTCGGTAAGGCCGGCTTCCTTCACCTTGGCTACGTTCACCGTGAGCTGGTACTGCGGAAAGCCAGGGTTGAAGGCCGTAGTGGCAAACTGAATTTCGGGCCGCTTACTCAGCTTGGCCAAAAAGTCTTGGGCCACCTTGAAAAACTCAGCCGTAGTGTGCCCGCCCTTGTCCTGGAGTTGAAAAGTGAAGCCACCCGTGGCCCCGAAACCCGTGATGGTGGGCTGCGAAATACTCCGGATATCACCGGCCCGAATGTGGGCCGTGAGCTGGGTTATCTTCTTGATAACCGCCTCGTTGTTCATGTCGGGGCGCTCGTCCCAGGGCTTGAGGCGCACAATCACCATGCCGTAGGCACTGCCCGCGCCGGCCAGGAAATTCTGGCCCGTGATGCGCAGCGTGCCCCGCACCGCCGGAATGGTCCGAATCAGGCTATCGACTTCATTATTAACGGCAGTGGTGCGTTCTAGCGTGGAGGCAGGGGGTAGGGATACGTTTACGAATACGGTGCCCATGTCCTCGTTGGGCACGAAGCTGCTGGGCGTGCTCGTCATCAAAAAGTAGAGCGCCCCGGCAAAGCCCGCCACGCCGGCTAGCGCCAGCCACCGGCGGCCCATCAGGAACTGCACGGCGCGGGTATACTTGGCTACCAGCGCGTCGTAGGCGGCGTTGAAGGCCACGCCGAAGCGCTGCATCAGCGTCTTTTTCTCGGCCTTTTTATCTTCCTCGTGGTGCGGCGGCTTCAGGAAAAGCGCTGCCAGCGCCGGGCACAGCGTAAGGGCATTCACAGCCGAAATCAGAATGGCTATCGCCAGCGTTATCCCAAACTGCTTGTAGAACACGCCCACCGAGCCCGTGATAAACGTAACCGGCAGAAACACCGCTGCCATGACCAGCGTGATGCTCACGATGGCGCCCGTTATCTCGCTCATGGCGTCGATGGCAGCCTTGCGCGGCGAGGTGTAGCCGCTTTCGAGCTTGGCGTGCACGGCCTCGACCACCACTATGGCATCATCGACCACAATGCCGATAGCCAGCACCAAGGCAAAGAGCGTCAGTAGGTTAAGGCTGTAGCCAAAAAGCTTGAGGAAGAAAAACGTGCCGATAATCGACACCGGCACCGATACGCCGTGGATGATGGTGGAGCGAAAATCCTGGAGGAAAATGAAAATCACCAGGAACACGAGCGCAAAACACTCAATCAGCGTGTGGATTACCTTATCAATCGACGCATCTAGAAAGTCGTTGATGTTCACCAGGTTGGTGTAGTGAATGCCGGCCGGAAAGTCCTTCTCGGCCGCTTGCAGCACGGCGATGGACTTCTCAATGACCTCGCGGGCGTTGGAGCCCGGCGTCTGGTTTACCGAAATGCCCACCGAAGGCTTGCCGAAAGTGGCGCTGTTGCTGCTGTAAGCCTGCGCCCCCAGCTCGATGCGGGCCACGTCTTTGAGGTGCAGCAGCTGGCCCTGGGCCGTGCCCTTGAGCACGATGTCGCCAAACTGGTCGGTCGACAGCAGCTTGCCGGTATACTTGATGACGTACTGGAAGCTTTGGTCGGAGTTTTCGCCAAACTTGCCGGGCGCAGCCTCCACGTTTTGGTCGGCCAGGGCGGCCGTGATGTCGGCCGGCGTGAGGCCGTAGATGGCCATCACGTCGGGCTTGAGCCACACCCGCATGGCGTAGTCGCGCGAGCCAAAGGCGTTGGAGTCGCCTACCCCATTCACGCGTTTGATTTGCGGCACAATGTTAATCTGCGCGTAGTTCTGCAAAAACGTCTGGTCGTAGGCCGGGTTATCGCTGTAGAGCGCAAAAATCAACAGGTTGCTGCTCTGTCGCTTGCGCACCGTTACGCCGGCCAGGGTTACTTCCTGCGGCAGCAGGCTAGTAGCGCTGGCCACGCGGTTTTGCACGTCCACAGCCGCCTGGTCGGGGTCGGTGCCCACGTTGAAATACACCTGGATGGAGCCCGAGCCGTCGTTGGTAGCCGAGGAAGTCATGTAGGTCATGCCCTCCACGCCGTTTATCTGCTCCTCCAGCGGCACAATCACGCTCTTCAATACCACGTCGGCGTTGGCGCCCGCGTAGCTGGCCGACACCTGCACCGTGGGCGGCGAAATATCGGGGTACTGCGCAATGGGTAGCGACAGCAGGCCCAAAATGCCCAGCAGCACCAAAATAACCGAGATAACGGTAGAGAGTACAGGGCGCTCGATGAATATTTTTAGCATAAATGAATTACTAGGTAATACGCTGTATCAACGGCTTTTGTCAGTGCGAGCGCAACGAAGTGGAGCGCGGCAATCTTTCCTTATTGTCTTCCTCATTAGCTTCAGTATTGCTAACGTGAAGAAGAGATTGCCGCGCTCTACTTCGTTGCGCTCGCACTGACAAACAATTATAAATTACTGAGTTGCCTAGTTACCCCGCCATCTCTGCCTTGGCGCTTTTTACTACCCTGGGCCGGATTTTCGTGCCTTCTTTCAGCCCGCTGATGCCTTCGAGCACCACTTCCTGGCCAGCCTTCAGGCCTTTTTGCACCACAAACGAGGCGCCATCAGGCGTGGGCACCACGGTGAGGGGTAGGGCGTGAGCGGCCGTGTCGCGGCCCAGCACGTAGGCAAAGCGCTTGCCTTGCAGCTCATAGGTAGCGCTTTGCGGAATGATGAGCGCATCTTTCATGGGCTGAAACGTGCGCACCGAACCGCTGCTGCCGCTGCGCAGCAGCCCCTGCCGATTCGGGAACGTGGCGCGGAAGCTGCTGGCCCCGGTTTCGGTATTTATCTGGCCAATAGCGGTTTCTACCCGGCCGGTGTAGGGGTAGATGCTGCCATCGGCCAGCACCAGGCGCACATCGGGCACTTTGGCTAGCTTGTCTTGCAGGGTGTTGCCGGCCCGGCGGCGGGCAAAGCTGAGCAGCGCCTTTTCGCTGAGCGAGAAGTAGGCGTACACGCTGCCAATGCTCGAAATAGTGGTGAGCGGGTCAGCCGAAGTGCTGCTCACCAGCGAGCCGATTTTGTTCGGAATCGTGCCCATTACCCCGTTTACCGGGCTTGTGATGGTGGTGTAGCCAAGGTTGGTTTGGGCATTGACGAGCGCGGCGCGGGCCTGAGCCAGGGCGGCCAGCTTGCTTTCGAGGGTGTACTGCGCAGCCTCTAGCTCGTACTTGCTGATGATGCCGCGCGCCACCAGTGGCTGCACTTTGCGCACGCCCATGCGTGCGGCGTCCACATCGGCCTGCGCCGTCTTGATGCCCGCCGTAGCCGTGCGCACTTCCTGCTCGTACTGCGGCGCCGAAATGTGAAAGAGCCGCTGGCCTTTCTTCACGCTGGCGCCCTCATCCACGTAAATGGCTTCCACGAAGCCATCGACCTTGGGCCGAATCTCCACGTTTTGCTGGCCCTGGATGGTAGCCGGATAGTCCTGGTAGAGCGTCACCGTGTCGGGCTTCACCACCAGCACGGGGTAGTCTTTAATGGGTTGGGGGCCGCCCTTGCCATCCTTGCCGCCTTTGCCATCGGCGGTATCTTCTTTTTTGGTGCCGCAGGCAGCCAGGCTCAGCAGGGCCAGCCCCGTCGCTAGGCTTGGGAATCGAGTTCGCATGGGCCTCTAACGCAAAGCACTAGGCCTAGGGTCGGGCGGCGCGCCGAAAAGAGACGAAGCCGGCAACTCTCCCGGCAGACGCCTGCATCTGGCGGATGGTGAACGACCGATTAAGCCGCCATCTTAATGGTGGTGATGGTGGCCCGGTGCGGCCGGCTTGCCAAACAGGTTGGCTAGTGCCCCGCCCACAAACAGCGCTGCCCAGCACACGTAGAGCCAGCCGTAGCCAGCCGGCAGCGGCCGCCGCACCAGGTAGCGAATCAGCAATTCGGCCCCGCCACTCATCAGCAGGCCCACGAAGGCGATAAACTGCCAGGAGTTGAAACGGGTGGGGCGGTAAAGCTTGGCAAAATCCATGGGGTAGGGAAGGGGCTAACGAAAGACAAATAAAAAGCCTGGCCGCCAGCCGCGGCCCAAACCTCGGGCGGGGTAGCGCGTACACCAAGCAGTTCTTACCCCCTCCTACGTACGTAAAATTCTCCCTAGTTACTATGATTCTCAGCGACGAGTTATTCGAAGAAGACGGCACTACGCCCAAGAAAAACGGCCAGCAAACCGACGCCCCCAACCAGAACCCGACCCTCAGCATCCCGTCGGGCCACAACGAGGAGCTCGCCAAGCAGCGCGACTACCAAGTTGACCAGAGCAACAACAAGCAAAGCGACGACGCCAGCGCCCACCGCAACGTAGGCGCCAACGGCTACACCCAGCGCAGCGACCAAAAAGACCAGCTGAGCAACCTGCACATCGGCGGCTCCGAAACCGAGCCCCAGGGCGGCAACAACCACGACACCGCCGGCGAGCAGGCCCAGGGCCCAGGCTTTACGGAAGAAGGCAGCTACGAGCTCGACGAACAGGGCGAAGGCATCCGGATGCACGAGCAGAAGCTTGGCGACAAGCAAACCGGTGCCTCAGTACAGCGCGTGCAAGACGAAAGCAGCAAGTAGGCGAGCAACCGCCGCACCACACGAAGCAAGCCTCCCGGCTGCCGCCCTTGGGCGGCAGCCGGGAGGCTTGCTTGCGCTAAGGGGGGTAGGGACGTATGGCCCCCGGCTGCGAATGGAAGGAGTAAAATTGCCGCCGAAATCGACCCGCTGCAAACC
>CAZZDR010000123.1:0-4075 GCA_964652535.1 uncultured Hymenobacter sp. | reverse complement strand
CCCGGCTGCGAATGGAAGGAGTAAAATTGCCGCCGAAATCGACCCGCTGCAAACCGAAGGCAAGTCGCTGGCCGACAGGCTCACGGCCGCCGGTGTGGCTACCACCTACCAGCTGTACCCGGGCACTACCCACGAGTTTTTTGGCACCTACGCCGTGGTGCCGCTCGCCGGCGATACGCAAGACTTTGCCGTCAGCCGGCTAAAAGCGGCGTTCCAATAGCCTCGCCCGCCCACCGCGGCCAACACCAAAAAGCCCGAGCTGCCCCGCGCCGCCCGGGCTTTTTGGCGTTGGCCGCGGTGGGCCTTGGGCGGTGCCCAGCGCGGAAAAATTTGGCGCAGGAAGCTGCCGCCGGCTGGTTTGGGTGCTATACTGCGGCTGCTAAACCCTTCGCTTATCTGCATGAAGCATTCTACGCTTGCCCTGGCGGCCCTGCTGGCGGCTGCCCAACTGGCTGCCGCTCAAACCCCGGCCCCCGGCGCGGCCCCTACCCCCCGCCCCGACGCCAAACCCGCGGCGACTTCGCTCGCTGCCATCACGCAGGGGCTGAAGAAGTACGATGGCTACTTTCCATTTTATTACGACGAAAAGACCGGCAAAATCTACCTTGAGGTCGAACGCTTCGATCAGGACTTTCTCTACTTTAGCTCGCTCACCAGTGGGGTAGGGCTGGGCGGGCCCGAGCGCGGCGTGGCCTCGTCCAACGTGGCGCGGTTCGTGAAAATGGGCCCCAAAGTGCTGCTGCTAGAGCCCAACCTGAGCTACCGCGCCACCGGCAAAAACCCCGATGAGCAGCGCGCCGTGGAAAGCGCCTTTGCCACCTCCGTCATCTGGGGCTTTGCGCCGGTAGCCGTCGAAGGCAGCAAAACGCTCCTCGACCTCACGCCCTTTCTGGTGCGCGACAGCCAGAAGCTGACCGACCAGCTCGGCCGCCGCAGCTTTGCGGGGCTGCGCGGCGGGGCCAGCGCGGCGCCCGCGGCTTATCGCTTCGACGACTCGCGCTCGGCGGTAGACCCCGGCAACACCAAGAATTTCCCTAAAAACACCGAGTTCGAAGCGCTTATCACCTTTGTGGGCGGCCCCGGGGCGGGCGGGCTCGACTTTGGCCAGGGCAGCGCCGGCCTGGCGCCCGACCCCAACGCCGTGACCGTGCGCATGCACCAGTCGCTGGTAGAGCTGCCCCCGCCCGGCTTCGAAAAGCGGCCGTTTGACCCGCGCTCCGGCTTCAACCCATTCACCTACCTCGATTTTTCGGTGCCCATGACCGAGCCGCTG
The DNA here is from genome assembly GCA_964652535.1 of uncultured Hymenobacter sp. GTDB lineage: Bacteria > Bacteroidota > Bacteroidia > Cytophagales > Hymenobacteraceae > Hymenobacter. The sequence continues at coordinate 2,802 of CAZZDR010000123.1, read as the reverse complement.
ACGCAGCGTTCCATCCGGCGCCACCGCCTGGCCAAGAAGAACCCCGGCGCCAAAGTCAGCGACCCAGTCGAGCCCATTGTGTACTACATCGACCGCGGCGCGCCGGCCGATATTAAGCGGGCGCTTATCGAGGGTGGTGCCTGGTGGAATCAGGCATTTGAGGCCGCTGGCTACCGCAATGCGTTCATCACGAAGGAATTGCCGGAGGGTGCCGACCCCATGGATATTCGCTACAACGTGGTGAACTGGGTAGCTCGCGCCGGCAATCCGCGGGCATTTTCCTACGGCTCCTCGTACGTTGACCCCCGCACCGGCGAGATTATCAAGGGCGTCGTCACGCTGGGCTCCGACCGCCACCGCCAGGACTACCTGCTGGCCGAAGGCCTGCTGCAGCCCTACAAAAACGGCCAAAAAGCGCCTAAACAGCTGGAAGAAATGGCCCTGGCGCGCATCCGCCAGCTGTCGGCCCACGAAATCGGCCACACGCTGGGGCTGTATCATAACTTCGCCGCCAGCGTTCGCGACCGCAGCTCGGTGATGGACTACCCCTTTCCGCGCGTCAAACTGCAGCCCGATGGCACCATCGACGTGTCGCAGGCCTACGCCACCGGCATCGGCAGCTGGGACAAGCGGGCCATCTTGTGGGGCTACCAGGACTTTGCCAAGGGCACCAGCGAAGCGGCTGGCCTGGCGGCGATTATGCGCGAAACGCTGGCCCAGGGCCACCTGTTTGCCTACGACCCCACCATTGCGCTGCACCCCCAGTCGAGCCAGTGGGACGATGGCACCGACCCCGTAGCGCAGCTCACACAGTTGATGGCCGTGCGGCGCCACGTGCTCGATACGTTTTCGGCCAACGCCGTGCCGGCCGGGGCCCCGCTCGCCACCCTAGAGGAAGTGCTGGTGCCCATGTACCTGCTGCACCGCTACCAGGTGGCGGCCACCGCCAAGACCCTGGGCGGCCTCTACTTTACGCCCGCCGTGAAGGACGACGGCCAGGTGCCCACCCGCCTGGTGCCTCCCGCCGAGCAGTGGCGCGCCCTCGATGCGCTACTGGCTACCATCACCCCCGCCGCCCTGCTGCTGCCCGAAAAGCTGCTCGCCCAGCTCCCGCCGCATCCCGCCGGCTATGCCAACACCCTCGAGGATTTTGGCAGCCGCACGGGTGCCTTCGACCCGCTGGCCGCCGCCGAAGCCGCCGCGGCGCCTACCCTGGCGGCCCTGCTCAACGCGGAGCGGGCGGCGCGCTTGGTAGAGTACCACGCCCGCGATGCCCAGCAGCCGGGCTTTATGCCGGTGGTGGACAAGCTGCTCGCCCAAACTTGGAAAGCGCCGCTTGCCGCTGGCTACCCCGGCGAGATTCAGGTAGTGGTAAATAACCTTACCCTCAAGGCGCTGCTACAGCTGGCTGCTACCCCCGACCAGGCCGAGAGCGTACGCGGCCAAAGCCTGCTGAAAATAACCGAGCTGCAGCAGTGGATGAAAGCCCACCTCGACCTGGCCGAGCCCCGCCAAAAAGCCAACCTGCTCTTCGGCCTCGCTCAAATCGGTAAGTTTGAAGAAGACCCCAACAAATTCACGCCCGCCCCGCCGCTCGACCAGCCGCCCGGCGCCCCCATCGGCATGCCCGGCCTAGACTTTTTGGGCGACGATGTGGTGTATTAGGTTGTGGTAAGCAGCTAAAGTAGAACGTCATGCTGAGCGAAACCAAAGCATCTCGCTCGCCTCGTTGGATTACTACCCCCAATGGCGCGAGCGAGATGCTTTGGTTTCGCTCAGCATGACGTTCTGGGTTTAGTGGCTTATCACCAATGCCCTACCCCCTCAGTACAACGTAACGCGCTTGAGCACCGGCCCCTGCGAGGTTTGGATAACGAGCACGAACAAGCCCGTTTGGCCAGCGAAGGGAATAGTTAGGCTCGGCGTGGTTTGCTGGCTGAGGTCGAGCGTCGTCACGAGCTGGCCCAGGGCGTTGTACACCCGGACCTGCTCCAGCGCAAAATCAGCCCGCAGCCAGTCGAGCGTTACGGCGCCGTGAGCCGGGTTGGGATACACTGCAATGGCTTCGGCCGCCGGCAGCGCCTGCACCGTGAAGGCCGTGGCCGACTGCCCGCGCCCGCCCGTGCCGGCCACCACTAGTGGCCCTGACTGCGCTCCGCGCGGCACCCGGATGGTGAGGCTCGTGGCCGAGGCCGCGAGCACCGGGGCCCGCACGCCGCCTACTAGCACTGTATCAGCCCGGCCATCTACCAAAAAGTCTTTGCCCGTAAGCGTTACCACCTCGCCCACACTGGCTTGCGCCGGGGCAAAAGTTGTAACGGTGGGAGGGGGTAGGAACGTGAATGGTGCGGCCGACAGCACCACGCCGCCCGGCGTCTGCACTCGAATGGGGCCCGACTGCGCGGTAGCCGGCACGCGCACGCGCAGGCTGGTGGCGGTGGCCGCCAGCACGTCGGCCGGGCCACCGCCCAGCGCCACGGTGCTGCGCCCGACCAGCGCGAAATTGCTGCCCGCCAGCGTGAGAATGTCGCCCGCCCGGCCCCGGCCGGGGCTAAAGCCGCTCAGCGTGGGTGGGTACCACACCACAAACGCCTGGGTGCTTTCGACCTGCCCGCCCAGCGTGGCCACCCGCACCGGGCCCGTGGGCGCGCCGGCGGGCACTACCACGCGCAGGGCAGTGGCCGAGGCCTGCTGCACCACCGCGGGCACGCCCCCAAACCACACCGTATCCTGGGCCGGCGCGGCCGCAAACTCACGGCCCGTGAGGGTAATCAGGCTGCCCGGCACGCCCTCGGCGGGCGT
>CAZZDR010000122.1:0-10382 GCA_964652535.1 uncultured Hymenobacter sp. | reverse complement strand
GGCAGCACCTGGTGCCGCTACGGCCTGCACGACAGCGTGTCGTTTGCCATCGAAATTGAGAACCGCTACAAGGGCATTCGCTCGCCCCACAAAATGAAGAGCGGCGTGAGCGGCTGCGTACGCGAATGCGCTGAAGCCCAGGCCAAAGACTTCGGCGTAATCGCCACTGAAAAGGGCTGGAACCTCTACGTGTGCGGCAACGGCGGCGCCAAGCCCCAGCACGCCCAGCTGCTGGCCGGCGACATCGACAAGGATACGCTGCTGAAGTACCTCGACCGATTTATGATGTTCTACATCAAGACCGCCGACCCGCTCATGCGCACGGCAACCTGGCTCAATAAGATGGATGGCGGCATCGCTTATCTCCGCAATGTGGTGGTAAATGACAGCCTCGGCATCTGCGCCGACCTCGAAGCTGAAATTGAGCTGCTCATTAAAAACTACCATTGCGAGTGGAAGGAAGTAGTAGAAAATCCTGAACTGCGCAAGCAATTCACCCACTTCGTGAACGCACCGAAGGTGAAGGACCCCACGATGGAGTTTGCCGAGATGCGCGGCCAGAGAATGTCGAAAGCCTGGTAATGGGTAGCGCGGACTCTGTGCAAGTCTGCGCTACCTACTAATCGCACACTTAATTCAAAACCAATAGTTTATGGAAACCGCAGTAGCAGTTACCTGGCTGCCCGTGTGCCAGGCCACCGATATTCCCGCCGATGGCGGGGCCTGCGCGCTGGTTGAGGGCGAGCAAGTGGCCATCTTCAATTTTGCCCGACGCGGCGAGTGGTACGCCACCCAAAACCTGTGCCCCCACAAGCAGCAGATGATACTGGCGCGCGGCATGATTGGCAGCACCGGCGAGGCCTGCGAGCCCAAAGTGGCCTGCCCATTTCACAAGCGCACGTTTTCGCTGCTCACGGGCGAATGCCTCAATGGCGATGAGTGCGCTATTCAGACGTATCCAGTTAAGGTTGACAATAATACCGTGTACATCGGCTGGGCCTGAAGAATTGTAGCCCAGACTTCCAGTCCACCCGTTGACTTAAGCTAGTATTTCCACTCGCAGACTAAAAGTCCGCGTTACCCCCTCACTTATGGACGCCACGACTACCGCTCAGCAGCCGCTGTCCCGGCTCAATATCTTCGCCGGCAAGGGCGTGCAAATGCGCACGTTTCACCTGACCTGGCTCACGTTTTTCTTTTGCTTTTTTGGGTGGTTCGGCATTGCGCCACTCATGCCATTGGTGCGCGAGCAGTTGCATCTGGATAAAGGACAGGTAGGGAATATTGTGATTGCCTCGGTATCGGCTACTATTTTGGCGCGCTTACTCATGGGTAAGCTCTGCGACACGATTGGGCCGCGGCTGGCGTACACCATCTTGCTAGCAGTAGGGGCGATTCCGGTGATGTTTATTGGCTTGAGCAACAGTTATGAAAGCTTCCTGCTGTTCCGGCTAGCCATCGGTATCATCGGGGCGTCGTTCGTCATCACGCAATTCCACACTTCGATGATGTTTGCGCCCAATATCGTGGGCACGGCCAACGCCGTAGCCGGCGGCTGGGGCAACCTAGGCGGCGGCATTGCCAATATGCTGATGCCACTGGTAGCCGCCGCGTTCGTGGCTCTAGGCTACGTCGATAAGGCCAATTCGTGGCGGCTGGCGATGGTAGTACCGGGTGTTATCCTACTGATAATGGCTGTATTGTACTACAAATACACGGAAGACACGCCCCGCGGCAACTACGCCGACATTGAGCGGAACACGACGACCAAGAAGAAGGGCACGTTCTTGCTGGCCCTGCGCGACTACCGTACCTGGCTGCTGGCCTTGGCTTACGGCGCGTGCTTCGGCATCGAAATCACGATTGACAACGTGGCGGCCGTGTACTTCGTCGACCACTTTGGGGCTACACTGGTAGCGGCGGGCCTGCTGGCCGGCATTTTTGGCGGTATGAACATCTTTGCCCGCGGCCTAGGCGGCATCGTGGCCGACCGCGCCGGGCGCGCCTACGGCCTCAATGGTAAGTGGCTATTGCTCAGCGTTATGCTAGTGCTCGAAGGCATCGGCATTGCCTTTTTCGCGGTGGCGCCGAGCCTGCCGCTGGCTATCGCGGCCATGCTGGGCTTCGCGCTATTCCTGAAAATGGCCAATGGCTGCACTTACTCCATTGTGCCGTTCGTGAACAAAGAGGCCATCGGCAGCGTGAGCGGCGTGGTGGGCGCCGGCGGCAACCTGGGGGCCATGCTGGTTGGGTTTCTGTTTAAGTCGTCGGCCATTACTTACAGCCAAGCTTTTCTCTACATCGGGTTTGGGGTAGTAGCTATCGGAGCAGTGGTGCTGGTGGTGCGGTTGGTGGTAAAAGAGGCTAGCGAGCAGGCGCCGGAGCTAACGCTAGCGGGGGCGTAGGTGAGCGCAGCCTAACGTGGCGCCCTACCCCCCTCCGAAGCGGAAATGCGCAGGAATCATTTTTTGGGTTAGCCAAACGATTCGAGAATAACCTATCGCCTATTATTTAATAAGTACGTTATCCCCATCTCGGCTTCTTCTGCTTTTCAGCGAGGGGTAGGGCAATGGGGCGCCACGTTCGCTTGCTTTGCTATGCCTACTCCCTCCCCATCCATCTGTTGCTACTGCGGGGTAGGCTGCGGCGTACTCGTTAACCCTCTCCCAAATGGCGACGTGACGGTGGTCGGCAACCCCGCCTACCCCGTCAACCGGGGCGCGCTGTGCAGCAAGGGCTTGAACCTGCAATACACCGTTAATGACCGCGCCGACCGGCTGCTGTACCCGCAGATGCGCTACAGCAAAAACCGGCCGCTGGAGCGCGTGAGTTGGGATGAAGCCCTGGCGCGCACCGCGGCCGTATTCAAGACCTTTATCGAGCAATACGGGCCTGATTCGGTAGCTTTTTACGCCTCAGGGCAGTGCCTGACGGAGGAGTATTACGTCCTCAACAAGCTCATGAAGGGGTTTATTGGCAGCAATAACCTCGATACCAATTCACGCTTGTGCATGAGCAGCGCGGTGGTGGGCTACAAGATGGCGCTGGGCGAAGACAGCGTGCCCGTGTGCTTCGACGACATTGAATTGGCCGACTGCTTTCTGGTGGCGGGGGCCAACCCGGCGTGGTGCCACCCCATTTTGTGGCGGCGCGTGGAGGCCCACAAAGCCGCCAATCCCGACACAAAAATCATCGTCATCGACCCGCGCGCCACCGACTCGGTAGCACTGGCCGACGTGCATTTGCAGCTCATCCCCGGCACCGATGTGGTGCTGAACCAGGCCCTGGCTAGGGTGCTGATTGAGAACGGCGACCTCGACCTGGATTTCATCGCGCAGCACGCTGAGGGATTTGAGGCGTACCGCGATATTGTGCTGGCACGCCCGCTGGCCGAGTCGGCACAGCTATGCGGTGTGCCAGAGGCGGATATTCGGCTGGCAGCTAGCTACCTAGGTGGTGCCAAGGCGTTTCTGTCGATGTGGACGATGGGGCTAAACCAGAGCGCCGTGGGCGTGGATAAGAACCTGAGCTTGCTTAATCTGCACCTCATCACGGGCCAGATTGGACGGCCCGGTGCGGGGCCGCTTTCGCTCACGGGCCAGCCCAATGCCATGGGCGGGCGCGAGGTGGGCGGCCTCAGCAACCTGCTGCCGGCCCACCGCAATATGGCTAGCCTTGCGCACCGCGCCGAGGTGCAGCAGTTTTGGGGCAGCGGGCCGCTGGCGGCCACGCCCGGCTACACAGCCACCGAAATGTTTGAGGCCCTGGAAGATGGCCGCCTCAAAGCCATCTGGATACTCTGCACCAACCCGCTCACCAGCCTGCCCAACGTGCGCCAGGCCGAGGCCGCGCTCGCCAAGGCCAAGTTTGTGGTGGTGCAGGAAGTCAGCACCAAGCCCGAAACGCTGGCCTACGCCGACGTCATTTTGCCCGCCGCCGCCTGGGCCGAAAAGGAGGGCACCATGACCAACTCGGAGCGCCGCATCAGCCACCTGGCCAAGGTGGTGGACGCGCCCGGCGAGGCCCTGCCCGACGCCGAAATCATCTGCCGCTTTGCGCGGGCCATGGGTTTCCGCGGGTTTGACTTCCCTACCCCCGCCACCATCTACGAAGAACACACGCGCCTCACGGCCGGCACCACGCTCGATATTTCGGGCCTGACTTACCACATTTTGAAGGCGCGCGGCTCGGTGCAATGGCCATATAAAATCGATCAGGCCGCACCCGATACGGCCCGGCTTTTCACCGACCAGCAGTTTTACACGCCCTCGCGCCGGGCCATGATTCACCCCGTGGCAGCGGCATTTCGCAGCGAAGTGCCCGATGCCGATTTCCCATTTATCCTCACCACCGGCCGCATCCGCGACCAGTGGCACACGATGACCAAAACCGGCCGCGTGAGCAAGCTGAACCAGCATATTCCACAGGCGTTTCTGGAAATGCACCCGCAAGACGCGGCGGCGCTTGGCGTGGCCGAGGGCGACTTGGTGGCGGTGCAGTCGCGCCGGGGCGCGGTGCGGGTGGCGGCGCGGCTGTCGGCGGGCATCCGGCCGGGCGTGGTGCTGCTACCCATGCACTGGGGCAAGATTCTAGGCTCCGACCTGCACCGGGCTAATAACCTGACCTCTGGCACGCTAGACCCCATTTCGAAGGAGCCCGATTTTAAGTTTTGCGCGGTGCAAGTGGTGAAGTATGCCAAGCCCCAGCAGCGCATCGTCATCATTGGGGCGGGGGCGGGGGCGCATGGGTTTGTGCGGAGCTATCGGGAAGTAAATCAAGCCGACACCATCACCATTTTCAGCAAGGAAGACCAGCCGTTTTACAACCGCGTGATGCTGCCCGACTACATCAGCGGCCACCAAGAATGGGCGCAGCTGGTGAAAATGCAGGACCACGAGGAGCCAACCCACGCCATCGACCTGCGGCGCGGCGTGAGCGTAGAATCCATCAACCGCGCCGAGCGCTACGTGCTCGACTCGCGTGGCCAGCGCACTGATTACGATGTGCTTATCATGGCCACCGGTAGCCGGGCGGCGGTGCCGCGCGGGCTGCCCACGCTGCCCGGCATCTTCACGATGCGCAGCCGCACCGACGCCGACGATTTCAAAAACCACCTACCCCCCCAGGCGCACGTAGTAATTGTGGGCGGCGGCCTGCTGGGCCTCGAAATGGCGGCTTCGCTGCGTGAGGGCGGCACGCGGGTGTCAATTATCCAGCGCACATCGCGGTTTCTAGACCGGCAGCTCGACCCGCTGGGCAGCCAGCTGTTGCAGGAAGAAATGGTGGAACAGGGCTGCGACCTCTACTTCAACGACGAAGTGGAGCTTTATTACGGCCGCGCCCGCCTAACGGGGGTAGGGCTGCGCAGTGGCCGCCGCCTCGACTGCGACGCCCTCATCTTGGCCATCGGCACCACGCCCAACCTAGAACTGGCCCGCGACTGCGGCCTCGCCTGCAAGCGCGGCGTGGTAGTCGATGCGCATCTACAAACCAATGACCCGCAAATATTTGCCCTAGGCGAAATCGCGGAGTTTGAAGGCACGCTCTACGGTATCACGGCCGCCGCCGAGCAGCAGGCCGCCGTGCTAGCGCGCTACCTCAGCGGCGACGTGGGCAGCGTGTACCGGGGCAGCACGTTTATGAATATCATCAAGATTCACGGCTTCGACCTGTGCAGCATCGGCCTACCCGAGCGGCCGAATACGACTGATTACGAAGAAATCACCTTCATCGATAAGGCCCAGCGCTATTATAAGAAGTGCATCATTCACCAAGACCGGCTCGTGGGCGCCATCCTCATCGGTGATAAAAATGAGTTTCAGGAATACCGTGAGCTCATTGCCAACAAAACCGAGCTGAGCGACAAGCGCTTGCAACTCTTGCGCAGCGGCCGGCCAGCCACACCCGTGCTCGGCAAGCTGGTGTGCAGCTGCAACGGCGTGGGCGCCGATAACCTGCGGCAGGCCATCGCCACGGGCTGCGGTTCGCTCAAAGAGCTGTGCACCAGCACTGGCGCAGGCACCGGCTGCGGCTCGTGCCGGCCCGAGATGCAGCGAATTTTGGAAGAAAGTTTACTAGCAGTGGCTGAGTAGCCTATTGTCCACGCCACCGACTATGCCACCCCAAACGCACCTCGTTAAAATCAACCTGTCCGGCGGCATCGTGCCGGCTGGCGACTTGCTCACCATTCTGGAAGCGGCCGAGCGAGCTGAGGTCGAGCACGTGCAGTTTGGCCACCGGCAGCAATTGCTGTTTACAGTAGCGGCGGCCCAGCGGCGCGGATTGGTGCAGGCGCTGGCCCAGGCCGGTATTCCGTGCGAAGTTGATGCCGACCGGCACCCCAACATCACGAGTTCCTACGTGATAGAGGACGTGTTTCACAACACTACCTGGCTGCGCGAAGGCGTCTATAAGGATATTTTGGACTTATTTGATTATCAGCCCCAGCTGAAAATCAACCTCATTGACCGCAACCAGACGTTCATCCCCTTCTTTACGGGCAACCTCAATTTCATCACCTCCGACACGCCCAATTACTGGTACCTGCATCTACGCTTCCCTAAGACGAATGCGCTTTACTGCTGGCCGCAACTGGTGTATTCGGAGGATATTGCGGGCCTGAGCCGTGCCGTGGAGTGGGCTATTTTTGCCCATAAAGACCAGTTTTACGACCAGCCGGCCGCCGATGGTGCACTGCTGCACCGACTCGTGAGCACTAGCCAACGCTTTGTGGTTCAGCCGCTTGGTGCGCCGCTCGCACTGCCGCAGTTCACGCTACCCTACTACGAGGGCTTCAACCGTTACGGCAGCAAGCTGTGGCTGGGCATTTACCGGCGCAATGAGCAGTTTGCGGTGGCTTTTTTGAAGGATGTGTGCCAGATTTGCCTTACCACGCGCCTAGGTGAGCTGTGCACTACTCCCTGGAAATCGTTCATCATCAAGGGTATCGACCTCACCGACCGCCCGCACTGGGATGCCGTGCTGCGCCGCCACCGCATCAACGTGCGCCACGCGGCCAACGAGCTAAACTGGCAGGTAGAGGACCACTGCGCCACCGGCCTGGCCCTGAAGCACGAGTTGGTGCGCCACTTCAACGAGGAAGATATCCGCACTTACCAGCTGTGCTTTGCCATCAAGACGCAGCCCAAAACCGGGTTGTTTGGCTCCATCGTCGTCCGCAGCCACTTCGACACCCTCACCCAGACCGGCCTGCATGCCGAGCAGTATGAAGTGCTGCACACCCGCGACTTTAACCCTAATAGCAAGGACTTTATCAGCTTCCGCAAAAAGGTGAGCCGCGAAAACCTGCCTTGGTACCTGGCGCAGCTCTGCGACCAGTTTTATGAGCAGCAAGCCGCCACTAGCCCATCTACCACTGCCGAAGAAACGCCCCCTACCCCCCTCGCCGAACTCAGCCAACCGCTGCTGTACCAGTGCCCCCGCTGCCGCACTGTGTACGAAGCAGCCTACGGCGAGCCGGCTCAGAGCATCGCGCCGGGCACGCCATTTAGCGACTTAGTAGATTATCGGTGCCCTACCTGCGAAGCGCCGGCGGCGGAATTCGTGGCTGTGCGCAACCCGCAGTATCCTATGGCCTTCGCGCACTAAACAATTGCCACCGGGTTACTATTGTGGACGTAAGCAATTGTTAATTGCTTACTGATAATTGACAAAATGCCCGCTCAAAACCCACTTTTCCCCGCCTTTCTCAAGCTCGAAAATTTGCGCGTGCTGCTCGTGGGCGGCGGCAATGTGGGCCTCGAAAAGCTCACTGCCATCCTGCGCAACAGCCCCGAAACAGCGGTTACCATTGTCAGCATCACGTTCCTACCCGAGCTACGCGAGGTAGCTAGCCACCACCCACGCATCCAACTCATAGCGCGTGGCTGGCTGGAAACCGACCTCGATGCCGCCGATATCGTCTTCGCCGCCACCGACGACCCGGCCTTGCACCGCCGCATCGTGGCCGCCGCCCGCCAGCGGCGCCTGCTTGTGAACGTGGCCGACACGCCCGCCCTCTGCGACTTTTACCTTTCCTCAGTAGTAGTAAAAGGCCAGTTGAAAGTAGCCGTATCTACTAATGGCAAGTCGCCCACCGTAGGCAAGCGCTTGCGCGCCGTACTCGAAGAAACCTTACCTGAAGAACTGGACGAAGTGCTTGAGCAAATGACCATTATCCGCAACCGACTAGCCGGCGACTTTGCTAATAAGGTTAAATCTCTCAACGCCGTAACCGCCGAGTTGGCGGGCGGCAAGGCGTACGAGTCGCCCACCACCAAGCGTTGGCGGCGGGTGGCCACTGGCGCGCTGCTGGCAGTAGGCACGATGCTAGCGGCACGCTTGTTTCGCCGGCCTGAGTGAGTCGCCCTACCCCTCCTTTTTCAGCGAGACCATCTTGCCCACTAATTCAAACCACCTGCTCATTATGGCGCGCCACCCGGTGCTTGGCCAGGGTAAAACGCGCTTAGCAAGTACCATTGGCGCCGAGGCTACGCTGGCTGTGTACCACGAGCTGCTGGCCCATGCTGGCGCTGCGGTGGCCGGCGTAGCCGCCACCAAAACGGTGTGGCTGGCCGGCGCTCCTACCCCCGATGTGCCCGATTGTTGGCCCGGCTATACCCAACACCCGCAGCCCAGCGGCGACCTGGGCCAGCGCATGCATACGGCCTTTGCAGCGGCTTTCGAGACGGGCGCGGCCAAGGCTATTATTATCGGCACCGACTGTCCCGAGCTCACTACCGACCTGCTCACTGAGGCATTCGCCCAACTTGATACGCACGACGTGGTGCTGGGCCCCGCGCTTGATGGCGGCTATTATTTACTAGGAACGAAGCAGTTGATTCCTGATTTTTTTCTACAGAAAGCTTGGAGCACGGCGAGCGTGCGGCCAGCTACGCTGGCCGATGCCGCTCGCTTAGGCTTGCGCGTAGCGCTCCTACCCCCCCTCGCCGACGTAGATACGGCCGAAGACCTAGCCGCCTGGCGCACCCGCACTGCGCCTGTCAGCTAGCAGCTATAAGTTGCCTTGCCGCACCAGCGCCCGGTACACACGCAGTAGCCACGCCTGCGGCACGCCCAGCCGGTACAGCAGCACGATGAGCGTAAAGATTGCTTGTAGTCGCAACACCCCGTTAGCCAGGTATTTGCGCGCCGACGTGACCACCGCCCGGGGCAGCAGCCTGAATGGCGCTACCCGCTGCAGGCGCTCCACTAATTCTTGGTCCTCCATCACGAGTAAGTCTTCGCGGTAGCCGCCGAGCTGCACAAACAGCTTGCGCTGAACGAATAAACTCTGGTCGCCAAACCGAAACCAGGTCAGCGGCCAGCGCGTCATCCAGGCGCTAAACTGCAAAAACCAGTGCCCGTGGTCGAAGGCCAACCGGTAGCACCCACTGCCCGCGCCCGTCGCCACCGCCCGCCGAATGTCGTTCTCAAACCCCAGCGGGGGGTAGGAGTCGGCATGTAGGAAATACAAAATACTTCCACTGGCGTGCGCCGCGCCGTGGTTGAGCTGCGCGGCGCGGCCTTTACGTGGGCAGACTAGCACCCGCACCCCAGCTTGCGCAGCCAGTTGGAGGGTAAGGTCTGTGCTGCCGCCATCCGCTAGCAGAATTTCTGTAGTGGCCCCAATTTCGGCCCACAAATAGGCCAGCAAGGGGCCAATAGCGGCGGCCTCATTGAAGGTGGGAATAATAAGGCTGATAGCGGGCGCAGCGGGGGGGTAGGCGTCCGTCATAGGAAAAGAAGTAGCTGCTTCAACACGCAACGGCTGGTAGCCTTGCGAGGTTTGCATGGCTACTCAATACTTAATTCTACGCTAACGCTGATTGACCCATATGCACCGGTTCAAGTTGAACACTGCAAAATCAACCCCGCTGATTGGTTAATACCAGTTTATTTTTTCCAGAGCGACGGATAATAGCCCAAGAAATTGACTGCCACCTAAACTTGCTAAACTCACTGAAAATCCGTACCTTTGCGGCCCTGTCAAGGCGGCAGGTCGGAAGCATCCGCGCCCGGAACCAACTTAAAATGCGCTTCGCCCTGGGTTCCGGCGGTGGCGTTCAGTAGATTAGGAACCTGCTATTTCATGGCAGAATTGATTGACGATTTCGATTGGGACAACGTAGGAGCCAGCGGTTTTGGTGGCAACTACAACGCTGACCAGCGCGCCGAACTCGAAAAAATGTACGGCGACACCCTCACCACCGTTCAGGAGGAAGAGGTTATTAAAGGCACCGTGGTAGGTATCACCGACCGCGATGTTATCCTGAACATCGGCTTCAAATCGGACGGCCTCGTGCCCCTGAGCGAATTCCGTGACCTGCCCGAGCTCAAAGTGGGCGACGAGGTTGACGTGTTCATCGAAGACCAGGAAGATG
>CAZZDR010000121.1:0-10407 GCA_964652535.1 uncultured Hymenobacter sp. | reverse complement strand
CGCGAACTACAAAAATCGCGCTACTGCGTAACAGCAGTTAATAAGTGAAATGATAGCTGCCAAAGGGGGGTAGGCCGGACTCTTAGATCTCGGGGTTGGCGCTGGCTAGCACGTCGTAGGCCAGGTTTTCGGCGGGCGTCATGTTGTTGGGCAGGCGAATGTCGTCGGCGTCGTGCACGCGCAGCGTGAGCAGGCCCGAGACTATCATCGACACGCCACCCAGCACCAGCGTCAGTACGGGCTCACCGCCAAATACGTGCTTGGTGAAAAAGCCCAGCGTGACGCCGGCCACCATTTGCGGCAGCACAATAAAGAAGTTAAACACACCCATGTAGTAGCCCATCTTGTTGGCCGGCAGCGCCCCAGCCAGCATGGCGTACGGAATACTCAGGATACTGGCCCAAGCCACGCCTACCCCTACCATCGACAGCAATAATACCAGTGGGCTGTGGATGAAGTAGATGGAAATAAGCCCCAGCCCGCCCGCCGTGAGGCACAGCATGTGCGTGACGCGCCGGCTCGTGGCCCGCGCAATGATGGGCAAGCCCAGCGCGGCCAGGGCCGAAATACCGTTGTAGACCGCGAAGCACACGTTGACCCAGTCGGCGCCCTCGTTGTAGAGCTTCGAGGTAGTGTCGCTGGTGTGGTAGATGTGGCTCGTGATGGCCGGAGTGGCGTAAATCCAGAGCGAAAAGAGGGCCAGCCAGCTGAAGAACTGCACCACCGCCAGCTGCCGCATGGTGCGCGGCATATCCGAAATACCCGCAAACGACTCCTTCACGCCGTTCCAAAAGCCCGCGGTGCGGGCTTTCTCGGCCTCAAATTCGGCCAGGTTTTCGGGTGGGTACTCGCGGGTGCGGATAACCGTCCACAGCACCGCCAAAAAGTAAATAATGCCGCCGGTGTAAAAGGCGTACTTAAGCGAAGCCGAAATTTGCCCGGCCGGTGCCACGTTGTTGAAATGCAGCCAGTTGGTGAAAATGTACGGCAGCAGCGACCCTACCACGGCCCCGATGCCGATGAAAAACGTTTGGGCGCCGAAGCCCGTGGTGCGCTGGTTGCTGGGCAGCATGTCGCCCACCAGCGCCCGAAACGGCTCCATCGAGATGTTGATGCTTGAGTCCATTATCCAGAGCATGCCGGCCGCCATCCAGAGGGCCGACACATGGGGCATCACGAGTAGCGCCAGCGAGGCGCAAATGGCGCCAACCAGGAAAAACGGCCGCCGCCGGCCCCAGCGTGGGCTCCAGGTGCGGTCGGAGAGGTAGCCAATAATAGGCTGGATGACCAGGCCCGTAGTGGGCGCGGCTAGCCACAAAAAGGCGAGCTCATCTTCTTTGGCACCCATCGTTTCGAAGATGCGGCTCATGTTGCCATTTTGAAGGGCAAAGCCAAACTGGATGCCCAAAAAGCCGAAGCTCATGTTCCAGATTTGCCAGAAGCTCAGGCGGGGCTTAACGCGCAGCGAGCTAGGCGAGGCGGCGGCGGAGGCGGCCATAGGAGGGGGGTAGGGAGCGAGAGGTGGGAAAAAAAGAGACTGGAAAGTACGCCGCACGGGGGCCAAAGCCGCCGTGCGGCAAGCAGGCTACTGCGGCTTTAGCTCAAGTACCAGCGCCGCCAGCGGCTCCAGCGTCAGGTCGAGGCTGGTTTTGGGGGCGCCGCCGTTCAGCAGGTCTTGGTAGGTGTAGGCGCGCTGCGGGCTTAGGCCCAGGTGCCGCCAGGCTTCGTCCGAAATAACCAGGGTAGGGTGGTAGGTTTTAGTGTCGCTGAAGTTGACCACCACCAGCACCTGCTGGCCCTTGGTGTAGCGCAGAAAAGCGTAAATCTTCTGCTGGTCGTAGGCCTGGCTGAGGTTGTTAGCATCCTGCAGCTCATAGAACTGACCCCGCCGGATGGCCTCGCTGCTGCCCGCCAGCCGGAGCAGGCGCTTGTAGAAGTCGCGCAACTGCTTCTGCTCGGCGCTTAGCTTAGCGCCGTCCATCTTGCCCTGGTTCAGCCACTTTTGGTGCTCGGGCACGCCCCAGTAGTCGAAGATGGTGGTGCGGCCGTCGGCTCCCGAAAAGCCTTCGCTACCCAGCGCGGGCTCGGCAACCTCTTGGCCCATGTAGAGCATCACCGGTCCGCTGCCCAGCGTGGCCGACACCGTCATGGCCGGAATGGCGCGGCGCGGGTTGCCGGCAAACTCCTTGGAGGCAATGCGTTGCTCGTCGTGGTTTTCCAGAAAGCGCAGCATGTGCGAGCCAAAGCCCCGGCTTTCCTCCTTCCACACGCGGGTGATGTCGTCGGTGTTGCCCTCCTGGCGCATGAGGCGGCGCAGGCCGTCGTAGAGCCCCACCTTGTCGTACAAGAAATCGAAGTGACCCTTGGTAAGGTAGGTGTCGTATTCCTTGGCATTGTAGGCCTCGCCAATGAAGATAAGGCCGGGCTTTACTTTTTTCAGTTCCGGAATGACGTAGGCCCAGAACTCGACGGGCACCATCTCGGCCATGTCGCAGCGGAAGCCGTCCACGTCCTTCTTGGCCCAAAAAACCAGGATGTCGCGCATCTTCTTCCAGGTGTCGGGCACCGGCTCGAAGTGCAGTTGGCGCCCGTGCTGGTAATCGACGCCGTAGTTGAGCTTGATGGTTTCAAACCAGTCATTGACGCTCGGCTCGGCCGAAAATACGTCGTTGCCAGTAGCCTTGGCCGGAAACTCGGTGTACTTGCTATCCTCGCCCGGCCCGAGCAGTGCGCCCAGCGGGTTGTAGCCGCTGGGCATTCTGAAATGCCTGCCGGGCAAGTAATAGAAGTTATTGTTCGGCGCGAATGCTTTGGTTTTGTCGTCGTTTGCGCCCAGGTCTACCACGCCCGCTGGCTTGGCGTCGGAGTGGTACGAGCGGGCCACGTGGTTCGGAATAAAGTCCATGAGCACCTTCAGCCCGTGGGCGTGGGTGCGCTTGATGAGCGCCTCGTACTCGGCCATGCGGGCTTTTTTGTCCACGGCCAGGTCGGGGGCCACGTCGTAGTAGTCCTTCACGGCGTAGGGCGAGCCGGCGCGGCCTTTCACTACATCGGCGTCGTCGGCGAGCAGGCCCGACTTTGGGTAGCTCGTCATGGTGGCGTGTTCGAGCACGCCGGTGTACCACACGTGCGAAGCGCCCAGCCCCTTTATTTTGGTCAGGGCCAGGTCGTTGATGTCGTTGAACTTGCCGCAGCCGTTTTCGAGCACCGTGCCGTAAGGCTTGTTCAGAGCTACTTTGTTGCCAAAGAGGCGGGGTAGCATTTGGTAGATAACGAGCTTGTTATCCTGCGGAATTTCGTCGGTCGTGTTAGGGTCGTTATCGGCCACGGGAAAAGCAGTAAAGGCGGATAAAGCCAACAGACTGGCTGCTAGCATCAGGTTTTTCATATGCGCCGAGGTAGGTATTCTTTTGGAGTTAGCCAATAAGAGGCCAACTCCAAAAGAACGAATTATTTGTGCAATTCTACCACCCAAGCCGTGTGCGCGGGCACCGTCAGGGCCTTCAAGTCGGCGATGGTAGCGCCGCTCACTACCTCTACCCCCGACGAAAAGCCGCTGGTGCGCTCGGCGTAGCGCGTGCCATCTACCTTCTTCTCCTCCTTGCCCACGTTGGCAATCACCATCACGCTCTCACCCTGGTCATTGTACCGGAAATAGGTGTACACCCCATCCTGCGGGATAAACTGCATCAGTTTGCCGCTGCTCAGTACCGGGTGCGCCTTGCGGTAGGTGGCCAGCTTGCTCACGTAGTCGAAGGCCTCGCCGGCTTGCCCAGGGCGCGCCTTAAAGTAGTTGACCTTGTCGCCGGCCCAGCCGCCGGGGAAGTCCTCGCGCACCTTGCCATCGGGGTTCGAGAAGTTCTTCATCAGTACCTCGGTGCCGTAGTACAGCTGCGGAATGCCGCGCAAGGTCAATAGCCAGGCAATGCCCATCTTGTACTTCGCAAAGTCTTCGCCAATAACGGAGTAGAAGCGGCTCATGTCGTGGTTGTCGAGGAAGGTCACGTTGCGCGTGGCATCTACATACAGCCAGTCGCTCTGTAGGCTCTGGTAGAGGTGCTCCATATTGCCGTCCTTCAGGGCATCCTGCACGGCGAAGGTGGTGATGAAGTCGAGCACGCCCGGCAGGTTCGACTTGAAGCCATCGACTGGTTGCATGATGTTTTGGGCGTAGAAGGCCTGCTCGGCCGTGCTACCCTCCCAGGCTTCGCCAAATAGCGACAGCTTGGGGTACTCATCCATAATGGACTTGCCCCAACTCATCAAAAACTGCGGGTTGGAGTAGGGGTAGGTATCGATGCGGTAGGCGTCGAGCCCGGTGCTTTCTACCCACCACAAGAAGTTCTGGGTGAGGTAGGTAGCCACGTAGGGGTTACTCTGGTTCACGTCGGGCATGGAGGTGTCAAACCAGCCGTCGTTGTAGCGCTTGCGGTCAAATTGCGAGCCGTGCGGGTCGTTCAGGGCGTAGGCGTTGTAGTTGGAGCGCGTGAAGCTGGGCCACTCGTGAAACCAGCTGCGGGCCGGCTGGTCCAAAAACAGGTAGTTGGAGCTGCCCCAGTGGTTGAGCACAATGTCCTGTACCACTTTGAAGCCGTTGGTGTGGGCATTTTTAACAAATTGCCCGTACTCGGCCATCGTGCCGTAACGCGGGTCAACGGCGTAGCAATCCGTCACGGCGTAGCCGTGGTAGCTGGCGCGGGGCATGTCGTTTTCTACCACCGGCGTGGGCCAGATGGCCGTAACGCCCAGCTGCTTGAGGTAGTCGAAGTGGTTTTCGACGCCCTTGAGGTCGCCGCCGTGCCGCGCAAACATCGAGTCGCGGCTCATGCGCGCCTCACGGGTACCCTTGATGACGTCGTTCTTCGGGTTGCCGTTGGCGAAGCGGTCGGGCATCAGGAAGTAGATGAAGTCGGCCTGCGTGAGGCCTTGCGTGCGCGCCGGGTCTTGGTTGCGGGCGCGCAGCTCGTAGCTATACGTGAAGCTTTTGTTACCTTTAAACTGCAGCTTTAGCTGGCCGGGTTTCGCCTGTGCGCTCACCGAGAGGTTCACCACCAGGTAGTTGGCGCTTTCTAGCTTCTCAAATCCTTCGAGCGCCACGCCGGGGTAGGGCGCCAGCGTTACTTGGTCGGCCGCAATGCCGGGCGCATGCACCAGCAGCTGCAATTTGGGGTTTTTCATGCCCACAAACCAGTACGTGGGGTCGATGCGAACGGCCGGAGCCGTTTTGGCCGCTGGGCCGGCCAGATTAGGAAGTGAAACGGCCAAGACCGGAGTGGCCTCTAGCAGCAGAACGGCCGCCAACGGGGCCAACAACGCGCGAAAAACGTGCATAGCGCAGGTAATGAGGGAAAAATGTGGGAAAAAGCAAGGAAAACTACGCGGCTCGAAAACCGGCTGCGCCCGCTCGCCAGCGGTCATTTTGGCCCGCAAACCATTGCGGCGCGGGCCCTAGTGACTAAGAACCAAAGTACGCCGACTTGCCCGGCTGTGCCCCTAGCTTTGGGCCGCGGGCGCTTCCTTTGCAACGGCGAACGCTCTTAGTAACAACTCGCTACTACTTTTTTCACATGGCATTTCAATTCAAAATGGCGGCTCCGGCGGCCAAATACAAGGCGGCGGCGGCGTACTTCTCCATGGAGTTTGCGCTCGACCAGAGCCTGAAAATTTATTCGGGCGGCCTGGGTTTCCTGGCGGGTTCGCACATGCGCTCGGCCTACGAGCTCAAGCAGAACCTAGTGGGCATCGGCATGCTCTGGACGTATGGCTACTACGACCAGGTGCGCAACCCCGACCAGACCATGAAAGCGGAGTTTCTGCACAAGCAGTACTCGTTTCTGGAAGACACGGGCATCGTCTTCCCAGTCACCATCCACGATGCTGAGGTGCACGTGAAGGCCCTGTACTTGGCGCCCGAGACTTTCGGCACCGCGCCGATGTTTTTTCTCACCACCGATATTGAAGAAAACGACTACCTCTCGCGGACTATTTCGCACCACCTCTACGACCCGGACGCCGCCACCCGCGTAGCCCAAAGCATTGTGCTGGGGGTAGGCGGCGGCAAGTTGCTCGACATCCTGGGCCGCCAAACCGACATCTACCACCTCAACGAGGGCCACGGCCTGCCGCTGGCGTTCTTCCTCTATGAGAAGCACGGCCGCAGCCTGGCCGAGGTGCAGAAACGCCTGGTTTTCACGACCCACACGCCCGAGCTGGCCGGCAACGAGGAGCGCCCAATGAAGCTGCTTCAGGACATGACGTTCTTCGCTGGCATGACCGAAGAGGACGTGCGCCGCGACGCCCGTATCGACGGCGACTCGCTCAACTACACGCTCACCGCCCTGCGCTTTGCCCGCAAGGCCAACGCCGTGAGCAAAGTGCACGGCGACGTGGCCCGCGAAATGTGGGGCCACTACCCCGGCATTTGCCCCATTATCTCCATCACCAACGCCCAAAATGGCACCTACTGGCGCGACCCGGCGCTGGCTGCCGCCAACAAGGCCAAGGACGATGCTGCCCTGCTAGCCCGCAAGCGCGCCATGAAGGTGGAGTTCTTCAAAATCGTGGCGGACCAGACCGGCACGCTCCTCGACCCCGACGCGCTGACTATTGTGTGGGCCCGCCGCTTTGCCGCCTACAAGCGTGCCGACCTCATTTTGCGTGATTTTGAGCGCTTTGTGAAGCTCGTGAGCGACGACGCCCGCCCCGTGCAGGTCATTTGGGCCGGTAAGCCCTACCCCAAGGACTTTGGCGCCATCGACATCTTCAACAGCATTATTGCCCGCACCAAGAATCTCAAGCGTTGTGCCGTGCTCACGGGCTACGAGTTGGGCTTGTCGGCCGAGATGAAAAAGGGTTCCGACCTGTGGCTGAACACCCCGCGCTACCCCCGCGAGGCTAGTGGCACCAGCGGCATGACCGCCGCCATGAACGCCAGCGTGAGCGTGAGCATCGCCGACGGCTGGATTCCGGAGTTTGCCAAGGATGGTGAGAATTGCTTTATTATCGAGCACGCCGACGTGACCCTGCCCGACGCCACCAAGGACGATATGGAGGCCGACAACCTGCTCACCGTGCTCGAAAACACCGTGGTGCCGATGTACTACGACCAGCCCAAGCAGTTCCTCAAGGTGGTGAAAGCCGGCATGAAGGATGTGGAGCCCGAGTTCGAAAGCACCCGCATGGCCAAGGAGTACTACGAGCAGCTCTACAAGTAGTCTAGACCACGGATTCTGCCGAATTTTTCGGAGTAATCGGGTTTCGTGGATGTTAAAAAAGCCGCCTTATGGGCGGCTTTTTTCGTAGTAGGTTGTGCGTATTAAAAGTAGAAAATAGGATGGCTGACGATTAAGGTAATCGTCTACGAAATCCAATTAATTCGAAAACTCCGGCGGAATCCGTGATTCAGACATGTGTGGTCGTTATACCGTTATTGCCCCGGCGCCAGCGCTCGCCAAGCGCTTCTCAGCGAAAGAAGCCGCTACCCCTGCGCCCACTTTCAACGCGGCTCCCTCGCAGGCGCTGCCCATCATCACCAATGCCACGCCCGAGCAGATTCAGCTGGTGAGCTGGGGCCTGGTGCCTAGCTGGAGCCGCGACCCGGCCAGCGGCCCCAAGCCCATCAACGCCCGCGCCGAAACGCTGGCCGAGAAGCCCAGCTTTCGGCAATTGCTGGCGCGGCGGCGCTGCCTGGTGCTGGCCGACTCGTTTTACGAGTGGCAGGCCACTGAGCGCGGCAAGATTCCGCACCGCATTTTGCTGAAAAGTGAGGAGCCGTTTGCCTTCGCTGGCCTCTGGGACGAATGGCTCGACCGCAGCACCGGCGAGCTGCACCCCACCTTCACCATCATCACGACCGAGCCCAACGAGCTGATGGCCAAGCTGCACAACCGGATGCCCGTTATCTTGCCCGGCCCCGACGCCGAGCGCGCCTGGCTGGCCGATGACCTGGCGCCCGCTGCCCACCAGCAATTGCTGGTGCCCTACCCCACCGACTTGATGCAGGAATACGCCATTACCACCCGCGTGAACTCGCCGGCCCACAACGACCCCGAGGTTTTGGCTGCCGCATAGGGGGGTAGGGACCAGACCTTTGCAGCTCGCTGGCCATTGCACACTCTATGAAGAAAGTATTTTCCCGCCTGCTGGGGCGGCTGCGGCGGCGGGCAGCCCGCGTACCGGTTACCATCTGGCTTACCAGTGTGCCCGCTAACACACCAGTAGGAGCCACCATCTACCTCACTGGCTCGTGCAACGGCTGGACGACTGATGACCCGGCGTTCGCCTTTTCCTTCGACCCTGCCAGCGGCGGCTACTACCTGGCCCTACCCCCCGGCCGGGGCATATTGGAGTACAAAGTTTGCCGCGGCAGCTGGTCCACCATCGAAACCGATGTCGACAACCTAGCCATTCCCAATCGCCGCTACCTTTTTGGCCAAGACGCGCCCGAGCTGCGCCTGGCGGTGCTGAATTGGGAAGACCAAGGTGGCTTCATTCCGCCGCGCCAGCACTCAGCTTCGCCCAACGTGCATATTCTGAGCCCAGCCTTCCCGATGCCGCAGCTGCGGCGCACGCGCCGGGTGTGGGTGTACTTGCCGCCAAGCTACGGCAGCGGCACGCAGCGCTACCCCGTCTTGTACCTGCAAGACGGCCAGAATGTGTTCGACCAATACACTTCTTTCGCCGGCGAGTGGGGCGTTGATGAAACCCTCGATGAGCTGGCCGCCCAGGGCCAAGACCTGAGTGGCTGCATCGTGGTGGCCGTCGATAATGCCGAACAGCACCGCCTCGACGAGTATTCGCCCTGGCGCAATCCCCGCATCCGGCGCGGTGGCGAGGGCGAGCAGTATGCTGATTTTCTAGTCGATACGCTCAAGCCCTACATCGACCATCACTACCGTACCCAGCCCGAGCGGGCGGCTACTTACGTGGCCGGCTCTAGTATGGGCGCGCTGCTGGCTACCTACGCCGCTTTACGCCACCCGGCGGTTTTTGGGGGGGTAGGGGTGTTTTCGCCGGCTTATTGGTTTGCCGGCCCGGCCCTACTAGCCTACGTAGCCGAGCACACCCCGCGCCCCGATACCCGCTGGTACTTCATGTGCGGCAAGCTGGAAGGCCCCTCCATGGTGCCCCTGATGACTTCGCTGCGCGACGCCCTGGTCACGGCCGGCGTGCCCGCTGCCAACCTGAGCTTCAGCACGCCGCCCGATGGTGTGCATGCCGAATGGTTTTGGCGGCGCGAGTTTGCGGGCGCCTATCGCTGGCTTTTAGCGGGTGCTTCACCCGACTCGCCTAGCGTAGCCTTACCCACTACTTCGCGGGCATAGTAGGCGCAGAAATCGCTAAGAGGGCACACGTGGCACTTGGGCGAACGGGCTACGCATATATAGCGCCCGTGCAAAATCAGCCAGTGGTGGGCCTTCGGAATAACGGCCTGCGGAATGTATTTCACCAGGCCTTTCTCCACGGCCAGGGGGGTCGTAGCCGTTTTAGGCACCAGCCCCAGCCGGTGCGACACCCGGAATACGTGCGTATCGACGGCCATCGCGGGCTGGTTATAAATAACCGACACCACTACGTTGGCCGTTTTGCGGCCTACGCCCGGCAGTCGCTGTAGCTCCTCGATGGTGCTGGGTACCTCGCCGTCAAATTCCTCGGTCAGCAGCCGGCCTAGGCCAGCTAGGTGCTTGGCCTTGTTATTCGGGTACGAGACGCTGCGGATAAAGGGGAAAATATCCTCAGCCCTGGCTTTGCCCAGCGCGGCAGGGGTAGGGAACTCGGTTAGTAGCGCGGGCATCACCTGGTTCACGCGCTTGTCGGTGCACTGCGCGCTCAGCACCACCGCCACAATCAACTCATAGGGGTTGCCATAGGCTAGCTCCGTCTTAGGCTCCGGAAAATGGGTGGTGAAGTAGTCGAGAAAGCGGCGAAACCGTTCGGGGCGGGTCATGACAAGGAAACTAGCCCAGGTAGGCGTTCAAACAAAATTACTCAACCAAAAAAGAACGTCATGCTGCGCTTGTCGAAGCCTTTCGCTCACGCCTAGCGGTTATTAACCAAAAGGCGCGAGCGAAAGGCTTCAACAAGCGCAGCATGACGTTCTTTTCAAAAATCTACTTAGCGCAGAAACGTGCTGGCGTACTGCAAAATGGCCGCCGTAGTGGACGGGCGCGGGTTGCGGGCCAGGTGGTCGAGGGCTCGCTGCGAGAGCAGCAAGTCGGCGCAGGCCACGGCTAGCTCGGGGTCGTGCAGCAGCGCGTCCTCGACGTCGTGCTGTTCGTCAGCTGGCAATTCGTTGTAAACGTAGCGAAGCAACGTCGGGTGGGGTAAGGTTTGAATCATACAGGAGCGAATGTGCGGCCATTTTTTTCCGCAAGTTGATGAGGGCGTAACGCATACGGCCCAGCGCCG
>CAZZDR010000120.1:0-10430 GCA_964652535.1 uncultured Hymenobacter sp. | reverse complement strand
CGGGTTTTTCGCTGCCCCAAGCGCCTGGAGCGCGGCATTGCGGCCCCGCGCCTAGGCCTGCGCGGCTGGCACAGCCGCGAAAAAGTGGGCCCCGACGACCTCTTCACCTATCTCAATAGCTAACTAACAGAGAGGGGGTAGGAACCAATGACCGCAAGCCATTAGTCCCTACCCCCTTCTTACTAGCTCAAGTTGCTAAAGAAACCCTAGCGGCCAAATAGGCCACCTAGGAGGCCACCGAGGCCGCTGCCCATAAGGCCGCCACCGCCAGCACTAGCCGGCTGCGAGTTGGGCCGGCCACCCAGGCCACCCAGCACCGACATGATGGAGCCGAGGCCGCTGCCGCCCATCGAGCCCTGCTGCGGATACTGGCCGCCCATGGCGCTTTGGTTGCCGCCGCCCATCAGGCCGCCCAGCATACCACCACCTAGCAGGCCGCCCAGTAGGCCACCCAGCGAACCACCGCCGCCACCGAGGCTGCCCATGGCACCGCCTAGCAAGCCGCCCAGCGAGCCGCTGTGGCTCTGGGGCTGGCCACTGTTGTTACCGCCACCTAGCACGCGCGAAATCACCATTGGGGCTACTACGCCGAGCAAGCCGGTCATAAGCGCTGCCTTCGGAATGCCTACGCTGCTGAGTTTATCGCCCAAGCCACCCAAGAAGCTTTGCTTACCGGGGTCCTCGGGGCTGTGCTGCACTTGGGCCGCCTGGTCTACTACAGTTTCCAGCGCCTGCTTTTGCTCGGGGTTCACGCCCAAGTAAGCGGCCATTTTGCCTACCATTTCTTCCTCGCCGGGCGAGTACGTACCATCGGCCCGGGCAAAGCTGATGAGGTCCGTAATGAGGGAGTAGCGCAGGTCGCTGCCCTTAAGCTGGTCGAGGCTCTGCTGCACGGTGCGGTTGTCGGCCGCATCGGCGGCAGTTAGCACCTGCCGCACGGCGCCTTCCGAAAGGCCAGCCTGCTGCGCCAACCGCTGCAAAAACTCAGCCTCGGGGGCCGTAGCCTGGCGGTCGGCCGTAGCCAAAGCAGCAATGGCACTGAGATAAGCTGTCTTTTCGGCTTCTGAATAGTTCTGGAGCAATTGCGTTTCCATGAAAAGCGTAGTGGGTGTTGGTGAAAAAGGACAGAAAAGTTGCCCGCCACAGGACGGCGGAGCGCAAAGCTGCTAACGGCTATGGCGCCACAGCGTTGCCCAGCCTGACCGCAGTGACTGACTGAAGAAGATTTTTTAAAATTTTTCTGGCTGATTGCTAATTTTTTACGTGTCGCCGCCCGTCTTCCTACCCCCTTTTTTATAGGCTAAGCTTTGTGGTTCCAAAAAATCCTCCCATCTTTGTACTCCCAAACGGGAACAACCACACGGGAGATTAGCTCAGCTGGTTCAGAGCATCTGCCTTACAAGCAGAGGGTCACTGGTTCGAACCCAGTATCTCCCACGTTGATAAACAGCCACTTAGTAGCAATACTAAGTGGCTGTTTTGCGTTGGGCCAGTAGATGGCAAATTATCGGTAGTGCCGTAGGCCGTGCTCAGAGCAGGCGGCCTTAGATGGCGAACTGCGTCGGAAAATGCTGCCGCAGAAGGCCACGCAGCTTCTCTTCCGTCAGGGGTTTGGTGAGGGTGCCGTCCACAGGCAGCTCGGCTACGCGGCTCAGGTCGCGCGGATTAACGGAAGTAGTGAGCAGCACAATGACAATAGTTTGGCGCTGGGCGAGGGGTAGAAACTGGTAAGCCTCTAGAAACTCCAGGCCATTCATCACGGGCATGTTCACGTCTAGCAGCACCAGGGCGGGGCTATCTGGCGCATTGGGGGTGCCCACCGCTTGCAGCAGTGCTAGCGCCTCTGCCCCGTTTTCCGCCACCAGTAGCTGCTCGACTACTTGCAGCCGATTGATCAGCAGCTTATTAAGAAAATTTGTGGTCGAATCATCATCGACCAGCAAAATACTGGTAAGCTTGGGCATGGGGCAGCGTAGAATAGCGTGGCCAGGTAGCCGGACTAGGGGCTTAGAGGGGCAGGGCCACTATAAAGGTAGAGCCTACCCCCAGCTGATTTTGTACGGCGATAGTGCCGCCGGCGTTCTCGACCACTTTTTTGACCATGTAGAGGCCGATGCCTGTGCCCTCGATGTGGGTGTGCAGCCGCTGAAATAAGCCAAATAGCCGGCTTTGCTGCCGGGCATCCAGGCGCAGGCTATTGTCGCACGCGCAGCTGCACCGGCTGGCCCTCCTGCGTGCAGGTGATGCACACGCGCAGCGGCCGCTCGGGGGCATGGTACTTAAGCGCTTTTCTATTGAGGGTTTAAGCCAGCCCGGCATTGGCTTGCTGCAGCTTGCTGACCTCGGTGAGGTCGCCGATGGTGCGCTTAAAGCGCTCCACTGCGTCGTGCATACGGGTAAGGATGGGGGCTACCATCCCTACCTGCCGCACCTCCATGGGCAGTTGGTAGACGATCACGGCTAGCAGCGCCTCAATGTTGGCAATGGGCTATTCGAGGTCGTGCGAGGCCGTATAGATGAAGTTGTCCAGGTCCACGTTGGTGGGTGTGAGCTGGTGATTGGTGTCATGCAACTCCTCATTGCTGGCCAGCAACTTATCGTTAATGGCAGCCAGCTCCTCGTGCCGCTTTGTCTCGCAGGCGCGGGGGTTGCTTAGCGCGCGGGCACAGCTGGGGTAGCTGGGGCAGTGTGCCCATGTGCAGCCAAGTACTGGTGGCGCCACAGCACCCAGGCCAGGCCGATGGCGGCCGCCACCACTAGCAAGACATACACGACCCGGTTTTGGCGCGTAATAATATCGAAGCGTTTCATAGGGGTAGGCGATGAGGACGAGACCTAAACGCGGGCCAAGCCCTGGGGTTGCCGGGGGCTAGCCAATACCTAGGCTGTGTTGCAAGCCCAGCAACACAGCATCAATCTGGTCGGCAAAGGCATTTATCTGGTCGAGGCCAGCGCGTGCCTCCTCTATATGGCCGCGCTGGTAGCGGGTAGTCAGCTCCTGGCCAGCGCGCAGCTGCTGCTGTAGCAGGTGTTCCGCTTCGCGCACTTCGGCCCGGCTGCCGTAGTCGGGCTTGAGCACGGTTTGCAGCCACTGGCTCAGTGGGCTGTCAGCCACCGAAAATAGGGCCGCATCGGCTTCGCGCACGCCGTAGAGCACCGACCGCAGCCGGGACTTGAACAATACCTGCTTGACGCGGGCCTGCTGAAAGTCGAAAGGAGAAAGGGTCATTAATACGGGTACTAACGAATAACGTGTGGGTAGTAATACTCAGTAACTAATTCACTCTTAGTATATACTCTACAGTAAACTTCTAGCCACTTAACCTAGGGTAGCTAGGCCCTGCGCCCGCAGGGCTGCTAGCTCGGCCTGGGCGTGGGTGAGGGTTGTAACGTCTACGGCCAGCATGAAAAGACCGGCCGGCTGGCCGTGCTCCTGAAACTGCTGCAGCGTAATATCGACTACTACTTCTTGCAGGGGGCCGCCGGCCGTGGGGGCCACCTCCACGCGCAGGCTGGGGTCATGAAAGTCTTTGCCGGTCGTGTATACATCATCGAGCACAGCCAACAGGCCCTGCTCCACTACTTCGGGCAGCGCGGTAGCTACCGGCTGGTTTAGCAGCTCGCGGTGCGGAAACAGCTGCTGGTAGGCTGGGTTGATAAACTTATAGCGATAGTCGGGCCCGCGCAGAATAGCCACGAGTGCTGGCACCTCCATAAATAGTTTGTGGTACGTAGTGCGCTGGCTTTCCGACTTTTGATACGTTTGGTACGCCTGCTCGGTCAGCAGGGCTTGCTGCTCATTGGCTTGCAGCAGCTCGGCTACCAGCTGGCGCTGGTCGTGGATGTCGCTGGCACTACCGACCCACATAGTCAGTTGGCCGTCGGGAGCACGGCGTGGCACAGCCTGTATCAGCACCCAGCGGTACTGGCCGTCGTGGCGGCGCAGGCGGTATTCGTACTGAATGGCTTGGCCGCTGGCTATGGCAGTAGCCCAGGTTTGGCGCAGGCCCGCTAGGTCGTCGGGGTGCGTTTGCTCAGTCCAGTTGCTGTCGATTAGCTCCTGCTGGGTTTTGCCTGTAAAGCTGAGCCAGCGCGGGTTGAAGTAATCGGGCTGGCCATCCGGCGTATTGGTCCATACCATCACGGGCAGCGACTCCAGAATGAAGCGGCTACGCTCTTGGCTGTCGGCCAGGGCCTGGGCCGCGGCGTTGGCCTGGTGGGTAGCCAGCGTTTGGGCCGTCACGTCCTGCGGGCGCTGCAAAATGTATTCGAGCTGTCCTTGGGCGTCGAAAAGGGGGTAGTGGGTTATCTGCCAATAGCGCTCCTCGGTGCTACCATCGGGGCGGGCCAGGTCGTAGCGCAGCAGCGCCATAGTGTGCGGGGCGCGGTGCTGGCGCACATACTCGTGCGACTCGTCCAGTGCGCGCTGGCTTTCGGGCGCCGAGGGGTAGGCGGCAAAAATATTTTTACCCACCGCCTCCGCACGCGGCAGTAGCGCTGTGGCCACGTGCGCGTCCGAATTATCGACCACGGTGCCGTCGGGGCGCAGCAAGAGGAAAGAATCGGGCAGCGCGTAGAATAAGCGCTGGTAATCAGTTGGCTGAATGCTAGTAGGCATGGCGAGCTACAAAACCAAAAATGACGCGGGTGGGCAGGCCGCAACGTGCAAGGCTGGCGGCTCTCCTACATACCCCGCCCGCGGCCAATTAGTTGGGCCCAGGCCGCCCGGCAGGGCCGTACCTTTGCCCAATGCCCTTGCTCGAAGTACTTACCCGCCGCCAGCAGCGGCAGTTTTGCGCCCTGCCCCACCGCCTGCACCGCCACGAGCCCGCCTACATTGGCCCGCTCGATAATGAGGTGGAGGCCGTGTTTGACCCCGCCAAAAACCAACTTTTTGCCGCCGGCGGCGCGGCCCAGCGTTGGCTGCTTACCGATGCGCAGGGGGGGGTAGTGGGCCGCATCGCGGCTTTCATCAACCCACTCACCGCCACGGTTGCCGACCCTACCCTGCCCACCGGCGGCCTGGGGTTCTTCGAATGCCTCGACGACCAAACGGCGGCCAACGAGTTGTTTGACGTGGCCTGCGCCTGGCTGCGCGCCCGCGGCATGCTGGCCGTGGATGGCCCCATCAATTTTGGCGACCGCGACCGGTTTTGGGGCGTGCTCATCGACGGCTTCGACCGCGAGCCAAACTACGGCATGTTCTGGCATCCAGCCTATTACCAGCAGCTGTTCGAAGCCTACGGCTTTCAGCTTTATTTCAAGCAGTATACCTGCCACCGGCCGGTCGATATGGTGCTGCACCCCAGCTTTCACCAAAAGCTGGCGGGCTTTGAGGCCGATAGCGCCTACCGCTTTGCCTACGCTCGCAAGGCCGAGCCCGAGCAGATGGCTCAGGATTTTCACCACGTCTACAACCTGGCCTGGGGCCGCCACGCGGGCGTAAAGCCCATGACCATTGAGCAGGCTCGCCACTTGGTGCGCGAGATGAAGCCTGTTATCGACGAGCGCCTGCTAGCCTTCGCTTACCACCACGACCAGCCAGTAGCGTTCTTCCTGAGCTTGCCCGAGCTGAACCAGATTTTCAAGCATATCGGCCACCGCCTCAACCTGGTGGGCAAGCTGCGCTTTGTGTGGCAGCGCTGGCGTTACATGCAGCGGCGCGACAAGAAGCTACTCGGCATTATCTACGGCGTAATTCCTGATTACCAAGGCAAAGGTGTGGACCAAGCCCTACTCACCTGGGAGCAGAAGCGCTTTATCGAAGCTGGCTACGCCAACATTGAGATGAACTGGATTGGTGACTTTAACCCCCGGATGCTCGTGACCACACGCAGCATCGGCGCCAAAATCGTGAAGACCCACGCCACTTACCGCAAGCTGTTTGTGGACCGGCCCTTCGAGCGCTACCCCATCATTCGCTGAGGAAGCTAGGAAGCTGTAAAAGAACAGCATGCTGAACGCAGTGAAGCACCTCTACCAGGCCGTTGAACGATGTCGGTAGAGGTGCTTCACTGCGTTCAGCATGACGTTCTTCTATCCCTTACCCCTCATTCTAAACGTGTTGTCCAGCGCCAGCACCTGGGGTAGCACCAGCTGCGAATCGTCGTTGTAGACGACATGCTCGGCGCGCGCCAGCTTTTCTTCCTCGCTCAGCTGCTTGCCCATAATGGCCTGCACCTCGGCGGCCGAGCGGTGGGCATCGCGGCGCAGCACCCGCGCCGTGCGCACCGCAGCCGGCGCAAACACGGTGATGATAGCGTCGAGCCCCTGGTACGCGCCCGATTCGTAGAGCAGCGCGGCCTCTTTGAGGCAATAGGCATAGCCTGCGGCAGCTTGCGCCGTAGTCCAGGCGGCGTAGTCGGCGCCCACGCGCGGGTGCACCAGCGCATTGAGCCGGGCCAACTGGGTCGCATCGTTGAACGCTACCTGCGCCAGGTACGGCCGGTTAAGCTGTCCGGCGGTATCATAGGTGGCCGCCCCGAAGGCAGCTTGCAACTGCTCGCGCAGTACGGGGTCGTGGGCCATCACCCACTTGGCGCGACTGTCGGAGTCGTATACTGGCACGCCCAGCGCGGCAAACACCCGCGCTACCACACTCTTGCCCGAGCCAATTCCACCGGTGATACCAATACGCAGCATACACGTTGATTACTACTTGTAAATTAGCCTGTTATACTTACCCTGCAACACAAACCCCTTCCAGCAGCCGTAATAATCAGCCAGCAGCCTTTCGTTATTCCGCGCTTTTCCTGGATAAAGAATCGCCGCCCGGCACCAAGTAGTAGCTGGCCGAGTCGGCGGGCAGGCTCACTAGGCGCACAGTACCTAAGGCACGACGCAGGGGCGGCCGTAACGGCGAGCGATACGGAGGCGTGCCGGGCAGCCGCAGCCGTATCTCGGCTGGGGTCAGGTGCATACCAAGGGCACGGCTGAGCAGGCGCCAGCCATTGCCACGCACTTCTACCGCTACGGAGGGGGGTAGGGGCCGGGCCGGGTGGTAGCGCTGGGCATTATAGTGCCAGCTTACCGGGTAGGCCAGGGGGGCCACGTAGCTCTTACTAAGCGAGCGCAGCATCCACAAGGTGCTGGCAATCAAGAGACAGGCAAAAACTACGCGGTAAAAATGCGGTTCCTTTTCGGCCAAGGGGCGCAGCAGCCGGCGCAGCACCTGCACCAGCTGGCCGTGGCCACTGCCGGGCGGGGGCAGCGCAGGCTTCATACTAAACGCTAGTGGCGGGGGCGTCGGTAGCAGTGGAAGTAGTAGGCGAGCCAGCTACACGCGCCACCGCGCTACGGTCGAAGCGCAGGCGCTGGCCGCGCTCTACTTCGAGCAGCACAGTTTCGGGGCCCACCTCCACCAGCAGGCCATGCATACCGCCAATGGTCACGACGCGCGTACCCTTTACCAGAGACTCCCGAAAAGACTTGGCTTCGGCCGTCTTACGCTGCTGGGGCCGAATCATGAAGAAATACAGCACCAGGCCAATAGCCACCGGAAAAACGAGCTGCATAATGCCGCTACCAGTCGCAGCCTGCAGCAAAAGAGTAAGGAAGGTCATGAGTTTTTATGGAAGAGAGTGGGAGGGGTAGGAAAAGCAGCAGACAGTAGCCACCTGAACGCTAGCGCTTACAATTGACGGCGCGGCAGGCATCCAGCCCGCTTACTACTCCTTAGCTGTCAGGATATTGCCTTTAATGTAGATGGTGGTGGTGCTGGGCTGGGTATTGGCCCGCACATTCACCTGCTTGCTGATGAGGCCCTGCTTGCCGTGGCTGTCAAACTGCACCTCCAGCTCGCCGGTGGCCCCGGGTGCAATAGCGTCCTTGGTCCAGCTAGGAGTAGTGCAGCCGCAGCTGGCGGTAGCATCGGCAATGAGCAGCGGCGTCTTGCCTGTATTAGTAAACTTGAACGTATGGTTTACTTTGCTAGCGGGCTGAATATCACCAAAATCGAACTGTTTTTCGGCAAATGTCAGTACGGGTGCGTTGGGATTAGCGGCCTCGGTATCGCTAGCGACGTTGGGGTTGTCGATGGTCGGGTTGGCTTTGGCATCAGCAGCCGCTTCGTCGGCAGCGGCATTCATGCCTTGGGTGCCCGCTTCGGTCGCTTTTTCGCGATTGCAGCCGCCTAGTAGCAGGGCCGCCACCGCCAAAGAATAGATAGTAGAACGCAGCATATACATAACCCGCGCGGCAGCCCAAGAGCCACCGCGCGGGATTTGGGTAAAGTTCTTATTTCAGCTTGTCGATGACGTGCTGGGCAAACTCCGTGGTCGAAGCTTTGCCACCTAGGTCACCGGTGCACTGCTCTTTGTGCAACAAAGTCTCGTTCAACGCTGCCTCAATGCGGGTAGCATACGCCGGCTCGCCGAGGTGCTCTAGCATCATCAAAGCCGAGCGCAACAAAGCCGTAGGGTTGGCTTTGCCCTGGCCCGCAATGTCGGGAGCCGAGCCGTGCACGGCCTCAAAAATGGCCATATCGTCGCCAATATTGGCACCGCTTACTACGCCCAAGCCGCCTACCAGGCCAGCGCACAAGTCTGACAAGATGTCGCCAAACAGGTTGGTGGTCACAATCACGTCAAATT
Source organism: uncultured Hymenobacter sp. (assembly GCA_964652535.1). Lineage (GTDB taxonomy): Bacteria > Bacteroidota > Bacteroidia > Cytophagales > Hymenobacteraceae > Hymenobacter. Next base: position 1,839 of record CAZZDR010000120.1, on the reverse strand, counting down.
GCTGCGGCTTGTTGACCAGCTGCATGCACATGTTGTCGATGATGCGGTCGTCGTAAAACGTCACCTCCGGAAACTCGGCCGATGCTTCTTTGCAGGCGTCAATCATCAGCTTGCCGGCCTGCTTCAGAATGTTGCCTTTGTGGGCCAGCGTCACGTGCTTGCGGCCGTGCTTGGCAGCGTAGGCAAAGGCCGCACGGCAGATTTTGCGGCAGCCCACCACTGTGTTGCGGCTGATGGAGTCGGCAATACCCAGGCGCTCGTCCCACAGCTCGAGGCCCGCATACAGGCCCTCGGTGTTTTCCCGAAACAGCACCAAATCAATCCCGGTGAAGGGGGTAGTAACGCCCGCGGTGGTTTTAGCTGGGCGCACATTTTGGTAGAGGTCGTACTTCTGGCGCAGCGTGATGTTTACGCTCCGAAAACCCTTGCCTACCGGCGTCGTTACGGGGCCTTTGAGGCCCACGCGGGTGCGCTCCAGCGAATCAAACAGTGTTTGGGGCAGTAGCTGGCCGCTCTCGGCCAAGGCCGTTTCGCCAGCGTGGTGCTGCTCCCACTGCACGGGCACTTGGGCCGCCGCAAAGATATCGACTACAGCACGGGTGATTTCCGGACCAATACCGTCGCCGGGAATAAGGGTTACGAGATGCATTTCGCAGAAAATTGGTGATAAGTGAAGGGCGAGGCCCTACCCCCGGCGCGGCCGCCAAGTTTTGGCCAGGCCGCGCCGGGGGTAGTCGGCGCTTAGATGGTCCGGCGCGAATTAATCTGGTTGATGAGCTGGTCGACATCGCCCAGCAGCTGCTCGGCCTTGCTCTTGGCATCCTGAATAACGCGCTGGCCCTCGCTCTTAGCCGATGATGGGGTGTTGTCGCGGCTGGTCACCAGGCTTTCGGTGAGGTCAGCGAGCACCGAGCGGTATTTTTCCAGCTGGTAGCTGAGCCAGGAGCGGGTTTCGCGGCCCGTTTCGGGTGCGTAAAGTAAGCCAACGGCAGCCCCGGCGAGGGCGCCGCCCGTGAAGCACAACAGTCCGGTGGTGGTTTTGCTAGCCATGTTTTCTGAAGGGTAAGGTGATTAATGGATAATGAGTAATTAATTGATAGCCTGTGGGCAAGGAGACTCAGCAAGTCATCCGTTGCTGCTTGGCTATTCAGTAATCACTCATTTCACTTACTGGTTGTCGAGCAGGCCCCGGCCCGACTTGCGGATTTCACCGCTTGCCGCCAGGTCCTGAGCCAGCTTATCCAGTATGCCGTTTACGAATTGTTTGCTCTTGGGGGTACTGTAAAGCTTGCTGATTTCGATGTACTCGTTGATGGTCACCTTGACGGGGATACCCCGGAAAAGCTGCATTTCGCACAGCGCCATCTTCAGAATAATCTTGTCGAGCAGCGCCACGCGCTCCACGTCCCAGTTCTGGGTCGATTCGGCAATGAGCTTCTCCGATTTGGCATCGTCGGCCAGTGTCTGCTTGTAGAGCGTTTCGGCAAAGTCGCGGTCGTCCTGCCAGTTGGCGCTCAGGTTCATCAGCTCCTGCTTTTCGTCGGCCGCGTGGGGCAGCATTTTCAGCGTCTTCAGCACCAGGTTGCGCACGATGGGCCGGTTTTCCTCCCAGTTCAGGTCGTTTCCTTCCAGGTACCGGGGTAGGGCTTCGCCCTTGAACACGAAGCTCTTGTAGAGGTGGCGCACCAGCTCCATGTCGGTTTCGTAGTCGGTTTCGGCAAGGCCCGTGTTTTTGCCAGCCAGATAGGCCTGCACGGTTTCGTCGGGCTTCATTTCCTTCTGCCAGGCTTCGCGTAGGGCTTCGAGCTCCTCGCTATCGGTCCACTGCAGCTTGTGCTT
>CAZZDR010000119.1:1317-10445 GCA_964652535.1 uncultured Hymenobacter sp. | reverse complement strand
CAGATACAGCGGTTTGAACATAGAAAGGAGAGAAAGAAAAAATCTGAGAACCAGCTCCTCAAGATAGCGCGCCCTACCCCAGCTGCTGGGGTAGGGCGCGCCACGTAGTGTATTAGAGCGGTTTCGGAAACAGGATATGGCTCGCTAAGTAGCGCGGACTTTCAGTCCGCGAGTGGGCACGCCTGGTACTTGCGGACTGAAAGTCGGCGCTACGGCACAGCGACTCCAAAACGGCGCTAGATTGGTAAAAAGAAGCAAAAAGCGTAGCTCAGCCATCTTATTGGGCCAGGCTACTCCTTCGTAAACACGAAGGTGCGGCCGCCCTGCTGGAGCGTAAACGTGGGCTTGTCTGCGGCAAACTCGACCCGAATGCCTGCCTGGTCGAACTTGAACACGCCCGCACTCACGGCCTCCAGCGGAAAGGCCGACTGCCCGGTGGCCTGGCTTATCAGGGTAGTGCCGTCTTTGGTGAACGTGATTTTGAGCGGCAGGCTGGGGCTGGCGTAGGTGCCGGCGTAGCGGTCGAGGTCGGCGGGGGCGGGCACGTAGGCACTGGCCGCAAAGTCCGGAATCTTGTAGGGTTGGTTGAAGCAGATACTCAGCACCCCAATCAGGGCATCATTGAGGGAGTAGCTTTGGGCATTGGTGCTCAGGGTTACGGCTAGCTTGTCGCTGGGAAAGTAGCTCGCCATCGACCGAAAGCCGTCGATGCTGCCGCCGTGCCCAAAGCTCGGCTTGTCATGAAACGGAATCTGCATCAGCCCCCGCCCAAAACCGTCGCGGATGGTTTGCATCGCGCTTAGGCTGGCCGCCGACACCAGCCGGCCGCCAAACAGTGCCTCCAGAAAGCGGTCGAGGTCGGTGGGCGTCGAAACCAGCGCCCCCGCGCCGCCCGGAATGCTCATGTCGGTTTCGGTATCGGGCTGCCAGCCGGCGGCGCCCATCTTGTACGAAAAAGCCTCCCGCTTTTGGGAGTCAATTTTGCCGCCGTAGTACGTGTCTTTCAAGCCCGCTTTGGCAGCCACGCGCTTTTGCAGGGCCTGGGCGTAGGGCTGCTTGCCGAGCTTCTCCACGATATAGCCCAGCACGATGTAGTTGGAGTTGCTGTAGTCGAATTTGGCGCCGGGCTCAAAATCGGGCTTGAACTTGCTCATTATCGCCAGCAGCTCGGCCTCGGTTTTGGGCTGCGCCAGATAGGTGCCATACGCCGGGTCGTTGGTGAGGCTGTGCAGGCCGCTGCGGTGGCTCAGCAGCTGGTCGATGGTAATGGTGCTGGCCTGGGGCAGCTGCGGAAAAAAGGTGGCGAGCGGCGTGGTCAGCGCCAGCTTTTTCTCCTCGATAAGCTGGAAAATCATCACCGCCGTAAACATCTTCGTGATGGAGCCCATGCGGTAGCGGGTGGCCGGCGTGGCCGGTGTTTTGGTCGCTAGCTCTGCGTAGCCGAAGGCGTGGCTGTACACCACGCTGCCCGCGCGCGACACGGCCAGGCTGCCCATCATTTTGTTGTGAGTAGCCAGCGAGGTCAGCAGGCTGTCGAGCTTGGCGGTATTCAGGGTTTGGGCCGGGGCCGCGAGGCTGCCGAAGGCGAGCAAGGTGGTGGCAAGGGTAGTGTGCGAATTCATAGCGGGGTTTGCGGGAAAAGAGGGGGGTAGGGAGTTCGGAGCGTGCATCGCCGGGGCCGCAAACTAATTACAGCCTGCCGAAAGTAAGCCGGGGTTCTGGCTGAAAATCAAAACGCAACACCCCGCCGCCTGCCGCTGCCCCGTATTCTTCGCGCCGGGTAGCGGTGGGCAGCAGGATGCTACGTTTTAGTCGGTAGGCCGCTGGGGCAGTTAGTTGTGCGCCAGGGTGGGGGTAGGGGCGGGCAGCGCGGCGCGGCCCATTACCACCAGCACCCGCTCGCCGGCCTGGGCGCGGGCCAGCAGCCGGGCATACACCTGCTGCGCGCGGTAGGTAGCCACGGTGGTGTTCAGCTCGCGCAGAAAGGGGTTGTCGAGGTGGGCCGCGGCCTGGGGCTCAAACCAGTCGGCCGGGGCCTGCCACCACTTGGTGCCGGCGGGGCAGTACTGGCGGTAGGCGGCGGCCAGCTCGGCCTCGTTGCGAATCACCTGCTCGGTGCCGGGCAAGAAGTGCGCACTATTGGCCAGCAGCTGCCGCATAGCCCGCTTGGTGCGCACCTCCGAGGCGCCGGTGCGCACCCGGTAGCGCTGGGTTTCGCGCAGCAGGCAGTACAATTTCAGGCGCTCGGGGGCTATCTGGGTTTGGAGGTAGGCATACTCGGCCACCGGGTTGTCGAGGCGCTCGGTGGGCACGTGCTGCTGCTGGGCCAGAAAGCGGGCGTAGCCGGCTTCGCCCAGCCGAGCAATGGTGGCGGTTTCGGTACTGTCGAGGCCACTATCGGGCGTTTCGACATACACCACCGTGGGCCGGCTGCTGGCAAACGCCTGCCGCAGCTGGGCAAACTGCGCATCGCCGGCCTCGTGCGAGCACCCCATGCCGAAGTACGTGAGGCTGCCTCCGCCTGCCAGTTGCTGCGTAGAATAAGCCGGTACCAGGGGGGTAGGGCGGAGGCCGACCGCCGGCCCGCTACCCGGCGCGGCAGCTACCAATTGGGCGAAGGAGGGGGCGGCGTGTAGGAGCGCCGCGACGAGCAACAAAGCAATAGTTTTCATGGTAAGCAATTGGAAAAGAGTGAGGTAATTTAAAAAAATGCTTAATCAGTAGGGCGCACGGGGCCGGATTATCACGTGATAAGTGCTCATTGGCAACTGTGCCTTGAAATTCTCTACCCCCCGAAGCCGCCGCCACCGCTGGGCGCCGCCTCGATGCGGCCGGCCTTGGCCTTGGTAGCGCCCACGTACCAGGTGAAGCCCAGCCACGCCACGCGGGTCTCGTACTTGTTGTAGAGCGAGGTTTGCAGCTCGGGCGTGGCGATTTCGGTGCGGCGCACCTGGGTATTCAGCAGGTCCGAAACGCGCAGCGTGAGGGCAGCGCGGTCCTGGAACAGGCGCTGGCGCAGGGCCAGGTCGAGGCCGCCGCTGGGCAGCTGGCGGCCCTGGGCCGTGAGCACCGTAGAGCGGATGCTGCCAGTCAGCTGCACATCGAGGCCCTTGCGAGGCGTGAAGTTGTTGGCCAGGCGCACGTTGCCAGCCAAGGCCGCGCGGTTGGCGGTGTTCAGGGCATTGGCCGCAATCTGCGAGTAGTAGACTGAGCCGTTGGCCGACACGCGCCACCACTTCGTCAGGGGCTGGGCCCAGGTAGTTTCGAAGCCAAAGTTGTTGGTGGTGCCCACGTTGTCGTAGGTTTCGCGGGTCACCACGCCCACGTTGTTGGTGCGGGTAGCGGCGCTATCGATGGTGCGCACCCGCCGGATAGCATCTTGAGTGAAGCGGGCAAATACCGTGTTGGTGAGGCTAGCCCCATTGGCCAGGTTTAGCTGGTGGCCCACTTCTAGGTTGTGGCTAAACTCGGGCAGCAGGGCGGCGTTGCCCTGGCGGTAGTTGCGCGGGTCTTGATACAGCTGAATGGGTAGCTGCTGCATAAAGTCGGGCCGGTTCAGGCGCCGGGCGTAGCTGAACTGCAGGCGGCTCTGGCCAGCTTCCTTGCCCAGCTCGCGGGCCACCGTGGCACTCGGAAAGAGGCTCACGTACTGGCGGTTTACGCTGGCGTTGCGATTTTCTACGCCGCCGTTGATAAAGGTGCCCTCCGTGCGCAGGCCGCCCTGAGCGCTCCAGCCGTGGGTGAGCGTGCGCTGGTAGGTGGCGTAGGCGGCGGGCATCACCTGCACAAAGCGGTAGTCAAACGAGTTGGTGGGGTCGAGCTGAAACTCGGCGGTGGGGTCGGGGGTAGGCTTTAGCATGGCCGTGCTGCCAGCGTTGCGCAGGGTTTGTAGCCGCACGCCGGTTTCGAGCTTGCTTTTGCCATCGGCACTAGGCAGGGTGTAGTCGAGCTGGCCGAAGTAAATCTGGGCCTGCACCTGCTGCTGCTGCCGAAAGCCAGCGAGCCGGGGGCCGCCCGTCAGCAGCTGGCTCACCGGAATGTTGGCGTTGATGTCGACCATGCCGGCGTTGGCCGTCAGCTCGCGGCCTTTGTGGGCCTCCCAGGTGCGGCGGTAGTCGGCCGAGGTTTCGAGCACGCGCACCCGCACATCGGTCAGCTGTTGGCCCTGCTGCGTAGTCACGGTGGGCGAACCCACGGTTTGCTGCGTTAGGGTCTGGTTTTCAAGCTCCGTGTGGTTCTCCCAGTGCGGCTGCACGCTCAGGCTCAGGGTTTGCTCCTTGCCCAAGTCGTAGTTCAGGCCCAGGTTGAGCGTGTGGTTGCGGTTGTGCTGGCTACCCAGCCCTTCCTGGGTCGTGAAGAGGCTGCTGCCGGTGCCATCGTTGAGCTGGGCCGTCTGTGCGTTGCGGTTGATGGTGCGGTACACTTGGTCGCTGCCGTCGTAGCCTAGGTTCCAGGTGGCTTTGCCGTGGTGGCGGCTCAGGCTCAGGCTGGGCGAGTACTTGTCGCGGGTGCCTACTACCAGGGCCGCCTGGCCGTTCCAGCCCTCTTTTTTATTCTTCTTGGTAATGATATTGATGACGCCCGTGCCGCTGGCATCGTACTTGGCCGAAGGATTGGTCATGACCTCCACCTGCGCAATCTGCGACGCCGGAATCTGGTCGAGGCGCGGGCCGGGGCCGCCGTTGCTGGTGCCGGCGGGCTTGCCATCAATCAAAATCGTGAGGTTGCTGGAACCGCGCAAGCTCACGGTGCCACCGGCGTCTACGGCCACCGAGGGCACGTTTTCGAGCACGTTCACGGCGGTGCCGCCCACGCTGCTCAGGTCTTTTTCCACGTTAATGACCGTCTTGCCCAGCTCTTGCTGCACGGCGGCTTTCTCACCGGTCACCTTCACCTCGGCTAGCTGCTGCGTGGCGGCGCGCAGCCGCAGCGTGCCCAGCGCCACACTGGCCTGGCCCGGTGCCACTTGCACCGCCTGGGCCAGCGCCTGGTAGCCCAGCGCCAGCACCCGCAGCCGGTAGGCCCCGGCCGGCACCTGGGGCAGGGCAAACTTGCCGTCGAGCGCGGTTTGGCTGCTGGCTACCAGGCTGGTATCGGTGGCTTCGGCGTGGCGCAGCAGTACCGTGGCAAAGGGCAGCGCCTCGGCCTGGGCGCCGGCTGCCACGGCCGTGCCCGATACGGTAGCGCGGGTAGCCGGCGCGGTTTGGGCAGCCAGGCCCAGCGGCAAGCCCCAGGTAGCAACAAAGAGTAGCGAGTTGATTTTCAAAGAGTAGCTCATGGCGCGAGTGAGAAAAAGAGCGTTCAGAAAGGGCATGGCGGTTCCGTTCCCCACCGGCCGCGGTTCCGGTGGGGGAGAGGAGCAATCGGCCCCGGTGCCGTAGCACTTGGGCAAAAAAGAGGGGGTAGGCTGGCTAGCGAGCTAGCCGCGAGGTGAGCCGGGCAGGTTCCCGGCGCAAACCAGCGGCCCGGTTGGCGGCTGGTGGCTACCCGGCTGGTACCGCAGCTAGGTGGGGCCAGGTTGTGGGCAGTAGGTGGTACTTGGTTTTTAGTAGAACAAACTTACAACAGGTACTTTGTTTCGCATAGTACTGTTCCAATTATTTTTCACAAACTGCTTCAGCAGCGTTTAATCGATGTTTTTTCGGAGAAATAAATGAATTGCTTGCGGTACGCGGCCAGCTTGCGGCCCTCGGCTACCTACTGCCACTACCTGGCGCCGAGCCCCAACGTTACGGGGCCTCCTCAAAAAAGCGAGTTCTGCTTGGTTCGCTTTCAGATGCGCCCTACCCCCCGCGGGTTGCCTAAGGCTGCCGAAAAGTAAGGAGCGGGACTTGCCCCGCCCGGCGTCGAACAAAACCGCTACTGGTCGTTCGACGCCGGGTGGGGCAAGTCCCGCTCCCTATTTGAGTTGGTGCCAAGTGAAGGCGGCCCTACCCCCCGTAGCTAATTAAGTTTTTCACCATGCCCTTGAAGATGATGCCGTGGAAGGGCAGCACCGAGTACCAGTACAGGCGGCCCAGCAGGCCCTCGGGGCGGTAGGCGGCCAGCTGCTCGAGGGTGTGCGAGCCGTCGGGGTTGTCTAAGATGCGAAACTGCAGCCAGGCCTCGCCGGGCAGCTTCATCTCGGCATACAGCAGCAGGCGCTTGGCGGCGCGGTCGGCCACCAGCACGCGCCAAAAGTCGAGCGGGTCGCCGGCGCGCAGGTGGTTGGGCGAGCGCCGGCCGCGGCGCAGCCCCACACCGCCCACCAGCTTGTCCATAATGCCCCGGATGCGCCAGAGCCAGTCGGTTTTGTACCAGCCGCGGTCGCCGCCGATGCGCCAGATATTGTCCAGCACCTCGGCCACCGGGCGGGTGAAGCGGCGCTGCTGCCGGTCAAAAAACATCCCGTGCCGCGGAATCTGGATGGCGTCCATGTAGTTCTGGCGCAGGGTGCCGCTGCTCATGGCATCGCTCCAGCTGCTCACCACCTCGTTTTGCTCGATGCGCTGAAAGGCCAGCGCCAGCGCTTCGCGGTAGTTCATGCAGGTGTGCGGCACCGCCCGCGCTATGCTGCGGGCGGGGTCTACCACGGTGTCGTTTTTGAGGCTTTCGACCAAGCTTTGGGCCAGCGAAAACGAGGTGCTTGTGACCAAGTACAGCCACCACGACGAGAGCCGGGGTGTGAGCACGGGCACCGTGAGTATCCAGCGGCGGTAGCCGCGCACGGCGGCCAGGCCCAGCAGCATCTCCTTGTACGTCAGCACGTCGGGCCCACCCAGGTCGAAGCGCTGGCCCAGGCAGGCGGGGTTATCCAGCACCGCTTCGAGGTAAAACATAACGTCGCGGATGCCCAGCGGCTGGCAGCGCGAGTTGAGCCAGCGCGGCGTCACCATCACGGGCAGCTTCTCCACAATGTCGCGGATAATCTCAAACGACGCCGACCCCGACCCGATGATGATGCTGGCCCGCAGCACCGTGAGCTGGGCGCGGGTGGCACGGCCCAGCACGTCTTCCACGGCGCTGCGCGAGCGCAGGTGCACGCTCAGGTCGTGGTCGTTGGCAATGCCCGAGAGGTAGATAACCTGCTGCGCCGTGCTGCGGTCGAGGTACTCCGTAAAATGCTGGGCCGAGGCCTGCTCCAACTCAAAAAAATCGTGGCTGCCCGCGCCGCTCATCGAGTGCACCAGGTAATAAGCGGCGTCGATATCGGGGGGTAGGGCGGCCAGCGAATCGGGCTTCAGCAGGTCGGCTTCCACGGTGCTCACCTGCGGGTGGCGGCTGGCGGGCAGCGTGTCGGGCAAGGCAAAGCGGCGGGCGTCGCGCACCAAGCACACCACCTCGTGGCCCGCGGCGGCCAGCACCGGCAGCAGGCGTTGGCCAATGTAGCCGGTGGCCCCGGTCAGTAGGATTTTCATGGGTGGGAAGGGGGGTAGGGAAGCGCGCCGCCGCGCGCGCCGGCCTTTGCCCGCCCACGCGCCACGTGCAGTAAGAACGTAGGAATGATGCACTTGTTTGCTGGCTAGGCGCCCCGCCGGCCCCGTACTTTTGTGGCCATGCGTACTCCCTACCCCCTCGCCCTGGCTGGCCTGGCCCTGCTGCTAGCTCCTGCCGCCCACGCCCAAGTAAAACTGAACCTGCCGCAGCCCAGTCCGGCCGTCAAAACCCGCGAAGCGTTCTCCACTTCCTTCGTGGAGCTGAGCTACTCGCGCCCGTCGCTGAAAGGCCGCACCGCTTTTGGCGGGCTCGTGCCGTATGATAAAGTATGGCGCACGGGCGCCAATACCGTTACCAAAATCCGCTTTGGCGAGGCCGTGACGCTGGGCGGCCAGGCCGTGCCGGCTGGCACCTACGCCCTGCTCACCATCCCCGGCAAGGCCGACTGGACCCTCATCCTCAACCGCGACACCGCCCAGTGGGGTGCCTACGAGTACAAGCAAAACCTCGATGTGCTGCGCGTATCGGTCAAAGCCACCAAGCTGCCCGCTCTCCAGGAAAGCCTGCGTCTCAGCCTCGAAAACCTACGCCCCGCCGCCGCCGATCTCACCCTGGCCTGGGAGCGCGTGCAGCTGAGCCTGCCGCTGGTGGCTAACCCCGACCCCATCGTGCTGGCCCAAATCAAGGAGGCCATGCAGGGCGAAAAGAAGCCCTACCTCGCGGCGGCGCAGTACTACTATAACTCCAACCAGCCCGACCTCACGCCCGCCGTGGGCTGGCTCGACGAGGCCATCAAGGCCAATCCCAATTACTCGTACTACTACTGGAAGGCCAAGCTGCTGCAAAAGCAGGGCAAAAACCAGGAAGCCGCCGCTGCCGCCCGCAAGTCGCTGGATGCGCTCGCGGCCACCAAAAACGAAATCGCCAAGGACGAGTACACCCGCCTTAACGTGCAACTCATAAGCGAGGTGGGGGGTAGGAAGTAAGTTCAGCCGGGAAGTGCCCGGCTGGCTAGCTGTCAGCTACTCAAAACAGAACGTCATGCTGAGCTTGTCGAAGCATCTCGCTCGCGCAATTAGGGTAGGTAACTCTAACGATGCGGCCGAGATGCTTCGACAAGCTCAGCATGACGTTCTGTTATTTTTACTAGTTTCAAAGCTAGCTAGCCGGCTTTTCACTCTGCTGCACCATTTGCGAAAAGCTCTTGGCCGCGTTGGTAAACTCGGACGGGATGAGCACCACGGTCGTCGTGTTGTTGTCGATGCCGATTTCAGACAGCATTTGCATGCGGCGCAGCTCCAGCGCAATCGGGCTGCGCTCCATTTCCAGCGCGCCCTGCGTCAGCTTCAGCGAAGCTTCCAATTCTGCTTCTGCCTTAATAATACGGGCGCGCTTTTCCCGAATGGCCTCAGCCTCGCGGGCCATCGCCCGCTGCATAGACTCGGGTATCTCGACGTCCTTGATTTCGACCAGCTCAATCTTGACGCCCCAGGCCTCGGTAGCGGTATCCACTATTTGCAGCAGCGCGTTGTTTATCTGGGCACGCTCGCGCAGCACCTCATCGAGCTGGTGCTGGCCGATGATGTTGCGCAAGGCCGTCACCGAGAGTTGGTACACGGCCTTATTGTAGTCGGCGACTTTTATCACCGCATCGGCCGGGTTGAGCACCTTAAACCACAGCACCGCATTCACCTTAATGGTTACGCTGTCTT
>CAZZDR010000119.1:0-1217 GCA_964652535.1 uncultured Hymenobacter sp. | reverse complement strand
GGGTTGAGCACCTTAAACCACAGCACCGCATTCACCTTAATGGTTACGCTGTCTTTGGTGATGGTCTCCTGCTGCTCCAGCTCCACCGTTTTGGTGCGCATGTCGATGGTTTGCTGCCGCTCGATAAATGGCACCAGCCAGTACAGCCCCGGCCCGCGCGTGCCGGTGTAGCGCCCCAGCCGAAACACGATGGCCCGCTGGTATTCCTGGGCAATGCGCAGGCTCATCGCCAGCAGCACGATGGCAATAATAAGGAGGGGTAGGAGCAGCATGGCCGAAGGCAAGGGAAAGGTTCGGCGTGTGTATCGCGCCGCTTTGCTACCCATTACACCAACGCGGGCGTTCTTGGTGCCCGGCCTCGGCTACTTGCCCAGCAGCTGGCGCGTTTTGCCGTCGGGCGCGCCCGCAAAGAACTTGTCGAGCACCGCCTGAAAAACCGGGTCGGCCCCTGGCAAAGCGGCGAATAGCGTCATCGACGACCGCAGCTTCAGGTCGTCAGGGCTGCCAAATATGCTGCCGGCATTGCTGCTGGGCAGTTTCAGCAGCTCGGCCGAAATTTCGCGCAGCCGCGCGCCCAGCACCGGGTGCTGCGCATACGCCGCCGCCTCGGCCGCATCCCGAATAGCGTAGTGCTTCGAAATTTCGCTGAAGCCCAGCCCCTGAATTTGGGGGAAAATGTACCACATCCAGTGGCTGCGCTTACGGCCGGCTTTTATTTCGGCCAGCGCCGGGGGGTAGTCGGTGGCCTGCGCGTCGAGAAAGCGTTGAAGGTTGGGCTGAGTAGGCATAATCGGCTGAGTTGAATTTGCTCAGGTATACTGCCAGTTGCGGGCGCGAGTTTAGGGCAGCGCAGCTCGCGCCCGCGTAGGCTTTTATTTTGCCTTAGTTGCCAACGCAATGGGCTCTACATCAACCAAGTCGAGCGACTTCACCATGCTCTTGGTAGTAGCCTTATATTTCTTGAAATGAGGTGTTTGCAAATGCGCCTGGTAGGCCGCCGGGCTGGCGTATACTTCCAGCACCAGCACGCGGGTAGGGTTTGCTTTCTCATACACCGCATTTAGGGCCAGTACGCCCGGCTCGACGCGCACCGCCGTTTCCATGCCCTCCTTCAGCGCCGCCTTGTACTGCGCTAGCTGTGCCGCATCGACCACAATGCGGGCCACCCGCACCACTTGGCCGGGCTGCTGCGCTGCCGCGGGCTGGTAGCTCAACCA
>CAZZDR010000118.1:0-10520 GCA_964652535.1 uncultured Hymenobacter sp. | reverse complement strand
TTGACGCACACGGCCGGTATTCCCGACTACACGCACCAGCCGACGTTCACTCCCCAATTTCAGCGGCAGGACCTAACTCCCCGGCAACTCGTCACCCTCATCGCCGCCCAGCCGCTGGATTTTGTACCCGGGCAAGCCTTTCGCTACAGCAACTCGGGCTACGTGCTACTGGGCTACCTCATCGAGGTCGTATCCGGCAAATCGTACGAGCGCTACCTGCAGGACACCTTTTTCACGCCCTTGGGCATGACCCATACCTGCTATGACCACCCGGAACAAGTAATTCCCGAGCGGGCGGCGGGCTATCAGCCCGGGCCAGCCGGGTACGAGAACGCGGCCGCGCTAAGCATGAGCCTGCCGTACGCGGCCGGCTCGCTGTTGACCAACGGGGACGATTTGTTGCGCTGGTACGAAGCCCTGCGCCAGGGCCGGGTCGTGGGCGCCGCGAGCTTAGCCCAAGCCCAACGACCGTGTCGCTTGGCCAACGGGAGCTATACGGCGTACGGCTATGGATGGGAGCTGGGCTCGCTGCAAGGTAGTCCGGTCGTCAAACACGTCGGCCGCATTAATGGCTTTCTCACCTACGTGCTCTATCTGCCGCAACAGCAGCTGTTTGTTAGCTTGTTAACCAATTGCAACCCGGCGCCGGACCCCGAGCGGACGGCATTCCTGCTCGCCGCCCAGGCCATAGGCAAGCCTTATCCCCAAGCTGCGCTCCCCCTCACGGCGCGGCAGCAGCAACGCTACGTGGGGATTTACCAAGCTGACGGGGCGGGCCAGCGCAAGATTAGCTGGGAGCTTGGTCAACTACTTTTCATGCCGAGCGGGGGCGACAAAGCGCCGCTGCTGGCGTATGCGCCAGATAAATTCTACGAGGCGCAGACGTTGACGCTGCTCGCCATCAACCGCGATAACAAGGGCATTATCACCGGGTTTGCCGCCACCAGCCCCACAGGTACCACTACCTGGCACCGGACGCAGGAGCGCTTGTTTAACCCGCCCGCTATCCAGGTACCTGCCGCCACCCTGGACCGCTACGTGGGCCACTACCAATTCACCCCGGACTTTATTCTCGCCGTTCGGCGCGAGGGCCTGACGCTGTACGGAGAAGCGTTCGGCCGCAAGGTGGAGCTGGTTCCTTACCAAACCGGAAAGTTCTTTGCGCGCACGGTGGATTTGCACCTGCTGTTTCAAGTGGCTAAAACGGGGCACATCACCAGCCTGACCAAGGTTCAGAACGGCGAGCAACAAGCTAAACGACTGGACTAAAGCGATGCGCGATATACTGTCCCGAGCACCCGGCTACTTCCATTCAGTACTAGCAGAGAGTTGAAAAGTCTGCTGTGGCAGGAGGCAAGCAGCTAGCAAAATGTGATGTCAGCTGGGTCCTCTTTCTGCCTCTGTCAGTAATCCGCCCGGCCAGTAGGCGAATGAATTACTGGCTCACCTCACGGTTGCGCAGCAGAAGTTGCGAAAAGTCATCCTGCGGGACGTAAATAAGTTCCGAGTCGTCAACGGCCACGGCCGAGTTGCGGTGCGGCGTGCCTTCCAGCAAGGTGAGGTAGCCGAAAAACTCGCCAGGGCCATAGAGGCCCGTTATTAATTTCTTGCTACCTGCGGTAATTTTCAGGATTTTGATGCGCCCGGTCTGCACGAAGTATACCCGCGTGACTTCATCGCCTTCAAAGACTACTTCCCTATTTTGGCTCGAGTCAGCACTAAAAAAAATAACGGAAAACTTGAGAATGACGAATTTTAATTCTACGTTTGTAGAAACAAATCTACACACATAGAATGAAGCTCTCAGCCACTGAGGAAATCTTGATGCAGTACCTCTGGACGCGTGAGCGAGCCTTCATGAAGGAATTGCTTGACGCGTATCCGGCACCTAAACCGGCCGCCACTACAGTAGCTACGCTGCTCAAACGCATGACCGACAAGGGCCTAGTTGGCTATCAAGAGTACGGTAATTCCCGGCAGTACTACCCCTTAGTCAGCCGGCAGGTCTACTTTACTACCCATGTCAAGGGGTTGATTAAAAACTTTTTCAACGACTCAGCGGCCCAGTTTGCTTCCTTTTTCACCACGCAAACCGACTTATCCGCGGCGGAGCTGGAAGCCTTAAAGAAAATCATTGAGCAGCAACTCGCTACCAAAAAGCCATGATCGCGTATCTGCTCGAAACCAGTGGGTGCTTACTGCTAGCTCTCAGCTTTTATAAGCTCGTGCTCGAAGCCGAGCGGGTGCCTCGTTTCAAGCGGTTTTATCTACTCGGTAGCCTGCTGGTTTCCGCGCTCCTCCCCTTGCTATCGCTAGAGGTGGACTACATGGCCATGGCCCCTACGTCCTCCGTTACTTACCAGCCTGTACAAAATTCTCTTACTTCCGGGTCGCCTAGTTCAACTGCCGTTTTCCAACGACCTTCCGTAGACGTTTTCCAGTGCGTTAGACTACTTTATGGCTTCGTGACCCTGCTGCTAGTGAGTCGCTTCTGCCACAATCTACGGCGCCTGACCCGTCAGATTGCCTCCTACCCGCACCACTCCTTTCACGGGGCCACGCTCGTCGAGCTTCCCACGCAAGGGTTGCCTTACACGTTTTTGCACTATCTGTTTGTGTCCGACACGGCTTATCACCAGGGGCACCTGGAAGCAGAAGTGCTCACGCACGAACTGGCCCATATTCGACAGTACCATTCGCTTGATATCCTGCTGCTGGAAGTGCTGCTCTGCATCGGGTGGTTTAATCCGCTGCTGTATTGGCTAAAGCGAGCAGTACAGCTCAATCACGAATTTCTCGCCGACGAGGCCGTCAATCAGCAGTACCAAAATGTGCCGCAGTACCAGCACCTTCTACTCAGTAAGCTAACGGGTAGCCCCCAGCTAGCTTTGACTAGTGCTTTAATCTTTCGTACCACCAAACAACGGTTGCTTATGATGACTACGCACACTTCCCGCCCGAAGCAGTGGCTACTGGGCGGTAGCACCGCCGGCTTGCTAGCTACGCTGACTGTCTTGTTCGGGACGACGGCGGCCCAAATGCCG
The DNA here is from genome assembly GCA_964652535.1 of uncultured Hymenobacter sp. GTDB lineage: Bacteria > Bacteroidota > Bacteroidia > Cytophagales > Hymenobacteraceae > Hymenobacter. The sequence goes on along the minus strand of CAZZDR010000118.1, from coordinate 7,476 downwards.
GCTCCAGTCGACACTGCGGTGCGGCCAAAAGGTGTCTCACAAGGGCCAGCTAGCAGCGTATCTGCTTCCGAGGCCGAACAAGTGGTGAAACGCTACGGCAACTGTGTGGTAACGCTACCGAGCGGCCAGCAAAAACGGTATAAGGATCTCTCGGTCGCTGAAAAAAAGGTAGTCTTCTACCTGCCCCTGCCTCCTCGCCGCACCCCCACCACGTACCAATGGGCGGCGTGGCACAACCCCCGCCAGTTTGGCATCTGGGTTGATGGCAAACGGCTGCGCGGTCCCGCCCTGCAAGCCTACCAGCGCACGGATATCGTGGAGTTCTCCGGCAGTTATGTACATAAGAATGCCCGGCAGCCGGAAGGCTACGCCTACCAACTAGATTTGACCACAGAACAAGGCTACCAAGCACTGGTAAAGGAGCATGAGACCTCGCCTTTTGTGGTGGTCTCTTACTTACCCCATCCAAAAGCTACCTCCGCTCGGGGGAAGTAAAGAGAGCTATAGGTAGACTTTGAAAGATAGACAGGATTCTTAAGCTGACCTGGGTAGCGCAATTTCAGCTGACCAGTTGGGATATAGCTGATTCTATCCTTTAGTTCAGTTCGCGGGCAATCGGATACTGCAACCAGTAGGGGTGACCCGGCCCCGCGCGCTCGTAGAACCAGGCGAGTCGCGCGTTCGGATCGGCGGCAAAGGCGGGCTCGGCGCGTAGCTTAGCTTCGAACGTCGCCTTCAGCGCCGGGTCGGTCGCCAGTAAGCGCTCCCCCAACGCGGCAAGCACAAAGGCATCCGTGCTGGGTGCTGGGGCCAGCATTTCGGGGAAGAACCCCCAGGCCAGAAACGAATCCTGGCTTTCTGGCTCCAGCAGCGCAGCCGCCAGCAGCCCGTTCGGCTGGTCGGCTGGTACGCGCACACTGCCTGCGGGCAGTAGCTGCTCGCCGACCGCATGCACGAAAGTGGCCGTCATTGGCACGCGCCCTTCGTTGGGCTGCAACAGCTTGGGCTCGACGAGCCGCACCTGATCGAGCTGTAGCGTCTGCGGCGTCTCAATCGTCTCGAACGCAATGCCGTGCAGACGCAACCGATCAAGCACCTCTGCTTGGGCCGCGGGCACCCACCAAGCTTTGGGCAACCGGACCGACTCGGTCGGCTGCTGCCCGATGATGGGCATGCGGAAAGTGATAGGGCGGCCGAGCCAGCGCTGCTCTAGCCGACCCGAGGCCGGCGACAAATACGTGTCGAAGGCTACCCCCTTAAACCGCTCGACCCAGCCGATGGGCTGCGGCGTGGGCGCCCAGCGTGTGAGCAAGTCGGAGGGCCGGCTCGCACGGTCCGTCGCCTTGGCCGCGGCGATGCGGTCGGCATCAGTCGCGGCAATCTTCAGCGCGGCTTCCAGCAGCACATAAGTGCCGAGCACGCGCTGTCGATATGGCTTGAGCATGTGGTTTTCGACCAACACAGTTGGCACGCTGATAAAATCGCCGTAGCCAGTGGAGTAACGGGGCCCCTCCGGGCTGTAGCGAATGCCCTTGGTCGGCTCGCGCGTGTCAATCGGGCTGGGATAAATTGTGGGGGTATGCCCCGCCTTAGTTAGGGCCTGCGCCACGGTCGGTCCGAATCTGCCCTGCAGCCAGTCGGCCGTTGCCCGGTGGCGCGCATAGGTGCCCCAGCCTGCGTAGGTGAAGGTCACGTCATATTGCATGTCGAAGCCTTCGCTGACGTGACAATCGACGTAGAGCAGCGGGTCCAACTCGCGCAGCAGCCCAATCATGGCCCGCGTTTCAGGCGCGTCCGCCTTGCTATAGTCGCGGTTCAGGTTGATGTTGCGCGCGTTCGAATCGCGCCCCTTCTCGGCGGGTCCACGCAGGTGGGGGTAGTTCCACGCGCTCAACTGCTCATGGCCATCGATGTTGTAAATCGGCACAAACACGAGGTCAACGCGGTCGAGCAAGTGGTCCTTGCCGCGTAGGGCAATATCGCGCAGCAGCATCAGCCCGGCATCTTTGCCATCTATTTCGCCCGAGTGGATGCCCGCCTGCACCAGCACGACTGGCTTGGTAGCGCCGCCCTTGCTAGCGCGCACGTACAATAGGTCGCGGCCTTCCCCCGTACGCCCAAAGCTGTGGATGGTTAGCAAGGGCGAGGCGGCCGCGAGCCGTTCTAGCCAAGTTTTGACCTCGGCGTAGCGTGGCGTCGTCTTAAAATCGGCCGCTTCGGCTGGCGTAATCCACTTATCGTCTGGCTTGACAATCAACCGTTCGCTGTGCCCAGACCACGGCAGGGTAGGAGGTAAGTCTAAGATATTCTGTGCTAGCACATTTGTAAAACCTAAGCATATCAGCCCCGCAACCAGCGCCGTCGTGCGACAAAGGGTAGAAGTCATTGCGAATCGCTCAAACATAATAGAAACGTCTACCCAAGCGCATATTTAGCAAGCAGGTAGCCCAAAATAAAATGAGTCAGAAAGAAGCACGCGGAGTCCCTAAGCTCCATTCGCGTTATAGTTGACAGCTAGCACCTAGCCACCTTAAGTAAGATAGCGCCCTACTGCGTTTTAATGCTTAGGCCCTTAATGGTCAGGCAGCTTCCCTAGTCGAGTACTGCTGCACACCGACTGGAGGAAGCTCTGGATGAGCAGCAATAGCTCGATGGAGTCCTTGTTGTAGGCTACAATCTCAGTACAGTGAGGGTGATAATCGAAGCTATGGTGCACGTCCACGCCCATGGACCCTAGCTGATGTTACTGTGCGGAGAAAGAACGAGAACGCCTACCCCCTTCAGGACGCTGTACTAGTCTATTTACTTGCCCGTAAGCCGACGTCATGACCCTGAAAGATGGCGTGATACTACTTATGCAAGAGGGCACCTCCTAGCCGGGAGGCGCCCTCTTGGTGCCAGGGTCAAAAAGTATATTTACTTGGTAAGTGGCGTTGCTTATTTCTTCAGCAAAGCGGCGTGGTCTTCCTCAATTTTCTTGTGGTCGGCTACGAGCTTCTGGTGCTCGTCCTGCATTTTCTGGTCCTCGGCCTTCATTTGGTTGTGGTCCGTCTGCATTTGAGCGTCGGTTATGCCGCCGCCGGCGTGCTTTTGCTCTAGCTCGGCATGGCGCTTCAGCACCTCGTCGTGCATAGTTACAACCTCCTTATGGCGGGTAATGATGTCAGCGTGGCGCTTTTCGAGGGTAGCAAAGGCGGGCGTGGTGGTTTTGCCGGCCGCTTTAGCCGCAGCTACTTCTTGCTGATGGTCGGCTTCCATTATTGAGTCGGCGGCGGCCATGGTGCGGTGGTCTTCCTCCATTTTCTGGTGGTCAGCCACGAGCTGCGTGTGAGCGGGAGTGGCCATTTTGCCGGTCGTGTCGGCAGCTAGCGCAGTGGAGGCTTCAGTAGTTGAAGCCGTTGTGTCAGCAGCCTTGTCACCGCCGCAGCTAGCGAGCGAGACAGTAAGCGCAACAAGGGCGAGAAACGTAATTTTTTTCATGGGGTAGGGGGCAAAAAATATTTGAATCAATGATGCAAATGTTGTTCATAAAATTTTTATCAATCATTCACTAATACCAATTTTATGGTAAAAAAGCTAATAATTTGGCACTAAAACGCTGAAATTAATTAAATTATGCAATGCAACATAGTTTTATTAATAGACGATACAGCGACACTTTTACTTAGGTGGTATTTTAAGATGACGCTAGCCTAGCGGACACTTGATGAGTAGCTCGCAGCGTTTAGGCGAGTTAAGGAATCAAAGCAAAAGAGAAGAGCCAGCAGGAGGCTGCGTCTGCTAGCCCCCGCTGGCTACGCGGTAAATACTATTATTCCGAATGCCACTGGAAAACAATAGCTTATCGCGCTTGCATCATGGATAAACATCTCATGCGCAACTAGCTGTTACTATTATTGGGCTAGACATTCGGCCCGCAGCGGGTCGGCCGCTTCGCGAGCCAAGCAGCGGCGGCAGTGCCGCAAGTTGAGCAAGTGCGTGCCAATTAGGCCGACTGACACTGCGTACTGCGCGTATTCCAGCAGCGGGTAGCGTTCAGCTAGAAGCACTGTGGCAGCAAATAGCGCCAGCCCAAGCCACAGCGCCCCGCGCAGTCTCCAGCTAGAGAGTCGCCAAGTAGCCGGTACTGCTAGCCCCACGCTCAACAGCAGGAAAATCAGGTCACCATTGTCCGTGTCCGATTGCTGGCCCCACCAAGCCAGCAGCAACGGTCCTGCCACGCAATGCACCAGGCAGAGCCCCGCACTGAGTGCGCCACCATAATCAGCTAATAGTCGGAGACGGAGGTTAGGCATTGGGATAGGTAGAAATGTGGCAAACCAGTGCGGCAACAAGTAAGGAACTCATGGATGCAACGACACTGCCAACAGCCTTTCTCTTGATTATATATTTTAAAATCAATAATTTAAAGAAAATTATTGATTTTAAAGGCAAGAAGATATTTATGTGACTTTGCTTGTTATGCATCAAAGTTGCAAAATATTTCCAATCATTACACATTTGCGCTGCTAGTTTTTCATAAACTCTTCCGTCATGCTGCGTTTGTAGGCCTCACCCTCCGCAAGAAATACCAAGGCCAGGTGGCCCTGCATAGCCTCAACCTAATGCTGCGCGAAGGCAAGGTTTTCTGCCTGCTTGGCTAGAATGTGGCGGGCAGAACCACGACCCTGAACCTGCTGCTAAGCTTTGTGGCACCTACCGCCGGCCGGGCAGAATTAAACGGGGTGCACCTGCACGTCCCCGACACCCACCGCTTCGCGGCATACATTCTGGAGGTAGTGCTGCTCTACGCTACGGCGAGCTAACGGGACTCGAAAACTATGCTACTTCAGCTGCCTGGCCGGGGAGTGCTACCTACCTGGGCTGGCTGCATTCTTGCTCGAAGCGTGGGCTGCCCGCGGCCGACTAAAGCGCGGCTAAGGCAAGGGCATGCGCCAGAAGGTAGGAATCGCCGTTACGCTGGCCGAGCACACCGATGTGCTATTAATAGACGAACCCACTCGCGGCCTCGGCCCCAAGACCACGGGTGTCAGCTGGTCTGACTGCTTCGCACACTGTCAGCTTAGTGGCTGAGGACAGCGTAACGACGAGCGTGAATAGACATGCGGAACGTGACTACAGAGCATCCACTTGCTAAAGTCAACTTCTGCCTCGGTCATGCAACGCTTGACAATTGCGCCTATATTTGCAACACCGGTGCAACCACTAGCCGGTTATCCGCGTTTTTGAGGCCTTAGCTCTGCTGCCGTGTTGCGACTTCCGTTGCGTTCCTACCTCGCTTTCCTCCTGCTGCTCTGCCTCACGCGGACGCTGTTGCCGGAGGCGTGGGTACTAGCGCTGCACGCCCACGAGCACACTACTGAAGAGCCAAGACTACTACCCCAGGGCAAGCGCTTGGCTGGCAAATCTCTGTTGACGCCCAAGCACACGCACTGCCAAATTGAGCAGTTCTACAACGTGCCGTTTCAGGCCGCGCCAGCGGTAGCGATGCCGCTACCCAAGCTGCTGGCCAGCTACCGGCCCTTGGCCGTACCCACTACCCTGGCTAGCTCGGCTACCGAGCTGCGGCGCACGGCGCTGCGTGGCCCCCCGCTGAGCTAGGAGTATTTCATCTAGTTGAAATTTTCTGGTCGCTGTAGTGGGCCGGTGCTGCTGTGGGCGCACCGGACGCGACCCCATTGGCTGCCTACGGGCAGCGCAATCCCTTCATTTTCTTGCAACTACGTAGTTCACAAAGCCGTGCGTCAGCTTTGCGGCTGCTGGTGATGCTGGTCGTGCTCCTGGGTGGGCAGCCGTGGTGTGCAGTGGCCCAAGGGGCGGCTGCCGAGCCGGGCTGCGCATTATCGCTAGCCGGGCGCATCACTGACCAGCGCACCGGCGAACCGCTGCCGGGGGCCGTGCTGCGCCTGGCCGAAACCAGCGCTGCCGAAGCCGCCGACCCCGATGGGCATTATCATTTTCATCAGCTGTGCGCGGGGCAATACCACGTGAATGCCAGCTTCGTAGGCTACGCCGAGCAGGTGCTAGTAGTGGATTTACGCGGCTCGCTCGCCAAGGACATCAAGCTAAAACCTGACTCTAAGCAGCTTGGGGAGGTGCGGGTGGCGGGCGAAAAGCAAACCGTGCCGCTCGTCAGCCAGAGCCAAACTACCCTCGGCGGGCAAGCCTTGCAGCAAACTCGCGGCTTGAACCTAGCCGAATCACTGAAAGGCATTACGGGCGTGTACAGCATCCAGACGGGCCCCACGATTGCCAAGCCTGTCATCCACGGCCTGTATGGCAATAGAGTGCTGATACTCAACAACGGCGTGCGGCAGGAAGGCCAGCAGTGGGCCCTCGACCACGCACCCGAAATCGACCCCTTTACCGCTACTCGCCTCACCGTGGTTAAGGGAGCGGCCAGTATCCGCTATGGGGCCGACGCCATCGGCGGGGTAGTGCTGGTAGAGCCCGCCGCCCTGCCCGATACGGCCGGCGTGAGCGGTGAGATGAACCTGGTGGGTATGACCAACGGCCGTCTAGGGGCCGCTTCGGCCTTCGTGCAGGGTGCCGTGCCGGCCGATACGGCGCGGAGCGGCCGGCACGGGCTGGGGCTACTACACGGCCTCAGCTACCGGGTGCAGGGCACGCTGCGGCGGGGCGGCAACACGCGCTCGGCTACTTACTACCTCGCCAACACTGGCTTAGAAGAGCGCAACTACTCGCTGGCCCTAGGCTACCACCGGGGCATCGTGAATACGGAGCTGTTCTTCAGCCGCTTCGATACCAAAATCGGCATCTTCGCAGGTTCGGAAATGGGCTCGGTCAATGACCTGCTGGCGGCTATTGCCCGCGACCGGCCACTCACGGCCGACCAATTTACCTACGACGTTAACCGGCCCTACCAGGCCGTGGTGCACCAGTTATTCAAGGCCAAAACTACGGTAGCGCTGCCGGGCGATAACCGGGTGGAGGCCACCTTCGCCCGCCAAACCGACGCCCGCTCGGAGTATGGTAGCCAGTTGCCCTTTAACCCGGCGCTGGGCGATGTGCCCGACCTGTTTTTGAGCCTCACCACCCATACGCTCGACGTGGCGTACGTGACGTCGGCCGCCCAGCCTTGGTCGCTGACGACCGGGGTAAGCGGGATGACGCAGGCTAACATTCGGCAGTACCAATACCTGATTCCCAACTTCCGCAACTATGGTGCGGGAGCCTACGTGCTGGGCAAGCACCGCGGCGAGCGCCTGACCCTGGAGGGCGGCCTGCGCTACGACTACCGCTGGCTGCGCGCCTTTTTGACCGACGTCACGACCGGGCGCATCATTCAGCCCACTACCGTGTACCAAGCCGTGACGGGTACCCTAGGTGGCCTGCTCGACCTCGGGCACGGCCTGAGCCTGACCGCCAACCTAGCCACCGCCTGGCGCCCGCCCAACGTGAACGAGCTGTACTCGGCCGGAGTGCACCAGAGTGCGGCCAGCTACGAAATTGGCA
>CAZZDR010000117.1:0-10567 GCA_964652535.1 uncultured Hymenobacter sp. | reverse complement strand
CTGTTCCTGTTTCCGCCGGCGCAGCAGTACACGCTGGTGAGCAAGCTCAGCGGCGGCGAAAAGCGGCGCTTGCAGCTGTTGCGCGTGCTGGTGAAGAACCCAAACTTCCTGATTTTGGACGAGCCGACCAACGACTTGGACCTGGGCACGCTCAATATTCTGGAAGACTTCCTGCTGAATTTTTCGGGTTGCTTGCTTATTGTGAGCCACGACCGCTACTTCTTGGATAACCTAGCCGAGCACCTGTTTGTGCTGGAGCCGGGCGGAGCCGTGCTCAACTTCCCCGGCAACTACACCGACTACCGCGACTACCTAGCCGAGCGCGAAACCGAAGCCGCGCTAGAAGAGGAAGAGAAGGCGGCTAAAGTGGCCCGTGCTGCCGCCAAGGTAGCGGCCGCCACGCCTGCCCCTACCCCCCCTCCCACGGCCCAAGCGCCCAAGCGCCGTGCTTCGTTTGCGGAGAAGAAGGAATTTGAGCAGCTGGAGAAGGACATCGCGGCCCTCGAAAAAGAGAAGGAGCAACTCGTGGCCAACCTGGCCACCGGCCAGGGCTCGCGCCAGGACCTAATTGCCTGGCCCGCCCGCCTGCAAGCCGTGGACAAAGACCTCGACGCCAAAGGCGAACGCTGGCTCGAACTGAGCGACTTAGTGTAGCCGCGCGCCCTACCCCCCTGCACGGGCAGCAGTTTGACAGAATTTGTCAAGCTGCTGCCCGTGTGGCGTTTACGTCCTTGGCTGTTACTGGGCGGGGGGGGTGGTGGCCACACTGTTAAATTATGTGTATGCCCAGTCCTAGCCCCATCTTTTCTTCGTACATTGGGAGTTGGCAAAGCCAAAAATGCGCTTTGTAACATACATGAAATTTGTTTGCCTTTGCAACGATAATTACTTCCTGATGAGGTAGTAGAGATTTTTTTGGAAGTATTCTTGCTAACGGCGGTACCCTTGCTCTTTCTTCCTATGGCTTCTACTACATTACTTACTCGTCCTTACGGCCTTGTGCAGGCCGAACCCAGCGTGCCATGCGTCATCACCCAGTGGCGGGCCTTTACCAACGCCGCCGAATTTATTGCCCTGCAGGAATTAGCCCTGTGCTATTTTGAAACCCGGTCTTCGCCCGACCATCCCTGGGGCTGGGTTAGCGATGTGCACCACCTCGAAGCTATTCCAGTTCAGGCGCAAGACTGGCTGCTGGCCGAGTTTACGCCCCGCGCCGCCGCTGCGGGCCTACGCGAGTTGAGCTTGGTGCAGCCTGCCCGTTTTGGCCCACTCGCCACCCAGCGCTATACCCACGGCACCAGCGCGGCGGGTGTTCCATACCTGTTGCGCACCGCGCATTTTCACTCGCTAGAAGAAGCGATAGTGGGCGCACACCTAGCTCTTTCTAGGCCCGCTGCTATAGCCGCTTAATACTCGAGCATATACTTGGCGCGCTACCACTGGCCACCCTAGCTGTGCGGCCAGTGGTAGCGCGCCGAACCGAATTATTAACGGCGCAAAGCCGCCCTGGACACTTGTGCAAATACCAAAGGGGTAGGTTGCTGTGTTTCGCTTCGTGCGGCACGGCGGCCTACCCCCCTTTTATTTCTGGCTTTTAGCACGGTTCGTAACGCCTGCGGCTAGCCTAGGCAGTTGGCTAAACAGGCCTTTGGCCCAGCAGCGAGGCAGAGTCGCGGGTTACTAGGCGCACTAGCCATTTGCCCTAACGCAAGAGGAACGTTAGCGCTAGGTTGAACAGCGTTCACTCCAGGTACAGCAAACGCGTGGTGGGCATATAGACGCATTTAGGTAACGTTTACCATTCGACTGATTGCTATAATAGATTTGTATAATTTAAATTAATAGGCTAGCTTTACGGAACCTGTTTTTAGGCAAAAAATCTATTATTTTAGTTTTTATCGAATTTATTATACTTATTTTGAAAAAACTGCTTTATAATTATTTAAGGACAAGCCTATTTCAACTATCAATAGTACTACTCCCAACAACGCTGGTGGCGCAGATTCTGCCAGGCACGGTGAGCGCAGGTGGCAGCCACTGCGTGCTGCTGGCCGCCGATGGTACCTTGCGCACTTGGGGCAACAATAGTTCGGGGCAGCTCGGTGATGGTACTACTATGCAGCGCGCCAGCGCTAGTCAGCCGGGCTCGGGAGCTAGCTACGCCCAGGTGGCAGCGGGAGGCATCCACACCCTGGCCCTGCGCGCCGATGGCACGCTCTGGGCCTGGGGCGACAACTACTACGGCCAGCTGGGCACTGGCACCACCGACGACGCCAGTACGCCCACGCAAGTCGGCACCGGCACCGACTGGAAACAGGTAGCAGCGGGCTACGCCTACAGCCTGGCGGTGCGCGCCGATGGCACCCTTTGGGCCTGGGGCGACAATAGCAACGGCCAGCTCGGCGACGGCTCTGCTGCTAGCTATAGCACTACCCCCCACCAAGTGGGCAATGCCACCAACTGGCTACAGGTGACAGCTGGCGACTACCATACCCTAGCTGTGCGCGCCGATGGCACGCTCTGGGCCTGGGGCAACAACGGCTACGGCCAACTAGGTAACGGCACGACCGACGATGCCAGCGAGCCCGGACAAATTGGTACGGGCACCAACTGGCGCAGCGTGGTAGCCAAAGGCGTGCACTCGCTGGCGCTGCAAACGACGGGCACGCTCTGGGCCTGGGGCAACAACGACTTTGGCCAGCTCGGCGACGGCACGGCCACGTCGCAGCCAGTGCCCGAGCAGGTAGCCCCCGACCGTCTCTGGCGCCAGGTGGCAGCTAATTTTCAGAATAGTGCGGCCATTGCCGCTGATGGCACGCTCTGGGCCTGGGGCAACAACGGCGACGGCCAGCTGGGCGACGGCACTACTACGGCTAGCCCTACCCCCTTGCGCGTGGGCAACGCCACTAACTGGGTAAGCGTGAGCCTCAACAACTACTACAACCTGGCTTTGCAAGCCGATGGCTCGGCCTGGGCTTGGGGCTATAACAACGACGGCCAGCTCGGCGACGGCACTACTATCCCGCACAGCAGGCCCGCACGTGTGCCCGGTGTGGCCGGGCTGCCTACCCGTAGCGTAGCCGCCGGCGGCCAGCATAGCCTGGGCATCACTCCTGCGGGCCAGCTCGTGGCCTGGGGGCTCAATGATAATGGCCAGCTGGGCGATGGCACTACCACCGCGCGCAACAGCCCTACCCCCATTGGCGAAGCCAAAGACTGGGTGCAGGTGGCGGCCAGCGGCACGGCCCACAGCCTGGCCCTGCGCGCCGACGGTACCCTCTGGGCCTGGGGCCTGAACACCAGCGGCCAACTCGGCACCGGCACCACCGCCGCCCAAACCAGCCCCGTGCAGATAGGCGCCGGCCAGCTGTGGCAGCAGGTTGGGGCCGGGGCCAACCACAGCCTGGCGGTGCGCGCCGACGGCACCCTTTGGGCCTGGGGCTTGAATGCCGATGGCCAGCTCGGCACCGGCACCACCGCTACCCAGCTTAGCCCCACGCAAGTAGACCCAGCGGCCACTTGGCGTAGCGTGGCGGCGGGCACAGCCCACAGCCTGGCTGTGCGCGCCGACGGCACCCTTTGGGCTTGGGGCCTGAATACCGATGGCCAGCTGGGCGCCGGCACCACCGCCGCTCAAACTAGCCCCACGCAAGTAGACACAGCCACCAATTGGGTAGCCGCTACGGGCGGCACAAGCTTCAGCTTAGGCTTGCGGGCCGATGGCAGCCCCTGGGCCTGGGGCGCCAACGAAAGCGGGCAGCTCGGCACCGGTACTACTGCAACCACTGCCACCCCTACCCCCCTCGCGGGCAGCAATGCTGCCTGGACGCAGTTAGCGGCCGGGGCCAGCCACGGCGTGGGCCGGCGCGCCAATGGCACGCTCTGGTCCTGGGGTCTCAATACCAACGGCCAGCTGGGCGAAAGCTCCACTGTCCAACGGCTTATTCCTACGCAGGAGGCAACACTGGGCACAACTTGGCTAGCCGTGAGCGGTGGCGGCAGCCACTCACTGGCGCGCACTAGCGTGGGAGCCAGTTTTTTTTCGACGGGTAGCAACATAGCCGGCCAGCTCGGCGACGGCACCACTACGCAGAGCCTGCGCTACGACCGCAACGCCCAGCCCCTACCCGTGCAGCTGGTCGCCTTCGCGGCCCGGCGCACCAGCGCTACCACCGTGAGCCTGAGTTGGACCACCGCCAACGAGCTGCACAACGCCGGCTTTGGCGTCGAAAAATCGTACGATGGTAGCACCTTCGAGCGCGTGGGTTTTGTAGCTGGCAAAGGCACGAGTACGCTGGCCCACACTTACAACCTGGTTGTGAGCGAAAGCGCGGCCACCTACTATCGCCTGGCCCAGGCCGACCTCAACGGTACCACTACCTACTCGCCCGTGCGGTGGGTGAGCGGCGCGGCGGGCGTGCTCGCGCTCTACCCCAACCCCACGGCAGGCGCGGCCACGCTCAGCGGCACCGCGGCGGGCACGGCTGTGCGGGTGCTCAATAGCCTAGGCCAGCTGGTAGCTACAGCCACGGCCGATGCCAGCGGCAACACGCCACTCAGCCTACCTACAGGCTTGTACCTGGTGCAGGCCGAGGGCCAAACGCTCCGCCTGAGCGTGCGCTAGCCATTGGTCAGCAGTAGTGCCGAGCAGCTTTCGAGAGGGTGCAAGAAAAATCGTGAGAATTAAGAAAGAACGCCATACCCAGCTTGTTGAAGCATTTCTACCACACCGTTAGGACAGTAATCCAACGGCGTGGTAGAAACGCTTCGACAAGCTGAGTATGACGTTCTTTTTTAGTCTTTAATCGACTTTGTCCTCCTGCGCTTAGGCTTTCCAGAGCTCGTGCTCCTGGCCTTTGCTGGTGGTGAGGATAAAGCGGGGCGGGTTGGCACGCAGCACGAGGCGCACGCGGCCGGGGTACTTCTCCGAATCAACCCATACGCCGTCCTCCTTTTGGGGAGTGTTGGTGGCGGGCAGGTAGGCGGTAGGCAGCAGCACGTCGGTATCCGACTTGAGGTCGAGGTGCACCTTCTCCAACGCTTCTTCCAGGTCGGCGCCGTAGTCGTCGTTAAAGTCGTCTTCGAGATCGTGCAGCGATTCCTCTACGTCGTCGTAGCGGGCATCGTCGTAGGTGAGCGTATGCAGCTCGGCTTTCTTTTCAATCAGGGCCAGCAGGGCGGCGTTCAGGTCGGCGGCGTTCATCGGGGCAGGCAGGGGAAAGACAAAAGGAAGTAGTTGCGGCACAAATTTGCGCATGAAACGGCAAACCGCGCGCTTGGCGCCGGCGCGCCGCAGCTGGCTAGGGCCAAACCTACCCCCACGGCCCTACCCCCGGCCGGGGCCATAACCACTGAGCCAGGCCCACCGTTAACCTGGCCATGTCGCTTTCCTATTTGCTGGCCGGGGCTGCATTACTGGCCCTGCTGCTGGTTTTTTACCGCTACCTCACCGCCGACCAGCGCCGCCGCCGTGCCGCACTCGCCACTCCTTTTGCCCCCGCCTGGCGCACGCTGCTCACCGAAAACGTGGCGTTTTACGATGGCCTTGCCGACGCCGATAAAACGCGTTTTGAGCAGGCCATGCAGCTCTTTTTGGCTCGCACGCGCCTCACCGGCATCCAAACCGAGGTTGATGACCTCACGCGGGTGCTCACGGCAGCGGCGGCCGTCATCCCGGTTTTTGGCTTTCCGGGTTGGGAATACCCGACCCTGCACGAGGTGCTGATTGTGCCCGATGCCTGGCAGCTCGAAACCCGCCCCGACCAGGAGGTGCAATCCTTGCAAGGCACGCTGCTGGGCTCGGTGCAGCGCTTCCAAACCAGCCAGTACATGCGCCTGAGCCGCGCCGCGCTGGTGCAGGGCTTCGCCGATGCCGAGGACAAGCGAAATGTGGGCGTGCACGAGTTTGCGCACCTCGTAGACGAAGCCGACGGGCAAATCGATGGCATTCCGGGCGCCGGTCTCCCCCCCGCGTTGCGCCCAGCCTGGGCCGCCGTGATGCAGCGCGAGTTGGCCGCCATTCGGGCCGGCCATTCCGACATCGACCCCTACGCGGGCACCAACGAGGCCGAGTTTTTTGCGGTGGTGAACGAGTATTTCTTCGAGCGCCCCGAGAAGCTAAAAGAAAACCACCCCGAGCTGTTCGACCTGCTTGCCCAGGCCCTGCACCAGCACCCCGGGCAAACCCTAACGGCCCACGGCAGCCACCTCGACCCACGCCAGTGGCTGCGGCAGCTGCGCGCCAAAAAGCAGGTACTGGGCCGCAATTCGCCCTGCCCCTGCGGCTCGGGCAAGAAGTACAAGGAGTGCCACCTGGCGCAGGCGGCCTAGCTCGCAGCTGGCATCAGGGGATGAGACCCCACCCCGGCCGCTAAAGTCCTACCCCCTCCGCAACGGCAATTTGCCGCCAACTTCTTAGCGGCGGTAGCCACGGGCGCGCGGGTGGCAGCCTGGCGCTGGGGTACTACCGCGCAGCTGCTTGCCTTGGGTAGTTGACGGGTGGCAGTAGCGGCTGCGCGGCCACCACTACCGTAGAGCTTAAACCCAAGTGCATGCCGCGCCGAACGCAACTAGTAAGCGGCGCGGGCAAAAGCAGGTATTTCTACCTGTTTTATGGATTAAGCACTTTGTCAAATGCACTAACCTCTTGGTTACGTGCTAAGTTTGCTGCACACTTTACCCTTCTCTTTATTCATGAAAACTTCCTTACCACTTCTAGCTTTGGTTACGCTGCCGGCATTCGGCGCTGATACCCCCCGCGTGCCCACCGCTCCCCGCCCCGTTGTGGCCGGGCCGACTACCATAGCCGCTTTAACGCAACAATGGACCGAAGCCATGCAAGAGCATGATATGGTGAAAGCCACTGCCTGCCTTTCAAAAAATGTGCGGTACTTAGCCAACGGGGCACCGGTGGTGAGCGGCCGGGATTCGGTGAGCACGTACTGGCTGAAGCGGTCTTTCAGCAGCACGAGCAATCTAAAACCTACGCCCCTGCAGACGAGCAGCGACGCCACAACGGGTTACGGTACTGGCTATTATACCTACGACGTAAAGCCGATGGCTAATCTCCCCAAAGGCGCTACCGGACGCGGCTCCTACATGATAGCAGCTCGCAAGGAGGGAGGCATCTGGCAGTTTACCTATATCCACCTGGCCGAAGACCCCATCAAGGTCAATCAATAATGGCCATTTGCCAAGTGATAAAGAGCTGCTGGAAGTCCGTTTTCCAGCAGCTTTTTTAGTGCGGCTTTCACAGGCATCATTCTAGATTTTACCTCCCTCTTCTCTCGTCCCTCATGCAAAACTCTCTACCCCTCCTGGCTTTGGCAACGCTGCTGGCGTTCGGCGCTGGTAACCCCCGCGTGCCTACTGCTCCTCTCCGTGCGGCGGCCGGGCCGGCTACTATGGCCGCCTTAGTGCAACAGTTCGGCGAGGCCATGCAGCAACAAGATGTGGCCAAAGCCACCGCCTGCCTAGCCAAGAATGCGCGGCTGCTCGTCAACGTGTCGCCGGTGTTGAGCGGCCAGGATTCGCTTAGTACGTACTGGTTGAAGCGGTCATTCAGCACCGACAGCAATTTGAAATTCACGCCCCTGCAAATGGGTAGCGACGCCACGATGGGCTACTCCACGGGCTATTATACCTACGACTTCAAGCCAACGGCTACCTACCCGAAAGGCGCCTCGGGCCGCGGATCTTTTATGAGCGTAGCCCACAAGGAAGGGGCCACCTGGCAGTTTACCTACGTGCACATAGCCCAAGAGCCGCTCAAGGCGAATAAGTAACGAGCACATTTTTAGCTGCGAAAAGCTGCTGGGAGCGTGTTGCCCAGCAGCTTTTTTAGTGCGCTTTCAGCGTGCAGAGGCAAATAGCACGGCTATCTAGGCGGTTCTACCTAGCTTATACAGTCATCTTCTCATAACAGCTCAACTTATTGATTGCTGGTTATTTATAATCCCCTCTTCCTTTCCCAAGTATGAGAAACTCCCTACTCCTCCCAGCGCTGGCTACGCTGCTAAGCGCTTGCTCCAGCAACGCGGGCACGCCGCCGGCCGCGTCTACTGCTCCTACCACTGGGATGGCGTCTACCACCGTTGGCGAGCAGTTTATGGAGGCGCTTATGAAGAGGGAGTCTGCTAAGGTCAGAACCCTGCTAGCAGACGATGTAGTGGTTTTAGGTACCACTCCGAAACAGCAGCTGAACGGCAAAAACTCGGTCGCCACAGCCTTTTCGAAAGGTAAGGTCAGCAATTTTCACTATACGCCACTAGCCAAGAGTGGTGATGCCAATATGGTCTACTACTCTGGCTTTTACTCCCAAGATAAATTGCCTTCGGCCAAAAACAAGCAGGGCGGGATTGATGCCGGTTCCACTCTGATGATAGTTCGCAAAGACAGTAAAAATGACTGGAAAGTCAGCTACCTACACATCTCCTCAGCTCCCTTGCAGGTGAAAAAGTAATACGCACTAGCTACGCCTGCTCGGAGGCTGCTGGCAACTGAGTTGCTAGCAGCCTTTTTGCTTTTGCTACCAAGCCACTCTACCCCAGCTCCACGGCCGGGTCCCAGTAGCGCTGCTTAAACTCGACCACCACATCGTCTTCCACGCGCACGCCTTCGGCTTCGAGGCGCTCCTGCATGGCGGTGGGGGTAGGAAAGTGGTGGCGCCCCGTGAGCTGCCCCAGCCGGTTGACGACGCGGTGGGCGGGCACGGGCGCATCTTTTTGGTGGGTAGCGGCGTCGAGGTTGGCGGCCATAAGCGCGTAGCCCACGGCCCGCGAGCCGTGCCGGGCGCCCAGGTAGTGCGCAATGGCGCCGTAGCTCGTGATGCGGCCCGGCGGCACCAAGCGCACCACCTCATGCACATCGGCAAAATAGTTGCGCTCGGTGGGGGGGGTAGGGAGCGATGGGGCAGCAGGCTTCTTCATGGGTTAAAAATACGGGGCACGCGGCGCAACCCCAGGCTGGGGCGGTGCGTCATTGCGCGCGCGCATTGAACCCGACCTTTGTGCTCCCTGTTGCTTGCCCCCCACCCGGCCACCCGGCGCTTAGCCGCGCGGGCCGCTGCGTATCACCTTCTTCCACGTATGCGTTTTTTTTCTGCGGCCCCACTCCTCATCGCCAGCACCGCGCTGGCCCTGCTGGCCGGCTGCCACGCCAAAACCGACTCGGCCAAAGAAGGCAAGGGTGGTAAAAAGAATACCGGCCCCGCCCTGGTCGATGTGCTGGTGGCCCGCCCCACGGCCGTAACCGACTCGCTGGAGGCCAACGGCGCGGTGGTGGCCAACGACTACGTGGAGCTGCACCCCGAGGTAAACGGCCGCCTCACTTTCCTCAATGTGCAGGAAGGCCGCCGCGTGAGCAAGGGCACCGTTATTGCCCGCATCAACGACGCCGACCTGCAAGCCACGCTGCAAAAAACCCGCGCGCAGCTGCAGGTGTCGCGCCTGTCGCAAGACCGGCTGGAGAAGCTGCTGAAAGTGCAGGGCGTGAACCAGGCCGACTACGACCTGGCCGTGAGCCAGGTGCGCAGCTACCAGGCCGACGCGGCGTATAGCCAGGCCATGATTGCTAAAACGGTTATTCGGGCGCCCTTCACGGGCGTGCTGGGCCTGCGCCAGGTGAGCCCCGGCGCCTACGTCACGCCCGCCACCATCATCGCTACCCTACAGGCCGATACCAAGCTCAAGGTCGATTTTACGCTGCCCGAAGCCAATGGCAGCGTGGTGCGGCCCGGCTCAGTAGTGACGGTGCAGCTGGCCGGCACCCCGCCGCGCCGCTACCCCGCCACGGTGGTAGCCCAGGAAAGCCAGGTAAACCAAACCACCCGCAACCTGACCGTGCGCGCCCAGCTGCCGGCCGGCGCGCAGGCCAGCCCCGGCGCCTTTGCCCGGGTGAGCGTAGCCATCGGCGCGGCCCGCCGCAGTGTGCTGCTACCCACCAACGCCCTGCTACCGGGCGACAAATCGGACCAGGTAGTGCTCGTAAAACAGGGCAAAGCCGTGTTGCAGAATGTGCGCACCGGCGACCGCCAAAACGACCAAATTGCCATCGTCAGCGGCCTAGCGGCCGGCGACTCGGTCGTAACCAATGGCGTCTTATTTACCCAACCCGGCAAGCCGGTGAAGGTGCGCAAGGCGAAGGCAAAGCAGCAATAGTCCGCCTGTCATTGCGAGCGTAGCGAAGCACTCGCAGCTGAACGACAGACGAACGACAAGCGCGGGCATCGTTTGGGTGCGAGTGCTTCGCTACACTCGCAATGACAACCAGTTTTTACTCCATACTTTATTCCGGTGAACATCTCCGAACTCTCTTTGAAGCGGCCCGTGCTCGCCACGGTTTTCAACCTGCTGCTGCTCCTGTTTGGGGGGGTAGGGTTTTCGTTTCTGGCCCTACGCGACTACCCGGCCATCGACCCGCCCATTATCAGCGTAAACACCTCGTACACGGGCGCCAACGCCGACGTGATTGAGAACCAGATAACGGAGCCGCTCGAAAAGCAGATAAACGGCATTCCGGGCATCAAGTCCATCACCAGCAGCTCGTCGCTGGGGTCGAGCAACATCAC
>CAZZDR010000116.1:0-10603 GCA_964652535.1 uncultured Hymenobacter sp. | reverse complement strand
TAGTCGATTTGGTTCGTTGCCTTTCTCAGGGGCGGGGAGCGGTAGCTTGCCAAAAGCTTTCGACCAAGCGGTTGAAAAGCTTGCTGTGCGCCAGCAGCAGTCGAATAAGCAGGATGCCGAGCGACGCAATGGTGATGCCGGCCAGCACGTCGAGCACGTAGTGGTGGCTGGTATAGACCGCCGCAAACCAGATGCCCAGCATGATGAGCAAAAACACCAGGTTGAAAACTCCGGCACGGTGCTTCAGGGCGTAGAACAGCACCACCACCGGGTAGGCCGAGTGCAGCGAGGGCATGGCGGCGAAGACATTGGCATTCTTGGCGTAAATGCCTTTGAAGAGACTTATGCCAAAGAAGCTGTCGAACCGCGCTAGCCCGGCGGTGCTACCCATGGTGAGCGGCTGAAAAACGAGCCCGTGCTGCTGCACATACCACGGCGGGGCGGCCGGGTGCAGGTAGTACACGATAAAGCCCAGGATATTGACCAGCAAAAACGTGAGGGCAAAAGCGAAAAACAACCGGCGCGCTTTAAAGAACAGGTAGCCGGCAAAAGCCAGCGGAATGGGCACCCAGCACAAGTAAAATACCCCGCACAGCACGTCGAGCCACGGCTGGTGGTGGCGCAGCCAATACTCGTTGGGCGTTAGCAGTTGGCCGTGGGAGGCGATGCCAAACAGGCTTTTTTCGGTGTGGTAGAGCTGCGCGACATCCACGGCCCGGTAGGCGTAGTTGGGAAAAGCCCGCATGTAGTCGTACAGAATCCAGAAGACGACGAAGATGGAAAAGCCGGTAATGAGCCGGCGGGTGGCGTCCGTCAGGAAATAGCAAGCGTTGCACAACCCCACGAGCACTAGCTGCTCGGGCCGAAAGCCAATGAGCCAGTAGGAAAACAGCAGGTAAGCCAGCGAGAGGGCCGGCACCAGCCAGCGGCCCGCCGGGCTGGGCGGCGCAGAGGAAGGAAGCATACGGGGAAGGACTAGGCCCAGGGGGCGACAAACTAGGAGCTACACGGCCAGGCGCTCGACCACGGGCGCTCGGGTAGCGGCATTCCAGCCTTTTAGCTCGATGTACTTGACGTTGGGCACCCAAAACGTGCCGCCTTCGATGCGCAGGTACACGCGGCTGAGCATGATTTGCCGGTTGGCCACCACCGCAAACACGTGGAATGCATTGTCTACGCTGGACTTCATGAGGTAAAACGGCACCTTGTCGTAGGCCGCAAACTTGAGCACGTACTTATCGGGCGCCACCTTGCGGGCCGTGAGGCCGTAGGCAAACTTGCGCTGAATGAAGTTGAGCTCCTTGTGCTCGCCGTGCTCGGTGTAGCGCACCCAGAACACGTGAATCGGCTCGTCCTCATCGAGCTGGCCGGCCGCGTTGAGGTTGAGCTGGTAGATAATGGTGTTGGTGTTGGGGTCGCGCTGCAGGTAGAACAGCTGGTTGGGGATGCCTGTGGGCACCGGAAACGTGAGCATGGGCGGGCTCGGCTGCTGCGCAGCTACGGCCGGCTGGGGCTGGCCCGCCAGCAGGCTGCCGGCTAGCAGCAGCAGGGTAGCGGCCAGCTTTTTGGCAGCCGGTGTGGCGGCCGGCGCGGTGGCCGCCTCTTGCTCCTTGAGGGTGAGCGCCCGGCCAGCTTGCCGCAGCCGCGATACGGCCGTGATATTGGAAAGCACGGCCATCACCGTGATGGGAAACGTGAGAATCGACATGGTTTCGAACACGTGAAACGGCACGCCCGGCACAAACAGCTTGTAGTCGCCACCCAGGTAGGCCGAGCTCAGGCCGCAGGCCAGGGCGCTCACGCCCATGAGCACCACCCGCTCGGGGCGCTGCATGAGGCCACCCTTGCACTCTACGCCCAGCCCCTCGGCGCGGGCCCGCGTGTAGCTCACCATCATCGAGCCGATGAGGGCGATGAAGGCAAACAGCGAGCCCAGCAGGTAGTGGTGCGCCACCAGGTAGTAGCAGATGCCCAGAAACGTAAACAGCTCGCTGTAGCGGTCGAGCACCGAGTCGAAGAGCGCGCCGTAGTTGCTTTTCATGTTGCCCAGCCGCGCCACCTGGCCATCGAGCATGTCGAAGAGCCCGGCAAACAAAATGAGCGCGCCGCCCCAGCCCACGTAGCGCAAATCGCCGCGGTTGCCTTCTTCGGCACCCACGATAAAGATGATGGCTACCCCTACATTGAGTAGCAAGCCCGTGAGGGTTACGGCGTTGGGGGTGAAGCCAATCTTAATCAGCAAGCGCACAAAGGGATTGATAACTTTGTAAATCCCGGCTTGTAGTGCATTCCGCACAAGAGTAAAGTTCATGCGCTACTGTCTTAAAAATCAATCTTGAAGCGTCCCCGCAAGCCCCACTCGGCCACGTTCGGGTTGTTTAGGTACGTGAGGCGCTTCACAATGTCGAGCCGAAAAAGCTTGAAGATATTGGCCACGCCGAGGCTGGCCTCGGCGTAGGGCTGGCTGCCCAGCGCAAAGGAGGTGGGCTGGCCCTGGGCATCGCGCAAAAACTCGTAGAGCTCGGGATGCGCGCTGGGGTTGTTTTCGGGCCGCAGGCCGCCGTAGAGCAGCTTGAGCGACGCCGTTTCGCGCAGCTTGAGGTGCTTAATCAAGGGCAGCTTATTGAAGAAGAAGCCGTTGAAGTTGTGGTCGATGAAGAGGCTGGCGTAGTGGTCGCTGGAGAATTCGAGAAAATTCATCAGGTTGTACGAATACAGCTGGTACGAATAGCTCTGGTTGGCCCGGTGAATGTCGAGCAGCGGAAACGGCACCTGGCCCGCCACGTAGCCGCCCTCCAGCGTCACGTCGGAGTGGCCGAGCTGCGAGAGGTAAAAGCGCTTGGTGGCGTTGAGCGCCACGTTGGTGTAGTTGTATTCGCCGTTGAAAAAGCCCTTGATACCCTGCGCCACCCGAACCGTGAAAATAGGGTACTGGTTGATAATGGGCGTGCGGTAGAGCTTGCCCTGGTAAAACGTTTCCTTGGGGGCCCAGCGCAGCTGCAGCGACAGCTCGCTGGTGGTGAGGCTCGTGACGGTGTTCGGGACGTCCTGAATGCGGTTGCGGAAGTACAGGCCCCCGGCCGGCGCCTGCTGCAGCTTGCGAAAGCCCAGCGTGTAGCCAAAGTGGTTGCTGAACTCGTGCACGTAGTCGAGCCGGTACACGTCGTTGTAGAGGTAGCGGTCGTTGACGCCGCGCTTGAAGGACAGCAGGAAGTTGTCTTCCTGCACAAACTGCAGCTCCTGCCCCGGAATGCGGGTGTCGCGCTGAAAGCTGGCGCGGATAAAATTCTGCGGAAACGCGTAGATGGACTTGCCGTTGAGCGAGTAGGTAGAACTCAGAAAGTACTTCCACTTTTCGTCCTTAAAGCCGTAGGCCGAGTAGGTTTCGAAGTAAATACGCTTGCTGAAATCGGGCGTGGTGCGGCCACCTACCCGCAAGCGGAAGCCCTCGACGGGGTTGAAGCTGTAGAACGTATTGGACGGCCCTACCTCAAAGGGGCCGAACGACTTGTAGCCCGAAAACAGAAACGTAAACAGCGTGAGCGTGCGCTGAAACGACTTAATCGTCTGCAGCGTGTCTACGTTTTTGTAGATGGCCCTTTCTACCTGCGTGAGGCTGTCGGGCCGGTTGCGCTCCAAAAAGGCCACGGCCCGCGCCGAGCTGCTGTCGCCCACCGCCGCGCGGGCGGGCCCGGCGTAGGTGCTATCCGGCTCGGGCTTATTCACCACGTACTTATCAAACGACACCCGGCGCTCGCCATAAAAGCCCGAGCCCTTCTCCGACACGCCGAAGTCGATGCCCAGAAAGCTCTTGCTCAGGTGGTAGCGGCGGTCGGGGTTTTCGGCAAAGTTGAGCGTCGCGTTCAAGCTCTTCACGAAGTTGAGGTTGATGCGCTTGTCCACCATCAGGTTGGCCTGCTGCACCGCGTAGTGGCCGTCGAGGGTGACGTAGAGCTTGCCCGCAAACAACATATCGCCCTTGTTGCGCGGAAAAAAGCTCAGCTCCACCAGCTGCGGCACGTGCTGGCGCAGCGTATCCGAGATGTAGAACTGGTAAAAGGTGGGGGCGTTGTTGGCGATGGGGCTCAGCAGCTGGTTGCCGAGCAGCGAGACATTGTTGGCGTAGATGTCAATGTCCTGGTACATCCGATTGAAATAAGCGCTCAGGCCCTCATTGTCAATAAAATGCTTGTCGAACTCGACCTGCTTGCTGCCCAGCGCAATGGACTTGCGCTGCGCGGGGTTTTTGCGGAAGTATTCTTTGGCTAGTTTTTCCTCGATGTAGAGGGGTAGGATATTGACGCCGCCCGCCGCCGCCGAGTCTTGCTGCTTGAACAGGAACTGGTAGTTTTTGAATAGCTTCCGGTTCTTAAATTTTTCGGATAAGTTACTGAACGAGAAGGTCATCTTCTCGTATTTCTCATACTCTACATAGTCGTAGCTTTCGGGCCGGTTTTGGGCCTTGTGCTCAATTACTTCCCGGATAAGCGCCACCGCCGGGTTGTCCTTGTTTTTGTAGCGCGGCGGCTTCGAGCCCCGGATAACCACCTCGTTGAGCAGGGCCGCGCTGGTAGCCAGCAGCACATCGAGGTGCTGCCGCTGGCCGGCCACCACGGTTTTGGTGGCCGTGCCGTAGCCCAGGTAGCTAAACACCACGGTGGTATAGGGGGCCGGCACTTGCAGCACGTAGTGGCCGTCTTGGTCGGTATTGGTGCCGACGGCCGCCTGAGGCACTGCCACGCTCACGAAGGGCAGCTTTTCCTTCGTTTTGGCATCGCGCACTACCCCCTCAATAGTGGTAAGCTGCGCCAATACCGGGGCCGGCGCCCCCAGCAGGACCAGCAACCAGTAGAGCCCGGCGCGGTAAGAATGCCTGGTAAACAGACGTTTCATGATTGCTTGAATACGAAATGCAGCTGCAAAAAGTAATTGAACCCGATGCCGACCAACAGGGACACAACTACCTTGCTATACACATAGTTGAGACGAAAAAACTGCGTGCAGAGGTATACCCCAGCCGCGTTGAGCAGCATGCTGCCCAGCCACACCACTAGGTACCGCCGGCCCTGCGCGCGGGCGCCGTGCTGCGGTACCTTAAAGACCAGGTAGCGGCCCAGGTAAAAGTTGCTAATACCGCCCGCCATATTGCCCAGCACCGTGGCCAGCAGCACCCAGCTTCCAAACACCTCGACGCTCAGAATAGTGACCAAAAAATCGACGAGCGTGCCGGCCGCCGAGGCGGCCTGTGCGCGCACAAACTTGGGAATGTGCACGGCCGCTACCAGTAGCCCAGCTGCACGCCGGCGTGCAGCAGCAGGTTGGTGTAGACACCGGCCAATACGTCGTCCATCATCACGCCCACGCCACCGGGCAGCTTTTCCATATCTCGAATGAACAAGGGCTTGAGGATGTCGAAAAATCGAAACAGCACCAGCCCCACCAGCAGCCGCGGGCCCGTAACGGGCAGCAGCAGCATACTCACCCACATGCCCGCCACCTCGTCGATAACCACGCGGGAGCTGTCCTTGCCCCAATGCGGCTCGACGCGCTGAGACGCCAGGGTGCCCCCGGCCAGCACGGCCAGCGTGAGCAGGCCGGCCGGCCAGGGGCGCCAGGTGGCGCCCCCGTCGCGGGCCAGGTACAGGGCCAGGCAGCAGGCCACGGCGGCTACCGTGCCCCCACCTTTCACGTACCCGATGCCCAGGACGGAGGCGATTAGCTTAAACATGCAGCGTTAGAACCAGCTAGGCGACCGGGAAGTCCTGGTATTCTTCCTCGTTGCTGGCTTGCACGGGGCTCTCGCCCATAAACTCGCGCAGGGTATTGTGCAGGGTCACGAGCTGCTTGAAGATGTCGTGCTCGGGGCGCAGGTGCGCTTCCGTCTGGGGCGCCTTCAGGTAGAACGACAGCCACTCCTGGATGCCGGAGCGACCAGCGCGCTTGGCCAGGTCGATAAACAGGGCCAGGTCGAGCACCAGCGGCGCGGCCAAAATGGAGTCGCGGCAGAGGAAGTTTATCTTAATCTGCATGGGGTAGCCCAGCCAGCCAAAGATGTCGATGTTGTCCCAGCTCTCTTTGTTGTCGCCGGCGGGGGGGTAGTAATTGATGCGCACCTTGTGGTACATATCGCCGTACAGCTCCGGGTTTTCCTCGGGGTGAAATACGCTGTCGAGCACGCTCAGCTTCGATACTTCTTTGGTTTTGAAGTTGTCCGGGTCGTCGAGCACCAGGCCATCGCGGTTGCCCAGGATGTTGGTCGAGAACCAGCCCTTCACGCCCAGCGAGCGGGCGCTCAGGCCAGGGGCCACGATGGTTTTCATCAGCGTCTGGCCCGTCTTGAAGTCCTTGCCCGCCACCGGGGT
This sequence comes from uncultured Hymenobacter sp., assembly GCA_964652535.1. Lineage (GTDB taxonomy): Bacteria > Bacteroidota > Bacteroidia > Cytophagales > Hymenobacteraceae > Hymenobacter. The sequence continues at coordinate 4,241 of CAZZDR010000116.1, read as the reverse complement.
GTTGGTAAGGGCGGCCAGCTCCAGCAGGGCGGGTACGTCCACGGTCAGGTTAGGGGCACCGTTTACGAACGGCACGCCCTCCTTGAGGGCGGCGTAGGCGTAAATCATGCTCGGCGCGATGTTGGGCGCGTTGGTGCGCAGGCCTTCCTCAAAGCCGGCCAGCGTGCGGTGAATATCGGAGAGCTGGTGGTAGATCTCGGTCGAGCCGCACCACACCATCACCAGGCGGCTGCAGCCGCGCTCGGCCTTAAAATTCCGGATATCGGCAATTACCTGCTCGGCCAGGTCGAGCTTGGTCGTAAAAGACTTGACGTGCGTGCCGTCGAGGTTTTTCACGTAGTGCGGGTCGAAGGCCGCCTTCATCGGCTTGAGGGCTTCGAGCTCGCCGCGCACGCTCTGCAGCGTTTTGTAGCCCAGCACTTCGGCCTTCAGGGCCGCCTCGTACACGTTGTCTTCGTACACGTCCCAGCCGCCAAACTCAATGTCGTTGAGGTCGGCCAGGGGCACAAAGTCCTTAATTTTAGGATTGCTGTTGACTGTCCGAATCTTGCCCATCTGCGTGAGCGAGCCGATGGGCTGGCCTTCGCCCTTGCGCACGGCCAGCACACCGGCAATAAGCGTGGTCGCTACGGCACCCATGCCGGGTAGCAAAATACCTAGTTTGCCCGCCGCGGGGGCCGGTTGCCCTTTGTAATCTTTCATCTTATGGTAAGTAGTATTCGACGGCCGCTCGATTATCTGCTTGCTGCCAGGCCGAGTTTAGGGCAGCAGGGGGTAGGAAGTTCAGCACAGCTTCATGCGCACGGGGAGGTATAACCGGCTGGGCGCGCAATGTTTTTTTTGGAAGGGGGTAGGGTTTACTTGGCCAAAGGGACGCGCAACGCTGGATGACGCGGCCCCGCCAGAATTATTTTCGGGCGGGGGTTAAATTTTGCGTAATCTGGTCGAGCACCGCCAGGCTGGCTTGCAGCTGGGCGGCGGGCAAGTTGTGGCTAGCCACCTCGTACAGCTCCCGCACCAGGGGCATCACCTGCTGCTCCAACGCCCAGCCTTTGGTGGTAAGGACAATGCGCTTGTGGCGGCGGTCCTGGCTGTCTTCGGCACGCTGCACCAAGTCGCGGCGCACCAGGTTGTCGAGCATGGCCGTGAGGCTGGCCTTGTCGCGGCTCACGGCATTGGCAATCTGCTGCTGGTTTACGCCGTCGTGCCGCCAGAGGTAGTACAGCACCTGCGCCATCTCCGTCGTCAGGTCCAGCTGGCACTCTTTAAAGCGCTGCCGCAGGTAGGCGCGCAGGGCGCTGCCCGTGAGCGCGACCGCCTCCGTGAAGGCCGTGAATGAGTCGGGAGTAGTCACAAACAGGTAAAGGAAACGACAAAGTTACGTGACGTACCGTTAGAGGTCTAACATTGTTTGCTGGCCCCTCCCCTCGTGTGCTACGCTAGCCTAAAACCGAAAGCCGGCCGAAATGTAGGGGTAGGCGCCCTCCCGCGAAAAGCCTACCACGGCCTGCACCAGCACCAGCTGCGCTGGCAAGAAATACACACCACCGCCGTAGCCCGCGTGCCAGGTAGCCGATGCCTCGCCCGGCGACCACACCCGCCCCACGTCTTGAAACGCCACCAGCCCCAGCGTGCCGGGCAGCAGGTACGACGTGAAGTCGAGCAGCTTGAGGCGCAGCTCCAGGTTGTTGTAGACCATGTTTTGGCCCGTGAAGCGCCACAGGTAAAAGCCCCGCAGGTTTTGGGCGCCGCCCAGCTTGAGCTGCTGAAAATAGGCGGCCCGGCCGAGGGTAGTACCTGCGCCAGTGCGGTTGGCAATGACCAGGCTCGAATCGCGGGCGGGGCTGGCGTAGAACGTGAATTCGGTGAGCGCCTGGCCGAAGGTGTGGGGGTCGGTATCGAACCGGCGCAGGCCGCTCACGCTGGTGCTCCAATACACGCCGCGGTGGGCCACCAGGGCGCGGTCGCGGGTGTCGAAGGTGGCGCTGGCGGTCAGGCCAGCGTAGGCCCGCCGCTCGAATACCTGCTCGGCCGGGTTTTGCGCGTTGTACACGCGCAGAAAACGGTTGTTGTTTTCCTCAGCTTCGCTCGTGTAGTACTGGGCCAGCACGCCGCCGCTCACGCGCCAGTGCGGGTAGGTGTGGCTCAAGCGCACGTCGGCCGTGAGCAGGTTGTAGACACTGCGGTAGTAGCGAATGCGCCGGTTGCCCTCGTTGGCAAACTCCGTATCGTTGCCCACCCCAAAGAAGTTGCTGTTGTAGTGCGGGCCTTTCGACTGCACGTTCACCAGCAGGTCGTTCTGGCCGAGCGCCCGCCGAAAATCGCCGGTGTAGTTGAGCAGCAGCGAACTATTGCCAAAGCCATAGTTCACCAGCAGGCTTTGCCGCGAGCCATAGGGCGCCTTGTGAAAGGCTTGCTTTTCATAGATGAAATTGCCAATCAGCTGCACGCCATAGTCTTTGCTGTAGCCTACCCAGGCGAGCGGCTGCAAGAAATCGTACTTGTAGCCGGTGCGCGGAAAGGTGTTGACGGTGGTATCGGCCGAGGTGCGCACGCGGGCCAGCCCGGCGGCGGGCAGCTGGTTGGGCTCGTCGGCGCGGTCATAAATCCAGAGCTTGGTTTTTTGGTGCAGGCCGGGGTCTACCGTAAACGTGTCGTTGCCGGCGCCCCCAATCAGGCGCACCCGAATGGGCGAGCGGGCCGGGCCCGTCACGGCGAAGCTGTCGGCGCCGCCCTGGCCGTAAATACGCAGCTCACGGGTCACGGCCGGGTCGAAGGTGCGCTGGTAAAGCACCGCCCCGTGGGTGCCATCCTTCTTGAGCTTGGTGCTCGTGACGCGCAACTGGCCGCCGGGCTCGTGCGCTATTTCGAGGTACTCGCGCTTGTCGGAGGCCGGAATGTTCACCTTTTTGGCCAGAAAGCGGTAGTATTTCAGGGCCTGATGCTCCAGGATGTTGCGCCGGGTAATCAGGTTGCGGGTTAGCTCCGGGCCGCTAAGCTGATAGATATTGGGCGGCAGCCGGCGCAGGGCGCTGTGAATCAGGCTATCGGGCAGGTGGGCTTGCACGTAGGCAATCTGCGCTTTCCAGTCGGCCTCGCTCAGCTCATTCAAAAAGTAGCGGTCAAAGTCGCGCGCCTTGTCGTTCCAGCGGTTGATGGACCGGATATGGTCGTCGTAGCCCTGCACATTAGCCTTAAAGATGTGGCGCGACAACGTCCAGGGCAGCGCGCCCGACGGCTTGTAGAACACGTGGTCGCGGTCGCGGGGCACGGGCTCATACAGGCTGCCTTTTTTGGTTTTGACGCGCTCCCAGCGCCACTGGTCCTCGTGGCGGTCGTAGTCGCCGAGCAGCATATCGAGCAGGCGGGCGCGCAGCACGGTGGCCTGGTCTACGCGGTTGTCGTTGTCTTTTTGCAGGCGGTTCTGCGCTTTTTCGGTGTTGTCGGTTTTGTCGGCGTCCAGGGGCTCGCGCTCCTCAAACAAGAATACCTGGTTGGCAAAATCCTGCCGGTACGGCCCCAGGGCGGGGTCGTCGGGCACAAACACTACCTCTGGGTTGGCGTGCGGAATGCCCAGCGCCGCCGCCAGCGGCGGCACCACCACCGCCGAGTACGGGTGCGAGGCCGACACCTGGTCCTGCAAAATATCCTTGGCAATGGTGGGCCGCAGCGCGGGCGGCAGGCCCCGCTCGGGGTATTTCTGAATGGTGCGCAGCACCCACTCCTGCCCGGCCGCATCGCGCAGGCGCAGCGACTTGGTTTGCAGGCCACCGCCGCGCTGCACAATGGTAAGCCCCCCCTTTTCGCGGGCCAGGTGAAACACGCGCAGCTTTACCGGGGCGGCCCACAGCTGGCGGTAGCTATCGCCCAGCAGCCAGCGGTGGGTAGCCGATACATCATTGTAAGTCGGCTCAATGGCCACCGTGACGCTATCGGCAGGCAGCGGCGCCTGCGCCCACGCCCGCCCAGCCAGGCCCGTGAGCGCGGCGGCAATCGTTAGCTTTTTAGATAAAGAACAAGTAGTAGTCAACCTCAGATACTGATAGATAGGTGATAACGAGCACAATAGCGGCCGGTGGCCCCAGCGCCACGGTAAAGCTGGGGCCGGCCACCACCTTACCCCTTCAGCAAAATTTCATCAAAATTACGATTCCCTGCCTTGCGAGCAGCGGGTAGGCGCTAGCCAGGGCCTACCGAGCCATCCCAATAATCTTGCCTTTTGCGCAGAACCCCGGTCAGAC
>CAZZDR010000115.1:0-10630 GCA_964652535.1 uncultured Hymenobacter sp. | reverse complement strand
GCCGTGGCCACTAGCGCCGTAAAGCCCGACTCGCGGTGGCTGCTGAAAGTGGTAGCGTCATCCGTAGTTTCGAGGGTAGCCCACCAGCCCAGGGTAGCGTAGCGCAGTAGGTTTAGCTCGGCTAGCAGCAGGTGGCCCGCGGCGCCCAGCGAGCATACGGCGGCCTGCACGCTGGGCCAAACGCGTGGCTCGTGGGCATAAGCGGCGCGATAAGCGCGCACGAGGCGGCGGGCCCTAGCTGCCGTTAAGGCGATGGTAGCGGCTTCGAGCAGCGCGGGCAGCAGGCGCAACACCCGCAGCGACGACTGCTGCGCCACCGGAATCAGCCAGAAAGCCAGCGCCAGACACGCGCCCAGCACCCCTACCAAGCTAGTGAGGGGTAGGCGGTAAGGCCGCAGCACCAGGAAGTAGAACAGCACCGGCACGCCCACCAACATATCCAGCGCCACGCCCACGGGCAGCGCCGGCCGCTGGCTAAACTCTAGGCGGTGCACCAACACATGCTCTACCCCCACCACCAAGCTCAGTAGCAGGCCAAAAAGCACCAAGGGTCTCCAGCGGGTGGGCAGGCGTAGCGAACTAGTCATGCGGTGAGCGGTTAAGAAAGGTGGGTAGGCTCGGCCAAGGCGGCCAGCAAATGTACCTTGCACTGCCGGCGTCGTCGCCGTGCCTAGGCCGCCGGCCCGTGCGGCGGGCGTATCTGCATAATCCGTTAAATCCGTTTACATCTGTGGTCAAGCTAAGCGTCAACATCAATAAAATAGCCACCCTGCGTAATGCCCGCGGCCTGCACGCGCGGCCCGACTTGCTGCAAGCCGCCCGCGACATCGAGCGCTTCGGGGCCGAAGGCATCACGGTGCACCCGCGTCCCGACGAGCGGCACATTCGCTACGACGATGTGCGCAACCTGAAAAGTGTGGTGACCACCGAGCTGAATGTGGAGGGCAACCCTACCCCCGATTTTATGGCTTTGTGTCGCGAAGTGCGCCCCGAGCAGGTGACGCTGGTACCCGACGCACCCGATGCCATCACCTCCAATGCGGGCTGGAACGTGGTGCAGCACCAGGGATTTCTGCGCGACGTGGTGGCCGAGCTTAAGAGCCACGGTGCCCGCGTCAGCATTTTTTTGGATCCCGACCCGGCCTTGATTGACGCTGCCGCCAGCACGGGCACCGACCGCATCGAGCTTTATACCGAAGCCTACGCTCGGCACTACCCCACCGACCGCGCTGCCGCCGTGCTGCCCTACCGCGACACCGCCCGCGCTGCCGTGGCCGCTGGCCTGGGCCTAAACGCCGGCCACGACCTCGACCTCGACAACCTAGCCTACCTGGCCCAAGAGCTACCCGGCCTGCAAGAAGTAAGCATTGGCCACGCCCTGGTAGCCGATGCGCTGTACTTGGGCCTCGAAAACGTGGTGCAGCTATACAAGCGCCAGCTGCGAGCCAGCTAAAACGCCACTTCAATTACAAAGTAGCCTGGGCTGGCCAGTAGGAGGGGAAAGAAGCCGCAAGGTATTTCGCAGGGTTGCGCTGGCCGGCTGGGCCCTACCCCTACTCTGGGGCGCAAACTTGCCCACCCCCGACCGGGCCGTACCTTGCGACTTCATTTACTACCTACTTTTCTCTACCGTAGTGCGTTCACGTATATTTTCGGCTTGGCGCGGCGCGCTGAGCCTGGGGCTACTGGCTAGCCTGGGCCTCGGTGCCTGTAGCCGCTCTGGCCAGGGCGAAGCCACCGCCGGCAATGCCGATACCCTCACCGCCGACAACAAGCCGACCCCCGTCGATACGGTGAAGATTAAGCGCTTGGCCATGCAGCGCGACTCGCTGAAGGCCGACAGCATTGCCCGCAAGACGGGCCAGTTGCCGGGCGCCATCTTGCCGGGCCACCGCATCATCGCGTTCTACGGCAACATCCGCTCGAAGGGCATGGGCATTTTGGGCCGCGAGCCCAAGGAGCAGATGTTCCGCAAGTTTGAGGGCGTACTGAAAGAGTGGCAAGATGCCGACCCCAGCATTCCGGTGCAGGCCGCGCTGCACAACGTTACCATCACGGCCCAGGGCACGGCGGGCGGCGATGGCAAGTGGCGCCTGATGAACTCCAAAGCCACCATCGAGGAAGTAATTAGCTGGGCCAAGGAGCACAAATGCCTCCTGTTTCTGGATGTGCAGCCCGGCCACAGCACCCTGCAGGCCGAGCTACCTAAGCTGGAGGAATACCTCAAAGACCCCATCGTTCACCTGGGTATCGACCCCGAATTTTCGCTGGCTACCATGCCCGGCGTGCGCCCCAACCAGCGCATTGGCACCCTCGATGCGAAGGACGTGAACTTCACCATCAACTTCCTGGCCCGCATCGTGAGCGAAAACCACCTGCCGCCCAAGGTGCTCACCGTGCACCGCTTCACCCGGAAGATGCTGAGCAATTACAAAAACATCAAGCTCGACCCGCGCGTGCAAGTAGTGATGCACATGGACGGCCACGGCGACCCCACCCTGAAAAAGGATTCGTACAACGCCTATATCAAGGCCGAGCCTGTGCAGTACACCGGCTTCAAACTGTTCTACGAGTACGACGCCCGGCCCAAGCCTCACCATATCATGACGCCGAAGGAGGTGCTGACCGAGCTTACCCCCGTGCCACTGTATATACAGTACCAGTAGCCGTTTCAAAAAATAGTAGATACAAAGAGGGGTTTCCGGCTTAGTGCCGGAAACCCCTTCTTTATGTAGCCTAAAATATAATTTAACTCTTAACAATCATCACCTTATCCGTAATTTCACTTAAGTAAGCCACGCTGATTACCTTCACAAAATGCGGGCCAGTACGTGGTTAGTGGGCCGCGTTGAGGTCCATCTTCTCGCCAGGCTTAGCACGCTTCACCAACAGAATGAGCGGCAGGCAAGCTAGGAAAAACAACCCCAGCGAGGTAAACACCTGCGAGTAGGTGATAAGCGAAACCTGCTTCATGAGCGTGCCTTCGAGAGCAGCGTAGGCCTGCTGGGTAGCTTGGTTAAGGGGATAGCCCTTGGCCAAGAAGCCTTGAGTGAAGGCCTGAATACGCTGGGTCGTTTCAGGGTTGTAGAGCGAGATGTTGGGCAGCAGCGCCACGCGGTTGGCCTGAATGCTGCGCTCGAGGTAGGTGCCCACAATGGCCACGCCAAATGAGCCGCCGAGCTGCCGAATCATACCAGTGAGGCCGGCGGCCTGGCCAGCATCTTTGCCCGCTAGGCCTGCCAGGCTCATAGTAGTGATGGGCAAGAAGATGAGGCCTAGGCCCACACCCCGCACCATGAGCGGCCAGAAGAAGTCGCTTTCGCCAGCAGTTGGCGAGATTTTAGCGGCCATCCAGAAGGTGAAGAAGAAGAAGATGGTGAAGCCCACCGGTATCATCAGCTTCTGCGGTACGCCGGCTTGCAGCGCCCTGCCGATAATTGGCATCATGAAGCCCGAAGCCAGCGCGCCAGGCAGCAGTAGGTAGCCGGTTTGCTCGGCGGTAAAGCCTAGGATACGCTGCGTGAAAATGGGGAACACAAATACGGAAGCGAACAACCCAAAGCCCAATACGAACGATAGGAACGCGCCCACCGCCAGGTTGCGGCTCTTGGTGAGAATACGCAAATCGACAATCGGAGCCTTAGCCGTGAGCTCGCGCCAGATAAAGCCTACCACCCCAATGATGGCCAAGAGCGTGAAACTCAGAATATAAGTGCTATCAAACCAGTCCTCGGTTTCACCTTGCTCCAGTACCAGCTGCATCGAGCCTACCCCCAGGATAAGCAGCCCAACGCCCGCCCAGTCAATTTCACGCAGTGGCTTGGGAATGGCATTTTTGATGCGGTCGGGATCGCGGATGAACAGTATTGTGAAAATGCTGGCCATGATACCCACCGGCACGTTGACGTAGAAAATCCAAGGCCAGTCGTAGTTCTCCACAATGTAGCCACCGAGGGTAGGGCCGATAGTGGGGCCGATAATCACGCCCATACCGAATAGCGCCTGCCCCAGGGGCAACTGCTTGGGCGGAAAAGTGTCGATGAGAATAGCCTGTGAGGTAGCCATAAGCGCCCCGCCCCCAATGCCCTGAATAAAGCGAAATGCTACCAGCTCCCACAGGCTTGTACTTTGGCCACAGGCCATGGAAGCAAGCGTAAAGAGTATCACCGATACGAGGTAGTAGTTTTTGCGCCCAAACTGCTCGGCCAAAAAGCCGGTCATCGGAATCACAATCACGTTGGCAATACCGTAGCTGGCAATTACCCAGCTCACTTCTTGCTGCGTGGCCGAGAGGTTACCCATCATCTGGGTTAGGGCCACGTTCACGATGCTGGTGTCAATTAGCTCCAGCAAACAGCAGAGGACCACCGTAACCACGATAATCCACTTTCTAAATCCGGTTTCCATAACTTATTGAGTTATGAATTAGGAGATTAGGAGTTAAGAGTTGTAAGCGGCCTGTTTGAACAGCCACCTTATACCTCTTAACTCCTAACTCATAACTCTATTTAACTGCCACCACGGCATTCACGCTCATGCCGGCGCGCAGTGGGTGCTGCGGGTCTTCGTGGTCGAGCACGATTTTAACGGGCACGCGCTGGGTCACTTTTACGAAGTTGCCGGAGGCGTTGTCGGGGGGTAGGAGTGCGAAGCGAGCGCCCGTGGCAGCCGATAGCGACTCGATGTGGCCTTCGAAGTCTTCGTTGGGGTAGGCGTCTACTTCCAGCTTGGCTTTTTGGCCCACTTTCATTTCTTCGAGCTGCGTTTCTTTGAAGTTGGCCACCACCCAGGTTTTGCCACTACTTACCAACCCAATGAGCTGCTGACCGGGGCCTACTACCTGGCCGGGCTGCACGCTTTTCTTACTCACTACGCCATTGGCGGGGGCCAGCAGCGTGGTGTAGCTTAGCTGCAGCTTGGCATTGTCAAGGTCCGACTGGCGCTGCTTCACCACAGCTTGGGCCACGGCAATTTGCTGCTGGGCGGCTATCACTTGCTGGCGCGCCACGCTCACTTGGTCTTGGGCAGTGCTTTGCTGGGCAGTGGTCGATTTCAGGTTGGCAGCTACGGCGTCGTAGTCGCTTTGCGGAATAATGTCCTGGTTGCGCAGCTTGGTGCTACGGGCTAGGTCTTGCTGCAGGCGGGTGCGGTTGGCCGCACTCACGCCGATGGTGGTCTGGGCGGTGCGCACGTTGGCCTGGGCCGTACCCACGCCAGCGCGAGCGGCCACCACTTGGGCCCTAGCTGCCACCAAGGCAGCTTCCGCGGCATTAACGCGCTGCTGATAATCAGATTTGTCGATGGTAACGAGCGTATCGCCCTTCTTTACCGGCTGGTTGTCGTCCACGAATACTTTCAGCACTGGGCCACCCACGCGGGGGATAACCGGGTACACGTCGCCTTCCACCGAAGCGTCGTCGGTGCTTTCGTGGGCTTTGGCAAACTGGTAGCGCGTCCAGCCATAGTAAGCGCCGGCCAGCAGCACTAAGGCCAGGATAATAAACACCAGCGGGTTACGCTTTTTTTGGGGTTCCAGCGGCTCGGCCACAGCGGTCGGAGGAGCGTCTTGAAGTTCGGTCTGGGTAGCCATGGGGGGTAGTATTAAAAGTTGATTGCTGGTAGTAAAAAGTGACTAGCTGCGGCAGAGGGCAGCGGGCTTTTATTCTCTTACGAGGAGGGTAGGGCAAGGCGCAGTGCGCACGACCATTTCGGCCGTATTGCCCATTAAGAAGCGGCTTAGGCAGGTTTGCCCGTGCGCTCCGATAATGATGAGGTCGGCGTGCTGGCGATGCGCTTCGGCCAAGATGGCTTCGGCCGCTTCGCCGTGCACGGTAGTAGTGCTCACACGGCTGGCACCAGCCGCTTCGGCCGCGGTGCGATGGGCTAGCAGTTCCGCCTCTGCCCCGGCCTGGGCTGGCGCGGCGGGCTCCTGCACGTAGAGCAGGCGCAGCTCGGCCCCGGTGCCCACGGCCAGCGCGGCGGCATAGGCCACCAGCGCGGCCGAAGCAGCGGAAAAGTCAAGCGGGCAAAGGATAGTACTGAGAGTCATTAGTTTTAGCTGTTAGCTCATCGCTACTAGCCGTTAGCTTATATGTCGAGGAAAGCCTGTTGCTATAAAAGCTAACGGCTAAAAATTACTGCCAAATCTGCTCGCCGGTGGCGCGGCGCAACTGGTACTGGCCGAGGGTGTAGTTGTACATGGCCTGGGCACGCGCCAAGCGCGCTTGCGAAAGCTGGGTTTCGGCATCGAGCACGTCCAGGTTTTGGCCTACGCCGTAGCGGTAGCGGCCCCGGGCCCGCACGAGGGCATCGGTAGCCTGGGTCACTTGCTGCAGGGCATTATTGTAGCGCGCCTGGCTGAACTCCATGTTGTTGACAGCCTGGCGCACATCAGCCCTGATTTGCTCTTGCGTGTCCTGGGTGCGGGCCTGGGTGGCGCGGTAGTTGGCGGCAGCTTCTACCCGCTGCTTGCGGTTCCTACCCCCATCGTAGATGGGCAAAGACAGCTGCGCCACGCCTACCGTGTTGAACCGTATCCTATTGATATTAGGCAAGATGTAGCCATTTTTGCCACCTACCTGCGCCCCTACCCCTAAGCTGGGCAGATTGCTGCGGTCAATAAGCTTGGCTTGGAGATCGGCTGTGGTTTCGGCATCTTTAGCCAGCTTCACCTCGGGGCGGTTTTCGGCGGCCTTGGCCAACTCGCTTTCCAGGTTCACCGTCTGAGGCTCGTAGCCGAGGCGGCCGCGCACCGGAATGTCGGCCTGCTGCGGCTTGTGTAGCATGCGGGCCAGCTGCACCTGCTGGTTGCGGAGCTGGTTTTGCAGGTCGAGCTTGGTGTTCTGGGCCTGCGTAATGCGCACATCAGTCGTCGTCACGTCAAACTTGGTGCTGACGCCGGCTTCTACGCGCTTTTCCATTTCGTTGCGGTGGGCCACTAGCGAGGCAATCTGCTGGTCTTGCACCCGAATGCTTTCGCGCATAAACAGGATGTTGTAGTACACCTGCGCCGCGCTGAAAGCCAAGTCGCGGCGGGCTACCACTATGTTGTCTTGGGCAGTCTGCACCTGCGAGCGCGACAGGTTAGTCGAGGCATCACGTTTGCCAAAATCCAGCAGCTCGTACTGCGCGGTGAGGTGCGCATCGTAGTTGTTATTGGGTGCAAACTGCAGAATCTCCCCGTTGAAGGGCAGCTTCACCACCGGGTCGAGGCGGGTGTACGTTACCGTGCCCGTCACTTGCGGCAAGAAGCCCGCCTGCGTTTGGGTAAGGCGGCTAGTAGCGGCGTTGGCCAGCTCGGTAAGGTTCGCAATGCCGGGGTTGGCATCGAGCACGGCCTGCACCGTGCCGCCCAGCGTGAGTGAGTCGCTAACCAGGCCAATGGACTGCGCCGCAGCCGGCACGCTGGGTAAGTTTTGAGCGAAGACCGGCTGAGCCAGCAGGCCGCCCGCTAGCGTCAGGCCCGCAAAACCGGCAAGTTGATATCTTGAAAACATAAGCCAAGTGGCGTAGTAGTGTGCCACCCCCTCACCGAATGCCGTGCCAGCAAGTCATTCGCCAAGCCCTCCTTTATAAACCCTTCACAATCTGGTAAATACCATATCAAAAATAGTAAGCTGGCGCGCAAAACATTCTGCACGATTAAAGGTTTTCCTTACATATCAGGAATTTTCCCAAATACGATGCCATCTACTGCCAACCAAGACGAGTCGTTGCTGCTGCACCTCAACGAGGCCATTGCTACCATTCGCGATAAGGAAACCTTGTTTCAGGTTATCACAAATCGGCTGCGGCTCATCTTCCCCTTTGACCTGATTGGCATCAACGTCTTTGATAAGGAGCTGCTGAACAAGCGTTTGTTTTTGCGCAGCTACGTGGGCGGTGCCACGGCCCTACCCCTCGATACGTCGGCAACTTTATTCTCGCCCATCGCTGGCTCACCAGTCGAGCAGTTAGTGAGCGACCCACGCCTGCGGCACATTACCCTGCAAGAATACGCCGCTGCTTACCCCGATTTCGAGCCTTTTAACAAGCTACGGCAGCAGGGCATCGACTACATGACTACGGTACCGCTGCGGCTGGGCGGCCGGCTCACCGGCTTCCTGATTTTGGCAGCCGCACGCCGCCCTACCCTCACTACCGACGACGATCGGCTGCTGGAAAAAATCGGCTCGCTGGTGGCCGTGGCCGTGGGCAACACGCTGGCCTTTGAAGACATTGCCCGGCGCGAGCGCGAGCGCACGATGCAGCTGGCTATCACCAACGCGCTGCTCAGTATTAAGCAGCGCGAGCCGCTATTTCGGGCCGTGGCCGAGGAGCTGGGCCGCGTGGTGCCGTTTGAGTACTTCGGCATTCGCATTCAGCGCACGGGACCCGTCAAGACCTCCGAAGCGTTTGCTGAATTTTCGCGGGTAGGCACTGGCGAACTGGTAGCTTTGGACCCTGCCCGCCCGCAGGATGAAGCTGGCACCGACACCACCATTCTTTACCAACAGCTTCACGACCTGCTACAGGCGCCGGGGGTTTACACCGGGGCCGATTTTCATGCGCTGGCCATTCGTTATCCCCGATTGCGCTACGTATATGAGCACTACGGGACGCGTGCCATGCTGGTAGTGCCCATCTGGCAGCGGCCCGATAGCCAAGTGGTACTTACGCTCGCGGGCACCAACCCCGAGGCTTTTCCGCCCGACAACCAGGCCACCGTGCAGGTACTGGTGCCGCAGATTGCGCTGGCTCTCGAAAACTTGTTTGCCTTTGAGCAGATTGAAGAACTGAAGGCCCAAGTAGAGCAGGAGCGTACCTACTTGATTGACGAAATCAACACCGACCGGCCCGCCGACGGCCTCATTGGCAGCAGCCCGGCCTTGCAGCAGGTGCGCCAGCGCATTGCCCAGGTGGCCGGCACCGATGCCACGGTGCTCATTACCGGCGAAACCGGTACTGGCAAGGAAGTAGTAGCGCGGGCCCTGCACCAGGCTTCGCCCCGCCACGGCCGGGCCTTGGTCAAACTAAACTGCGCCGCCCTACCCGCCCAGCTTATTGAAAGCGAGTTGTTTGGCCACGAAAAGGGCGCATACACCGGCGCCGTGGAGCGGCGCATTGGCAAGTTTGAGCTGGCCAACGGCGGCACTATTTTTCTGGACGAAGTAGGCGAATTGCCTCTCGACCTGCAAGCTAAGCTGCTGCGCGTGCTACAGGAAAAGGAGTTTGAGCGCCTGGGCGGCAACCGCGTGCTGCAAACCGATGCCCGCGTGCTGGCCGCCACCAACCGTGTGCTCGAAGACGAGGTGCGCGCCGGCCGCTTCCGCGCCGACCTCTACTACCGGCTCAACGTGTTTCCGATTCAGCTGGCGCCCCTGCGCGAGCGGCCGCAGGATATTGTGCCGCTGGTGCAGCACTACCTGGCCACGCTGAGCAAGCGCTTGGCCCGGCCGCTTCGCACCATACGCCCCGCCGACATGGCGGCGCTGCTGGCGTATGCCTGGCCTGGCAATATCCGCGAGCTAGAGCACGTGCTGGAGCAGGCCATCATCGTAAGCCAGGGCCCGGAGCTAGAGTTTGGGGGCTTTGCGGCGGGCCCGGCGCTGCGGGCGCTGCCCGCTGGCCCGCCACCGCTAACCGAGCCTACCCCCCCTCCCCTCCTCGAAGAAAATGAGAAACCTCTAAAAACGCTGCGCGAGCAGGAGCGCGACCACATCCTGGCCGCGCTGCATCGCACGGGCGGGCGCGTGAGCGGGGCGCAAGGCGCCGCTACCTTGCTGGATATCAACCCTAAAACGCTGGAGGCACGCATGAAGAAGCTGGGCATTCGGCGCACGGTGGTGGCCGAGTAGTTTTTGGCGCTATGGGCCGTAGCTGGTGCGCACGCCACCGCCACTTAGCGGAGGCCGGCGTGTAACCCCCACCCACGAATGAGAGTTGAACGGTTCAACTAACCAACCTCAACTATTATGCCTTTGCTACCCCGCTTGCTACCCGTGGCCGCGCTCTTTGCAGCGTTCACGGCCGTGGCCCAAAACGTGCCGCCGCCCGCCACGCCCTTCCAGATGCAGGGCAACATTTACCTGCCCAATAAGCTGCCGGCCACCGACGCCCGCGTGGCGGCCCTGAAGGTGCCGGTTGGCTTTACCATCACCAAGTTTGCCGAGGGCCTCGACATGCCGCGCATGCTGGCCGTGCGCCCCAACGGCGACGTGTACGTGACCAACCGCGTGAAAGGTACCGTGACGCTCGTGCGCGACGCCAACCACGACGGCAAAGCCGAGGTGATGCGCCAAGTGGCCCAGAAGCCGCACCTGCACGGCCTGGCTTTGCAGGGCAACAAGCTCTACCTCACGGCCATCCGGGAGGTGTACGTAGCTGATGTGCTGCCCGATGGTGGCCTCGGCGAACTGAAAGAGCTGTACCACGACCTGCCCGACGCTGGCCAGCACGCCAACCGCGTGTTGCACTTCGGGCCCGATGGCCAACTCTACCTCTCGGTGGGCAGCACCTGCAACGCTTGCGACGAAGACAACCCGGAGAACGCGACCATTCTGAAGCTTAACCTTGATGGCTCGGGCCGCCAAGTAGTGGCCCACGGCCTGCGCAATACCATTGGCTTCGACTGGCACCCGCTCACCAAGGA
>CAZZDR010000114.1:9060-10793 GCA_964652535.1 uncultured Hymenobacter sp. | reverse complement strand
TGATGCCCCTGATGCTCGGCTTCTTCGGCCACATCGGTCATGAAGCAGAATGCTACTTTAAAATCCGGGAAGCGGAAGGTGCGCGTCAGGGCATTGTCGTGTTCAGTCCACATGAGGGGGGTAGGAAAAAGGGCCGCTGGGCTATCGTGCGCAGCATTCATGCGTAGCCTTGGTAGGCCCGGTTGCGGCGAAACTAAACCCAAAGCCGCAAACCACAGTACACTTTGGCGGGCGCTTCGCCTTTTTACCAGCTGCCCTCCCCTACCCATGCCAGTCGACCCTAACAACCGCCCTATCCGCGTCATCAACGACGACACGACCGAAGAAGAATTTGCCGCCGGCCTGCGCATTCCGAACGCCGACCCGCCCAAGAATGAGAAAGCCCGCGGCGGCTTTGGCAACCGCGACGGCAAGGAAGGCTTTGGCACCGATAGCAGCGAGGGCATTACGGCTGTAGCCATGAACGCCCGCACCGATGCACCCGACGACCAGCAGCCCGGTGACAACATGCGCACCTCCGACTCGGGCGCCGACCAGCGTCCTAACCAAGACCTGCCCAGCCCCGACGACGAGCGCGACGAGGATGGCCGCCGCCCCCACCGTGGCCCGGTAGACGAGCTGGAAGCTGACGACCTGCGCCCCGGCCCCGACGAAATGGAGGACGCCGACTCGCACGTGGGCATGGGCCAGATGGCGCCCAAAGCCATCACGCCCATCACGGGCACTGATACCAATGCTGAGCTGACTGACCCCGGCGCGCAAGACTCGGCTATCGACCAAGGCTTCTAAACGAGACGTACGTGCGCTGGTAGCCGTGGCTCACTAGTGCATCGTTCAACTTTTCCTACTTCATACTTTCTTTTTAAACTACCATGGCAGACCATAAATCAAGCAAGCAGGGCGAATCGCACCAAGGCGGCCCTAACGTAGCGAAGCAAGCTGCCGGTACCGGCGAAGACAATGATGTGCAGCGTGACGAGCAGACTGAAAAGCGCTTGCAGCAAGACGCACTAGATGCGCCCGTAACGCACCCTAACCGCTAGTAACCTCCCCGGAGGTTTTCCTTTTCAGTACTTGTGCTAAGCCCTTTTCCTATGTCTACCCACCACACTGAACAGAATAAGCAGTCGCAAAACGATAAGAACGAGGCTGGCTTACCCGAGCAGTCCAAGGCCGACGCGCTGCCAGCTAGTAACCGCGACGAAGCCACGGAGGAGCGCCTCGAAAACGAAGCAGAAGATGCTGGTATCCAGCATCCCAACCGCGGCCACAACAAGCCTGACAACGGTAAAGGCAGCTACGCCTAGCTTCTACTTGTTCAACAGAAAAGTCCCGTGCCTTTGCAGGCTGGGGCTTTTCTGTTTTGTACGCGTTTTTTCTTGCGCTATTCAGCCGACGCATGGCCTGCCACTTTGCTGCTCGGCGTGGCGGGCGCAGAAGCGCGCAGCCCCTACCCCCCTTGGGGCTGGAAGCTTTTGCCAGCCACGACGTAGAAAGCGGGCTGCGAGCGAAAGCTTACCCTATACTCCGTCGTACTTTTGGGCTATGCAAGCCACTGCCCCTACCGCCGCCCCCACTGCCGTGTACGATACGGCTGTTTTTGACCTCATTGCGCAGGAGCGCCAGCGCCAGACCCACGGCCTGGAGCTGATTGCCTCCGAAAACTATGTTTCCGACCAGGTGATGGCGGCGCAGGGCTCGGTGCTCACCAACAAGTATGCCGAGGGCTTGCC
>CAZZDR010000114.1:7593-8960 GCA_964652535.1 uncultured Hymenobacter sp. | reverse complement strand
GAGAAAGAAACCGGCCTCATCGACTGGGATAAAGTAATCGACACGGCCCGCCGCGAGCGCCCCAAAATGATTATTTGTGGGGCCTCAGCCTACTCACGCGACTGGAACTATGCTGCCCTGCGCCGCGCGGCTGACGAGGTAGGTGCTCTGTTGCTAGCCGACATTTCGCACCCCAGCGGCCTCATTGCCAAAGGCTTGCTCAACAACCCGTTTGACCACTGCCACATCGTAACCACCACCACGCACAAGACCCTGCGCGGCCCGCGCGGCGGCCTCATCATGCTGGGCCAGGACTTCGACAATCCCTTTGGTTTGAAGACGCCCAAGGGCGATATCCGGCCCATGTCGGCGCTGCTCGACTCGGGTGTGTTTCCGGGCACGCAGGGCGGGCCGCTCGAGCATGTGATTGCGGCCAAGGCCGTGGCATTTGGCGAAGCGCTGGGCCAGGGTTACACCAACTACGTGCACCAAGTGCAGAAAAACGCCCAGGCACTGGCCAAAGAGCTGACGAACCGCGGCTACGACATCATCTCGGGAGGCACCGACAACCACTTGATGCTCATTGACCTGCGTTCGAAGGGCCTTACCGGCAAGCTGGCTGAAAACACCCTAGTGCAGGCCGACATTACCATCAACAAGAACATGGTGCCTTTCGACGACAAGTCGCCGTTTGTAACCAGCGGAATCCGGATTGGCTCGGCCGCCGTAACTACCCGCGGCCTGGTCGAAACCGACATGGTGCGCATCATCGAGCTGATTGATGAGGCCCTGACGCACCACGCCGACGCTGGCCGCATCGCGGGCGTGCGCCACCAGGTAAACGAGTGGATGCAGTCCTACCCCCTCTTTCAGGCGTAAAAGTCTTGTCAGTGCGCGCGCAGCATGTTGTGTGCGCACTGACAAGACTTTATCAATAATTCAACTAGTACTTCCTTGGCTTCCCCCACTCAAAAATTTCAGCAGAACCGCGCCGCCGCTGAGGGCGAAGCAGAGATGTCGTTTATCGACCACTTGGAGGCACTGCGCTGGCACATTATTCGGGCTGCGATTGCGGTGGTGGTCTTTTCGCTGTGCGCTTTTTTTGCCAAGAATTTCCTATTCCACGACTTGATTTTGGGGCCGTCGCGCTCTGATTTCTGGACCTACCAGGCGTTTTGTAAGCTTGGCAACCTGTTTGGTTCTACCGACCCGTGCGAAAATCAGGTCAACTTTATCATCCAAAACCGGGAGATGAGTGGCCAGTTGACGATGCACATCAGCACCTCGTTTATCGTGGGCATTTGCGCGGCCTTTCCGTACTTGTTTTGGGAATTGTGGCGCTTTATCAAGCCCGGCCTCTATCCCCACGAGCGGGCCAATTCGCAGGG
>CAZZDR010000114.1:2226-7493 GCA_964652535.1 uncultured Hymenobacter sp. | reverse complement strand
GCAAGCTTTAGGTTGCTAATTTCAGTCTATTAAAAAGCCGCTTTCTATTCAGGATGCGGCTTTTTTGCGTTTAGCTGGCAAGCTAAAGCTTACCTCCCATTCGCTTTTACTTTACCAACTGGTAGGCCTGCGGCACACCGGGCACCGGCTCGTAGCGGCCAAACACAGCGGGCAGCAAATAACGCAGGCGAGGCAGCAGGCGCGCTTGGTCGAGCAGGTAGGCGGGTGGCTGGGGGCCTAGGTTGCGGGCCACGCGCACCACCGCTGCATACTCGGAAAGGTGGCCAAAATCGGTTTCCGCCAGGGCCCAATCGAGGTAAGGCTGCGCCGCCGGATGCGCGAGGTACGGGCGCCGACTAGGGCCCAGCACCAGCACCGACCGGCCAGCCGCGAGGCGCCGGTAAGCAGGGTCGGGTTGCGGGGAGAAAGCACTTTCGGGGGGTAGGCGCAGCAGCGTGGGCAAGCCGGGCACCCAGTCGCGGTAGCGCAGCCCCAGCGTGAGGCCCAGGATGCCCAAAAACAGCAGCTCGGGCGCCCAGCCTAGTTGACCTGGTACCCGCTGCCATAAGTACAGCCCAAAGTAGGCGAGCGGCGGCAGCAGCAGCAGCAGCGACCCCGGCGCCAGCCCGCGCCCAATGGCCAGCACCGCTAGCACCACCACCAGCCACACCAGCATCAACTGGCGGAACTTGGTTTGAAACACCAAACCCAGCGCCGTGCTGCTGGCTCGCAGCAAAGCCAACACTACTAAGGCCCCTACCCCCCCTAGCAGTGGCCAAGCCACGGCGGGCGGCAGGCCATCGGCCGCAGCTACAACGGGCCGCAGGCCGCGCTCTAGGTGCATCCAGGTGAAACTAGGCAGTGCCCCGACATACAGAAAAACCGTGGCTATCAGCGCGTAGGGCGAAAGGAAACCACAAACTAGCAGCAGCGAGCTGCGAAAGGAATTGGCCGCAAAAATGAGTACGGCGAACAACCCCAGCACTACAAACACCGCCAGCGGCAGGTAGCATAACGCCGCCAGCCCCACCAAAAAACCTGCCCGAAACAGCCGCCGGTTGTCGTAGCCCTCGCGCGAAGTAGGCAGCAACGCACTGAGGGCAAAGATGATAAACGTGTGCCCAATAAGCAGCGGCGACAGCGCATCGAGGTCGGAGCTAACGCTGCCCACCACCAGGTACGTAAGCGCGGCCAGGTAGCCACGGTCGGGGTGCACATCGGCCTGGTTGAGCACCGTATTGAAACGCAACGCCTGCACCAGTAGCAAACCCAGCGCGGTGGCGCGGTACAGCAGCAGCGGGCGGTTCCAGGCCAGCTCTAGCAGGCCGGCGGCGGCGGCGGCCAGCGGCGCGGTGCCGTCGTAAAGGTCGCGGTAGGGCCAGGCCCCAGCACCTACCCCCTCGCCCAGCAGCAACAAACGTAGCTCGGCGGCGGTGGTGGGCAGGCCCAACCATAGCAGCGGTAGCCGCAGGGCGAGCACCAGCACCAGCAGCACCAGCACCTGGGCCGGCAAGGAGCTTTTGAAAAAGCGAAGCACGAAGTTGTTTTGGGAAGTAGTGGTTGAATTTTGGCCTGGGCCCGCGGCCTGCAAAGGTCGGCGGCGGCCTATAAAAACTGCCGAACCCCAACTAAAAACCAAAAACCGATTACCAAAAACTACCTTTGCTATCTATTATGGAAAGCAAACGACAGCAAAAAATGGCTAGCCTGCTGCAGCAGGAACTCGCCCAGGTGCTTCAGCGCGACTTGCCGCACCTGTTTGGTGGCGGGCTGGTGCCCAGCATCAGCACAGTGAAGGTGACGCCCGACCTCGGGGTGGCCCGCATTTACCTCAGCCTACTCATTGGCAACGACGCCCCCGAGCGCCTCGACGCCATTAAGGAACACACCAAGGAAATTCGCTTTGCCTTAGGCAAGCGCATTCGCAGCCAGGTGCGCGTGGTGCCGGAGCTCACGTTTTTTCACGATGACAGTGCGGCCTACGCCGCCCACATGGATTCGGTACTGAGCAAGCTCGACATTCCGGCCGCCGAGCCCGAAGCAGACGATAACGACGAGCCTACTACGCCTCGCCCGCGCCTGTTCAATCCTAAGAATGAGGAATAGACTTGCCTATTGGCAACTCATGATTCATAACTCATAATTACAACTCTCCTTTGTATTACGACCCGATTAAGCGCAGCCTGGGCAACGTCTTCAACCGTTCGCCGTGGCTGCGACGCTTGTTTTATAACCTGCTCGACCTACTGCTGCTGCGCACCTGGCACGTGCACCGCGAGCTGCGCCAGTGGGCCAAAGGCCGCACCCGCGAGCCGCTCGACATCCTCGACGCCGGCGCGGGCTACGGCCAGTACAGCTACTGGCTTAGCGGCCTGAGCAGCCTGTGGCGCATCTTGGCCGTAGACGTGAAGGAGGAGCAGGTGGCCGACTCCAACAACTTTTTTCGGGCCATTGGGCGGCCGCAGGTGCAGTTTGCGGTGCAAGACTTGGTGCTGTACCAAGAGCCCAACTCGTTTGACCTGGCCCTGGCCGTGGATGTGATGGAGCACATTCTGGAGGATGTCGAGGTGTTTCGCAACATCCACGCCTCGCTCAAGGATGGCGGCATGCTGCTCATCTCTACCCCCTCCGACCAGGGTGGTTCCGACGTGCACGCCGACTCGGAGACGAGCTTTATTGAGGAGCACGTGCGCGACGGCTACAACATCCACGAGATTCAGCAGAAGCTGCGCACGGCGGGCTTCGAGCGTATCGAGGCGCGCTACAGCTACGGCGAGCCCGGCCAGATTTCGTGGCGCTTCAGCATGAAGTACCCTATTCTGATGCTGGGCAAATCGCGCCTGTGGTTTGTTTTCCTACCCCTCTATTACGCCGTAGTTTTTCCGTGGTGTCTGCTGCTCAATTGGCTCGATGCCCGCACCACCCACGATTCAGGCACTGGCCTGATAGTGAAGGCCTGGAAATAGAGACCGCAGAGTTAATTGATTTTAACGGGTAGAACGGATTTTTTGTGGTTCCAGCCTCCGGGGTTTACCAATTTTTACAGCCTGCCGCAGCACGAGCGGAACCACAGACAACCTATTCTATCCGTTAAAATCAATTAAATCTGCGGTCTTGTGAACGTACCTCTACTTATTGCCCGGCGCTACTTTCTATCTAAGAAAAAGCGCAACATCATTACCATCATCTCCAACATTTCGATGGTGGGCGTGGCAGTAGGCACGGCGGCGCTCATCATTGTGCTGTCGGTGTTTAATGGGCTCGAAGACCTAGTACGCTCGCTCTACGGCAAGTCGGACCCCAGCCTGGTAATTGCGGCGCGCGAGGGCAAGTCGTTTCCCATCGACACGCTGCTACTCACCAATATCCAGAACACGCCCGGCGTGGCGCTGCTCACGGAGGTAATCGAGGACAATGCGCTGCTGCAATACCACGACCGCCAGATGGTGGTGAAGATGCGCGGCTTGTCAGAAAATTACTTTGGCCAGATTCCTATCGATTCCAACCTGAAGGCTGGTGACCACCGCCTGCGCCGCGGCCAGCTTGAGTACGCGCTGGTGGGCGAAGGAGTGCAAAACGAGCTGGGCATCACCCTCGACAATCGCTTGGCACCCCTGCGCCTGCTCTACCCACGCCAGGAGCCAGGGCGCAAAACCCTGAATATCAATCCCGAAAAGGCCTTTAATGAAGAAACCATCCTAGCCGGAGGCGTCTTCCAGATTGAGCAGCACCTCGACGACAGCTACCTATTTGTGCCCCTGAGTTTTGCCAAGCAGCTGCTGGGCTACGGCACGCGCCGCACCGCGCTCTACGTGCGCGTCGGCGCCAGCTTCCAGCTTGAGCGAGTGAAGAATGACCTGCGCGAGCGCCTAGGCGAGAGTTTCACTGTGCTGGACTCCGACGAGCAGCACGTGAGCCTGCTCAAGGCCATTAAGATTGAAAAGCTGTTTGTGTTCATCACCTTCGCTTTTATCCTACTTATTGCTTCGCTCAACATCTTTTTTTCGCTCTCGATGCTGGTTATCGACAAGCGCAAAGACATTGCGGTGCTTCAGGCAATAGGCGCTACCGAGCAGTTAGTACGACGCACCTTTTTGCTCGTGGGGGCCATTGTGGCGTTAGTTGGGGCCGTGGTAGGCCTGGTGTTGGGGGTGGGAATTTGCTGGATACAAGAGACTTTCCACGTGGTGAGTATGGGTATGGCCACGAGTGTGGTCGATTACTATCCGGTCAAAATGCAAGCCACGGATATCTTTTTTATCTCACTAGCCATCATTTCTATCACCTTAGCCGTATCTATTCGCCCAGCCCTGAATGCAGGGCGAATGCTCATCCGCGAAAATTTATAAATCGGCGCCATCTCAGTCAGTTAATCGCGCAACCCTGCGTTGGTTAAGCTGAACTGATAGCAACTAGCAGCATTCGGGACTAACTTGCACGCTATCGTGCTCGGCTATGAATGTTTCTACTGCGCTACCTTTTCAACTCGTATACTCGCTGTTTGCCCACGAGTACCTCGGCCACCTATTTACGGCGCACGTGGTGCAACTCGGGCCCCGCGGCCAGCTCACGCTACAGCACCAAACGGTATCGGCCAAAAACGCACCTGAGTTTGCCGCTGGGCTAGAACGCGACGACTACGAGCTTATTGCCCTCTGCGACCAGCTGCAACAAGATGCAGTAATCAAGGAATTCTGGCCCCGTAAAATCACGCCGGCCGAGTTCTTCCTTAAGATTTATAATGCAGAAAAGGGCGACAAGCCCATGCAGGAAGCCATTGCACGCTACGTGCAGCAGCGCCTGGGCCGGCTGCTGGCGGGCTTGCAAGGCAAACACGTGTTCATCATGGGCCGCGACGGTGAGCCCACTTGGCGCGAGCTACAGCTGGCGCCGGTACCTGCCTCCGTGCTGTTTCACTTCCGGCGCAACGAGGAAAGCACGCACTATTTCCCAACCATTCAATATCAGAGCCAGAAGCTTGATTTTCAGTTTAAAAACGCCGTGCTGGTGTGCCAGCAACCGGCGTGGCTCCTGATTGACAACGTCCTCTACTGCTTCCGCCACGATGTGGACGGCCGCAAGCTGCAGCCTTTCTTGAATAAGAAGTTTGTGGTGGTGCCCCGCGCCGTGGAGAAGAGCTATTTTCAGAAGTTTGTAGCTCCGCTCATGGAGTCGTTCGACGTGCACGCACGCGGCTTCGACATCCGTACCGAACGCTACCTGGCCCGGCCGCAGCTCACGTTTTCGGACGTGCCGCCCGGTCCGCC
>CAZZDR010000114.1:0-2126 GCA_964652535.1 uncultured Hymenobacter sp. | reverse complement strand
CGCGGCGACTGGTTCGACGTGCGCGGCACGGTGTGGTTTGGCGAATTTGCGGTGCCTTTTATTCGACTGCGGCCCTATATTTTGCAGCGCCGCCGCGAGTATCGGCTACCCAACGGCCAAGTCGCGTTCATTCCCGACGAGTGGTTTACGGACTACCTAGAGCTATTCGCTTTCGCCGAAGAAAATGAAGGTCAACCGTTGTCTCTGCGCCGGCATCACTTGTCGCTGGTTACTGACTTAGAGGCGGATAACCTGGCGACCGTCACGCTTACGCGCCGGCTCGAAAAGCTGCGCGACTTTGCGGCCGTAGAAGACCGGCCCCTACCTGCCGGCTTTCGGGGCACGCTGCGGCCCTACCAGCAGGCAGGCTACAACTGGCTACGCTTTGTGCAAGACTACCACCTTGGCGGCTGCCTGGCCGACGATATGGGCCTGGGCAAGAGCGTGCAAACGCTGGTGATGCTAATGGAGCGCCAAGAAAGCGGCGCCACCCACGGCGCAGCGTCGCTGCTGGTGCTACCTACTTCACTGGTTCACAACTGGATCAATGAGGCGCGCAAGTTCACGCCCAGCCTGCGGCTGCTGGCCTACACCGGCACCTACCGCGACAAAAACGTGGCTCAATTTGCTGATTATGACATTGTGCTGACTAGCTACGGTATCGTGCGCCTCGATACGGAGCTGCTGGCCAGCTACCAGTTCGACTACGTGATTCTGGACGAGTCGCAGGCCATTAAAAACCCATCTTCGACCACGGCGCAGGCTGTGCGGCAGTTGCGGGCGCGGCACCGGCTCATCCTTACGGGCACACCGGTTGAAAACTCGACCATGGATTTGTGGTCGCAGATGACGTTTATCAACCCTGGCTTGCTGGGCACGCAGGCGTTTTTTCGGAAGGAGTTCGTCAAGCCCATCGAGAAGAACCAAGACGAAAGCCGGACCAAGAAGCTACACGCGCTCATTAAGCCATTTGTGCTGCGCCGGCATAAAGCCCAGGTAGCCAGCGAGCTACCTGCCAAAACCGAGCACCTCAGCTACTGCCCCCTTACCGACGAGCAGCAGCAGTTCTACGAAGAAACCAAGAGCTTTTACCGCAATAAGATTTTGGAAACGCTGGATGGGCACGCCCCTACCCCTGCCGGCGGCACCCAACTTATGCTGTTGCAGGGCCTCACGCGCCTGCGCCAAATTGCCAACCACCCGCGCCTCGCCGACGAAAACTACGCGGGCGAGTCGGGCAAGATGCGCGAGATACTACGCATGATTCGCAGTGTCGTTTCTGAAGGACATAAGGTATTGGTCTTCAGTCAATTTGTGCAGCACCTGAACCTAGTGCGCGCTGGCCTCGACGAGCGCCAGCTCGCCTATGCCTACCTCGACGGCCACACCCGCGACCGTCAGGCCGAAGTGGCCCGCTTTCAGGAAGACCCCGATTTGCAAATCTTCCTCATTAGCCTCAAGGCGGGGGGGGTAGGGCTCAACCTAACGGCCGCCGATTATGTCTTCATCCTCGACCCGTGGTGGAATCCGGCCGTGGAAGCTCAGGCCATCGACCGCGCGCACCGCATTGGCCAGCAGCGGCCAGTATTCGTGTATAAGTTCATCAGCCAAGGCACGGTAGAGGAGAAAATCTTAGCCCTGCAAAAGCGCAAGCTCAAGCTAGTCAGCGACTTGATAACGACCGACGAAGCCGTGATAAAGTCGCTGACCCGGGAGGATATAGAAGAGCTGCTGGGGTAGGGAGAGCCCTCTACTTCTCGCCGATTTGTGTAGCCGAAGGGATGTGCATATCTCCATCGCGCCAAAAGCCGTTACTTGCGTTTGTAACTGCCACATCAGTGGCCGGCTTTATCCTTTCGGCGTATGCGCACCCCCTTCACGGCGGCTTTTTTGACCCTTATTTTTAGCGGCATCCTGCTCAGTAGTTGCGGGGAGGTCGATGATAGTACCCAAACGGCTGCTACCCCAGCTACCAAAGCGAAGCCGGCCCCGACGGCTACCGACAAAGCGGCCCCGTTGCAGGCCAACATTTTTCTGGAGCTGTCGGGCGGCATGCGGGGTTTTATGCCCACCAATACCACGGCTACTGAGCCCACGGCGTTTCAGCAGCGTATTGGCTTGCTAGC
>CAZZDR010000113.1:3177-10794 GCA_964652535.1 uncultured Hymenobacter sp. | reverse complement strand
CGTTCTTTTCCAATTCACTAGTTCTAGCAATAAGTTTTTCCTTCATGCCGCCCCTACCTCGCTACCCCCTCATTAGCAGCGACCCGACGGTGCGCTCGGGGCGGCCGTACCTCACGGGTACCCGCATCAGCGTGGCCGACGTGCTAGATTGGCTCAACAGCGGCACGACGGAGGAAGCGCTGTTGCTCGACTTTCCGGAACTGACGCCCGAAATGATTCGGACCTGCCTGCATTTCTCCGCCGACCGCGGGCATTGGTCGTATTGAGGGGGGTAGGGCTTGCCCTTCGCTTGCCACGGCGTAATTTTGACATTCGGCTGCCGCTTGCCTTTTGGGCCGCGCCGATGCTAGTATGTCATTAGAGAAGAACAACGATAAAATTCAGGCTGCGCTCAACGCCAACCCCAGCGTGGCGGGCGCCGCCAAGCGCAAGATCGGGGGCCTGGGCCGGGGTCTCAACGCGCTGATTGAGGGAAGCTACGAGAATAAAGGCGAGCGCGAGCAGCGCCTCGTGCCCAATCCCATCAACTCGGTGGGCCAGATTCCGGTGGGCCAGATTGAGGCGAATCCGTTTCAGCCGCGCTCGCACTTCGACCAGGAGGCGCTGGCCGAGCTGGCCGACAGCATCAAGATTCAGGGCATCATTCAGCCCGTGACGGTGCGCCAGCTGGGCACCAACTCGTACCAGCTCATCTCGGGCGAGCGGCGCCTGCAAGCCAGTAAGCTGGCTGGCCTGGACACGATTCCGGCCTACATCCGCAAGGCCGACGACCAGCAGATGCTGGAAATGGCGCTGATTGAGAACATCCAGCGCGAAAACCTGAACGCGATTGAAATCGCGCTCAGCTACCAGCGCCTGCTCTCCGAGTGCCAGCTGCGCCAGGAAGACCTGGGCGAGCGGGTGGGCAAAAACCGCTCGACCGTGACCAACTACCTGCGCCTGCTCAAGCTGCCGCCCAGCATCCAGATTGGCCTGCGCGACTCGGTCATTGGCATGGGCCACGCCCGCGCCCTCATCAACATCGAGGACCCGCAGCAGCAGGTGGATTTGTACAAGCGCATCGTGGCCGAAGACCTGTCGGTACGCCGCGTGGAGGAAATCGTGCGCACGGGCTTTGGCCGGGCAGTGGGGGGTAGCACTTCGCCCCAGCCCGTGCCTACACCTGTAGTGCCGGTGGCCGAGCTGCGCCGCACCGAGCGCCAGCTCACCGACCACTTTGGCTCGAAGGTGCAGCTGCGGCCGGGCGCGCAGGGCCGCGGCGAAATCAAGATCTCCTTCGATTCGGTGGAGGACATGCAACGCATCCTGCACATCCTGCAACCTGCATAGGTACCGCACTACTTGGCGCCGGCTGGCGTTAGCGGCTTGCTTATGAAAAACCTTCTGCCTGTGCTACCCCCCCACTGCCGCCTAGGCTGGCTGCTGAGCCTGTGGCTACTGCTAGCTGGCGCGCACGCGGGCCAGGCACAAACGTCAACCGTTCCGAACCCGTTGGGCACCGGCACCGGCCTGAACGCGCCCACCATGGTGCGGCCCGACACGGCTACCGTGCGCAAAGCCAGCAAGACGGAGAAGCGTGCCCAGGCCGCCGCCGACTCGGCCAAGCGTACCGAGCAGCTGTTTGGCATGCGCCTCACGCGGCCCGAAAAGGCGGGAATCTTGGCCCTGGTGCCGGGGGTAGGGCAGATTTACAACCACAAGTATTGGAAGCTGCCCATTGTGTACGGCATGGTGGGCGGGCTAGGCTATTGGGTGTACTACCAGCAGACCTACTACTCCTACTACCGGTTTGCCAATAACCTGCGGGCCACGGCGTCGGCCACCGTAGCGCAGCAGCTAACCGCGGCCACCGGCCAGATACCCAACGACCAGGTGCGGGCCCAGCTGGTTTCATACGCCACCAACAACCCTAATAATATCGCGAGCGGCCTAGAGTTTTACCGGCGCTACCGCGACTTATCCATCTTGCTGAGCGCGCTGGGCTATGGGCTGCAAATCCTGGATGCGGTGGTGGATGCGCACCTCTACGACTTCGATGTGAGCGACAATCTCTCGCTCAACTTGCAGCCTACCCTCCTACCCCTGCCGGGACAGCTACTGCCGGGCACCGGCCTGGCGGTGTCGCTGCGGGTAAAATAATTTAGTGACTGACTGCCTTTTACGCATGAAAATTCTTCTCATCGGCTACGGCAAAATGGGCCAGACGATAGCCGGCCTGGCCACCGGCCGGGGCCACGAAATTGTGGGCATTGTGGACCACCAATCGTCCACCCAGCGCATCGAGGACTTTACGCCGGCACAGGTCGACGTGGCCATCGAGTTTACGCACCCCGAGGCGGCCTATGGCAACGTGGCCACCTGCCTGCGCCAGGGCCTACCCGTGGTGTGCGGCTCCACGGGCTGGCTGCACCACTTCGAGGAGGCAACGGCCCTGGTAGCCGAAACCAACGGCGCGCTCTTCTACGCGTCCAACTACAGCGTGGGTGTGAACCTGTTTTTTCACTTCAACGAGTACATCGCGGCCAAGATGAACCAGTTTGCGGCCGGCTACGATGTACAAATGACCGAGATTCACCACGTGCATAAGGTAGACCAGCCCAGCGGCACGGCCCTCACGGCGGCCGAAGGCATCCTGGCCCACTTTCCGGGTAAGACTACCTGGCGCAACGCGCCTGCCCAGGCGCCGCACGAGCTAGCCGTGCTCAGCGAGCGGCGCGGCGAGGTGGTGGGCACCCACGAGGTGCGCTACGTATCGAGCGCCGATACCATCGAGCTGCGCCACGAGGCCCACTCGCGCGAGGGCTTCGCGCTGGGCGCGCTGCTGGCGGCCGAGTGGCTACCCGGCCGCCACGGCGTATTTGGCATGAAGGAACTGCTGGGGCTATAGAGTCAGAAATCGCCTGTCATTGCGAGGCTGAATGCCGAAACAATCCTTCTCTGCTAAGTCGCGTCTTTTAGAGGTGCGCAAACGGTATAGAAGGATTGCCTCGTCGTTCCTCCTCGCAATGACAGGCGGCGTTGTTAATTTGCTAAATATTCTCTTGGTGAGCCAACTGCTTTCCTTCCCATTTCATGCTCCTTCGCAAAACCGCCCCCACTGCCTCGCCCCAAGCGCCCAAAAGCAAAAGCCGCGAGTGGGTTGATTCGCTGCTGTTCGCGGTTATCGCGGCTACGCTCATCCGCTGGGCCACGTTTGAGGCCTACGTCATTCCGTCGCCGAGTATGGAGCACTCGCTGCTGGTGGGCGATTACTTGTTTGTGAGCAAGCTGCACTACGGGCCTATCACGCCCCAAACGCCGTTGCAGGTGCCGCTTACGCACCAAACGGTGCCAGTTTTTGGCTTCAAAAGCTACTCCGACCTCATTCAGCTGCCTACGTACCGCTTTCCGGGCTTCAGTTCGATTAAGCGCAATGACGTGGTAGTGTTTCACGTGCCGCACGAGAGCCAGTACCCGGCCGACCTGCGCACCAACTACATCAAGCGCTGCATTGCTGTTGCGGGCGATACGCTGGAGATTCGCCAGGGCCAGATTTTCCTGAATGGCAAGCCCGGTGCTATCGCCGGCGCACCTCAGACCACGTATTTCATGGAAGTGGAGACGCCCAACGACGAGGTGCGCCAGGCGCTGCACGACCAAGGCGTGGTGGACTACGACCAGCCCGACGGCATTCCGGCGGCCGGCACCAACCCCGAAACGGGTAAGCTGGGCTACATCATCAGCTGCCCGGCCGCGGTGGCCGACTACTTCAAAAAGCAGCCTTACGTAAAGTCGCTGGACGTGACGGCACCCGCTGTACAGCTTTTCCCCGACGTGGCCGACTTCCACGGCTCGGACGCCATGAGCGCTGTGCAGCGCAAGTGGCAGCTCGACAGCTACGGCCCGCTGCCCATCCCGAAGAAAGGCCAAACCATTGCCCTGACGCCCGCCAACGCCGCGATTTACTACAAAATCGTGAGTCAGTACGAGCACAATAAAAATATTACCTGGGGCACCGACGGCATGATTTTGCAAGATGGCAAGCCCCTGACGAGCTACACCATCCAGCAGAACTACTACTGGATGATGGGCGACAACCGCCACAACTCGGAGGACTCGCGCTTCTGGGGATTTGTGCCCGAAGACCATATCGTGGGCAAGGCCGTGCTTATCTGGCTTTCGCTCGACCCCTTCGGCGATGCCACGCACAAGGTGCGCTGGAGCCGCCTGTTTAGCACCATCGAGTAAGGCCCTACCCCCTCTCAAACTGTAAGCCCCCGGCGGAATCATTCCCGGGGGCTTTTGTTCATATGCAGGAAATCTAGTAGCTTGCAGTCTCTAGTTTTCGCCTACCGTATATGGACCAGAAAGTGCTTGTACTCAATGGCGACTACACCGCCATCACCTTATGCAGCGTGCAGAAGGCTTTCGTATTATTATTCCTGGATAAAGCCGAGATGGTAGCCAAGTCGGAGCAGGGCGTGCTGCGCACTATTTCGCAGGCCTACCCCAAGCCCAGCATCATTCGGCTGGCGCGCTACGTGCGCGTACCCTACAAGGGTATTGCCCTTAGCCGCCACAATATTTTTAAGCGCGACCAGTACGAGTGCCAGTACTGTGGCTCGACCAAAACGCTGACCCTCGACCACGTGCTGCCCCGCTCGCGCGGCGGCGACTCGGGCTGGACCAACCTCGTGGCCGCCTGCTCGCGCTGCAACCACGCCAAGGGCCAGCGAACGCCGTCGGAGGCTAATATGCCGCTGCGCACCCAGCCCAAAAAGCCTACCCTCGCGGGATTCCTCAAGCTTTCGGCAGGCACGCTCGACCAGAACTGGCACGCGTACTTAGGTTAAGCCTGTTTTTTATATACAAAAAAGCTCCTTACCAGATTGGTAAGGAGCTTTTTTGTGGTCAGCTGCTGTGCTACTTAGTAGGTAGTAGCCTCGGCAGCGCCGGCCGGGTAGGTTTCGCCTTCCGAGTAGTCTTCCGACACTGGCTGGCCGCTGACAAACGTCAGCAAATCGCGGTTGAGGCGGTCGGCAGCCGTTACGTTGAGGCCGTGGGGCTCACCTGCGTACACTACAAGCTGCGCGCCGGGCACCAGCTCTACCGCGCGCTTGGCGCTGTTGTCGAGGGGCACCGTTTGGTCGGCATCGCCGTGAATAAAGAGCGTGGGCACTTTGATACCTTTCAAGTCTTGGCGGAAGTCGGTAGCGCTAAACGCTTTTGCGCACTCGGTCGTGGCACGCGGCGTGGCTTGCAGCGCAATGCTCTGGCTCCAGTCGAGGGTAGGCTGGCTTACGGGGTGGCTCAGCACGCCCACGCCGTAGAAGCCTTTCCCGAAGGTGGTCAGGAAATTTGGGCGGTCTTTGCCGATGCCTTCCAGCATTTCGTCAAAGGTTGACTTATCGACGCCGTCGGGGTTGTCTTCTGTTTTCAGCAAGTAAGGCGTTACGGAACTGATAAATACTACTTTGCTCACGCGCGCCCCCTGGTGCTTGCTCATGTAGCGGGCTACTTCGCCCCCGCCCATCGAGAAGCCTACCAGAGTTACGTTTTGCAGGTTTAGCTCATCGAGTACGGCCTTTAGGTCGTCGGCGAAGGTATCGTAATTGTAGCCATCCCAGGGTTTAGATGACTTGCCGAAACCCCGGCGGTCGTAGGCTACTACGCGCAAGCCGTGCAGCGGCAGCTCGGCCAATTGAAATTCCCAGGATTGAAGGTCGAGCGGCCAGCCGTGGATAAGCACCACGGGGTTGCCCTGGCCATAGTCTACGTAGTTGATTTCTATCGGCTTGCCATTGGCATCACTGCCTACTTTGATGAGGTTCATAAAACGGAAAAGGAGGTGAAGGAGAAAAATCTTAGCAGATTTACGAAAAGCTCAACGTTAGGGATTATGCATGACGTAATTTTTAAACTAATAAGCATAATACATTGGTTTACAGCGCAAAGAATGGCGACCACCCACTTAATAAGGCCTATGCGCTTAGCGACCGCTATTGCTTTCCGAGTTTCTTTTGCGGTATGAATCATTCTTTGTATGCCCTGCTTGGTTTGCTTGGGCTAGCGGCCTGCAATTCTCAACCAGCTTCTACCCCTGCTAGTGGTAGCGCGCCTCAGGTTGCAGCACTAGCTAGCTCACCCGGCACATATTATGGGGTATACCGCACCCTGCTGCCGGGCCAGGCCGATAGCAGCACATTACACTTGGTAAGCGCACCACGCAGCTTCGACGGCGCTACGGGTCACTTTGGCAGCTATTACAACGCTGACGGCCAACCTTATACCTTACAAGGCCAGCCGAGCGTAGCGCCCGACAGCGTGGTACTGTTTGATACCAGCCCCGAAAAGGCGGGGCGTTCCGAAAACAGCACTTCCTATTGGCG
The DNA here is from genome assembly GCA_964652535.1 of uncultured Hymenobacter sp. GTDB lineage: Bacteria > Bacteroidota > Bacteroidia > Cytophagales > Hymenobacteraceae > Hymenobacter. The sequence goes on along the minus strand of CAZZDR010000113.1, from coordinate 4,426 downwards.
CCTACGCCGCCAGACTGGCCGCGGCAACCTAGCCGGCACCGTGGCCGGCCGGCCCGTGTGGCTGCGACTGGTGCCGCCGGCCGGAGGCGCACTCACGTTTGTGGTGCGCTACTTTGCCGATTCAGCAGCCGCATTTCCCAAGGAAGCGAAGTCGCCTAAGGGCCGCATCAGCTTGCAGGCCTTAGTACCGGTGGGCAAACCGGCCGCTATGGGTGATACGCTCACTACGAATATGTTGCGCGACTTGCGTGGCGACACAGTTGCCGGGCTACCCCCCTTGCCGCTCGCAGATTTTTACAAGCAGCAGCGGCAGCAGTTTTTCAAGGACTACCGTGAAGACGCGGTGGGCAGCCGCCCCGCCTCGGCCGACACGGCGGGCATTGGCGCCTACGGCATCGGCATGAATTATGAAGATCAAACGGCTACTTACGTACTTTACCAACAAGGCAACCTGTTGAGCCTGGGCTTCTTTCACTACAACTACAGTGGCGGCGCTCACGGCAACTACGGCACCACCGGGGCCAGCTACGACCTGCGCACTGGCCGCCGCCTGCGCTACGACGACATTTTCCGGCCCACGGCCAAAGCTCAGCTTTCGGCTTTATTAGGCCAGGCCGTGCGGCCGCTCGTAGGCCTGGCGCCCAGCGACCCGCTCGATAAGCAGCTGTTTGTAAAGCAAATGCCTGTGACGCACAATGTATTTTTGACTGCTGGCGGCGCTGTATTCACCTACCAGCCCTACGAGATTGCGGCCTACGCCCAGGGCGAGGTGCGAGTATTTGTGCCGATGGCCAAGCTGCGGCCGTTGCTGCGCGAGGGCCTACCCCTACCGGCAACGGGCACTTTAGCTACTCAATCAAGGCAATCTGGCCGGTAAATGCTTTATGTTGCACTGCCACTCGTGCTGCCCTACCCCCCTTATGTCTCTCAACTCTACCCGCCTGGCCGAAGCCTTCCGCCTCTTCGACGCTGCTAATAGCGAAGACCCCCACCTCGAAACTGATGACACTGGGCAACCTGTTGCCAAAGAGCTGCTGTATGCCCAGCGCATGAGCGCCTGCCTAGCCCGCGTGGCGCCCGATGCGCCCGAGGCCGTGCAGCTCGCCGCCCGCGCCCAGCACATCCGGCGCTGGCACATTCCGCGCAGCGATTACCCCATGACGCGCCCCGCCTACCACCAGTGGCGCAATGCTCTCAAAAAATACCACGCTGAGCTAGCCGGCCAGCTTATGGCCCAGGCGGGCTACGA
>CAZZDR010000113.1:0-3077 GCA_964652535.1 uncultured Hymenobacter sp. | reverse complement strand
GGCCACTGGTGCGGCGCTACGCTATTGCGTGCCCTACCCCCACCACCTCACCAATAAAAATGATGGCAGGGTAGGTGATGCCCGCTTCGGCTACTAGCCTCGGTAGGTCTTGCACGCGGCCCACCACTACTTTGCGCTGCGGCAGCGAGGCATGCATGACCACGGCGGCGGGCGTATTGCCACGGCCTTCCTGCTCGTAGGTGGCCACGATGGCGGGCAGTTTTTTCATGCCCATGTAGATAACCACCGTGGAGTTGCTCTGCATGGCCAGCCGCAAATCGGCCGATAGCGTGCCGTCTTTCTTGGTGCCAGTAAGTACCCAAATGCCTTCGCTCACCACGCGATGCGTGAGTGGAATATCCTCGAAGCCAACTGCTTGCATACTCGAAATACCTGGCACGTAGTGCGCCGCAATGCCGTGGCTGCGCGCAAACAGCATTTCCTCGAAGCCACGCCCAAAGATGAATGGGTCGCCGCCTTTGAGGCGTACCACGCGGCCTTTGGCCAGCGCCTTTTCGCGGATGAGCTCGTGGATAACCTCCTGCGGCGTGTACTCGCCGTAGGGTTTTTTGCCCACGTAGATGCACTCACAGGCCGTGGGCGCTAGGGCGAGCAGTTCTTGGTTGGCGAGGTTGTCGTAGAGCACCACGTCGGCCGTTTGCAGAATGCGGTAGGCTTTTAGGGTCAGCAGTTCGGGGTCACCAGGGCCGGCGCCGACGACATAGAGTTCGGGGATAATGGGCAAGTGGGCCATGATCAAAGCAACAGAGCGCGCAAAGGAAAGGGAACGATAGCCTGAATTGCCAGCTCCCACCTCTATAAACTAAAAGGGACCGCAGTTGGCTATCCTCGTAATCAGATTATGCACACCCTCAATTTTAATAGGATTTTTGTGAAATTCAACGTAATTTTTGTGTGACCCCTATTGAATTAAGGGTCATTTTATATAAGTTTGCCATACAAGACCTCATAACACCTTTCATAAATAAGGCATTTTGAAATAACTGCTTTCTTTTGAAGGATTACTAACCTACCCCTACCCCCCTCCCACCCCCTCGATTTTGCCAATTCATTTTCTACCTATATTTCATTGGTTAGCATGGCACCGCAGGGAAACCCTACCGTCGTTGTTATCGGCAACGGCATGGTCGGCTACAAGTTTTGCGAGAAGCTTCTCGCTAAATCGACCGCTTTTAACCTCGTAGTTTTCGGCGAAGAGCCCCGCGTGGCCTACGACCGCGTGCACCTAAGCGAGTACTTCGGTGGCAAAACCGCCGACGACCTGCTTATGGCGCCCACGCAGTGGTACCACGACAATGGCATTCAGCTGCACCTCGGCGATGCAGTGCAGGAAATCAACCGAGCTAATCAGACCGTGCATTCGCGCAGCGGCCTGGTGCAAGCTTACGATTACCTGGTGCTGGCCACGGGTTCGTCGGCCTTCGTGCCCGATGTGCCGGGCGTGGAGAAGAAGGGCGTGATGGTGTACCGCACCATCGAGGACCTCGACGAAATCAAGGCCTATGCCGCCACCGCTCGCAGCGGGGCCGTGCTCGGCGGCGGCCTACTAGGCCTCGAAGCTGCCAAAGCGCTGCTCGACTTGGGCGTGAAAGATGCGCACGTAGTAGAGTTTGCGCCGCGCCTGATGCCCAGGCAGATAGATACGGCTGGCAGCGCCATGCTGCAAAGTAAGTTGGAGGCGTTGGGGTTGAAAATTCACCTCAGCAAAGCCACGTCGCACATAGGCGGCAATGGTAAAATCGACGCACTCCACTTCGGCGACGGCTCCATTTTGGAAGTAGACATGCTGGTGATTTCAGCCGGCATTCGGCCTCGCGACGAGCTGGCCAAGCTAGCCGGGCTGGAAGTAGGTATGCGCGGCGGCATCGTGGTAAACGACACCATGCAGACCAGCGACCCGCGCATTTTTGCCATCGGCGAATGCGCGCTGCACAGTGGGATGATTTACGGCCTAGTGGCCCCCGGTTACGATATGGCTGAGGTGGTAGTCAGCCAGTTGCAGCAAGGTGCGCGCGCCTTCACGGGCTACGACATGAGCAGCAAGCTCAAGCTGATTGGGGTGGACGTAGCTAGTTTCGGCGACCCGTTTATTGCGGAGCCACATAGCCGCAGCATCGTGTTTGAGGACGCGCACAATGGCGTGTACAAGCGCATCAACATCAGCCCCGACGGCAAGTATTTGCTGGGTGGCGTGCTCATTGGCGATGCTGAAGCTTACAACATGCTGCTGCAAACCGTCAACAACAAAATCGCCCTACCCCCTCATCCCGAAGACCTTATCCTAGGGGCACGCGGCGGCGAAGCCAGCGAAGGCGCGGGCGTGATGAGCCTGCCCGATGAGGCGCTGGTGTGCTCGTGCGAAGCCGTCACGAAGGGCATGATTTGCGATGCCGTAACTGAGCTGGGCGCCACCAGCGTAGATGCGATGAAGAAGTGCAACAAGGCCGGCACCGGCTGCGGCGGCTGCGTGCCCATGGTGAAAGACCTCATCAACGGCACGCTTACGGCGCAGGGCGCCTACATCAAAAATGTGCTCTGCGAGCACTTCGACTACTCGCGCCAGGAGTTGTTTGACTTGTTGAGAATCAACAACATTCGTACCTACGGTGCGGCGCTCGACCACTTCGGCGCCGGCGATGGCTGCGAAACCTGCAAGCCGGCGGTAGGCAGTATCCTATCGGGATTATGGAACGACTTGATTGTCAAGCAAAACGTTATTCAGGACACCAACGACCGCTACCTGGCCAACATCCAGAAAGGCGGCAGCTACTCAGTGATGCCGCGCATGGCGGGCGGCGAGGTGTCGCCGCAGCAACTGATGGCCATCGGCCGCATTGCTGATAAGTACAAGCTATACACTAAGATTACGGGTGGCCAGCGCATCGATATGTTTGGGGCGCATGTGAGTGACCTACCCAACATTTGGGAGGAGCTGATAGCGGAAGGCTTTGAGAGCGGGCACGCCTATGGTAAGAGCCTGCGCACCGTGAAGAGCTGCGTAGGCAGCACCTGGTGCCGCTACGGCCTGCACGACAGCGTGTCGTTTGCCATCGAAA
>CAZZDR010000112.1:0-10892 GCA_964652535.1 uncultured Hymenobacter sp. | reverse complement strand
CCCATGCCTAGCCCCAACCTCCCTACTTCGCTCCTGCTCAACGGCCGCGAGTTCAGCTACGACAGCATTCAGCAGAGCCCTACCCCCCCCGTCCCCCTCAACGGCTACGAGGCTAAGGTACTGGAGCTGCTACGCCAGTGGCTGACGGGTGCTCAGGAATTTGGGCTGCGCACCTCGGGCAGCACCGGCCAGCCGCAACTCATTGTGCTGAAGCGCCGGCAGCTGGCCGCCTCGGCGGCGCGCACCGGCGACTACTTCGACCTGGGGCCCGGCGACCGGGCGCTGGTGTGTTTGAACTGCGAGTTTATCGGCGGCAAGATGATGCTGGTGCGCGGCCTGGAGCGGCGCATGCACCTGACTATTGTGGAGCCGCACGCCGACCCGTTTGACTTTGTGCCGGCCGACGCCGCGTTTGACTTTGCGGCCTTCGTGCCCCTGCAACTGCGGGCAGTGCTGGCGGCGGGCCGCGCGGAGCGGCTCAATAAGATGCGGGCCATTTTAGTAGGCGGCGCGGGTGTGGAGCCTAGCCTACTAGCCGAGATTCAAAAGCTGAAAGTGCCGGTGTACCTCACGTATGGCATGACCGAAACGGCCTCGCACATGGCCCTGCGCCGCCTCAACGGGCCCCAGGCTTCGGCGCACTACCGCGTGCTACCGGGCTTGCACCTGGGCCAGGACGAGCGCGGCTGCCTCACGGTGCGCGGCGACGTGACCGACGACCAGCTCATCGTCACCAACGACCGTATCGAACTACTTGACAAGCATACGTTTGATTGGCTGGGCCGGGTCGATTTTGTAATAAACTCGGGCGGCGTGAAGGTGCAGGCCGAGAAGGTGGAGCTGGTGCTCGACGTGGCCCTGGCCGAGCTGGGGCAGTCGCGCCGGGCCTTCGTAACCGGCCAGCCCGACGAGCGCCTCGGCCAGGCCGTGACGGCCTACGTGGAGGGTGCGGCCCTACCCCCCGCGGCCGAGCGCAAACTGCTGGGCCTGCTGGCCGAGCGCCTGGGCAAGTACGAGGTGCCCAAGGCCGTGCACTACGTGCCGGCCTTCCGGGCTACGGCCTCGGGCAAGCTCGACCGGGCGGCCACCCTGCGGAGCGTGGAGATTCCACCCCGCCAATCTTAAGTACTGTTGATGAATAGATTGCAAAGCTTTGTTAACCAGCAGCGGCGCTGGCAGGTGCGCCTATTGACCACCACCAGTCTGGCGCTACCGGCCTTCGCTTTTGGCCAAACGGCCCCCGACTCGACCCGCACGCGCGCGGCGGCCGATACCACGGCCGCGCCGGTGGTGGCCCCCAGCACCAGCGCAGCGGGCGGCCTACCCTCGTCTGAGTTCGAAACCTACAACGTGAATGGGCGCGGCATTCGCTACACGGCGGCGCTCACGGGTATTTACAGCACGGGCACCGTAGAGCGTATCTACCTCACCACCAGCCATACAGGCAGCCTGGCGCTGGGCAAGCATTGGCAGCTGCCAGCAGCTCTCAATTTCAGTTACGGCCAGCAAGATGGGCTGCTGCGCGAGCGCGAGCTGCTGGGCTTGTTCACACCAGCCTACAAGGTGGGGCGCCTCAAGTACTACGCCCTGGCTGAGGGCGAGCAAAGTAACCTACGCGCCATCGCGCGGCGCTTTGTAGTGGGCGGGGGGGTAGGCTACCAGCTATACCTCGATACGCTGCGCAACGAGGTTGCGGTCAGCCAGTTTGCCATCTATGAGTACACGTTGTTTTTGGACGGTCGGCTGCGCCAAGTGCCCCGCTCTTCTACCCGCCTCAAACTGCGCCTGAGCAAGGGGCCGGTAGTGTTCACGGCGCTGGGCTTCTACCAGCCTTCGCTGCAAGATTTCACGAACGACTACCGCTTCAATGCCACGAGCAGCCTCAACTTCAATGTGAGCCGGCACCTGGCCCTCACGGCGGCCTACTCCTACGCCTTCGAGAGCATCGCGGTCGAAAACCGCAGCTCGCTCAACACCAACCTCACGGTAGGCTTCACTTATTCGACGGGCAAGTAGGGGGTAGGGCCACGCGGCCGCGGCTAGCGCACAAACCGCTGCCGCGTGGTGCGGTCAAGGCCATGAATACGCAATTCTTTTTGCGAAAAAAACGGCTCTTTATTGCGCGCCGTGCGCAGCAGGGGCCCAATCAAGACTTTGGCTCGCAGGTAAAAAATGGGGCCGCTGATTTCGCGGCGCACCACGGTGGGCACAAACAGCGGCTGCCGCCAACCCGCGCCCGCGCCGAGGCTGGCCCACGAAAACAGCCGCATTTGGGCGGCCATTGAGGGCTCGATGAGCGCGATAAAGTCGCGCGGCGAGCGCACGCGGTTGTAGTCCTCGTTGGTGTACTCGATGCGTACCGAGCCCATCCCGCCCTGCAAGTTGGCACCTAATTCCCAGCGGCGGTTTTCGAGCAAAATATACTCGCCGTAGAGGGCCGCGTTGTAGAAGCGCAGGGTAGCGTCGGCCTCGTCGGCAGCATTATCGGGCGGTTCGAGGCGGGTAGGGATGCGGCTACTGAGAAAGTAAAACGCGGCTCCGGTGCGCACGCGACCGCGCCACTCCAGGCCGAGCTTCACCCCGTTGATGATAGAAAACTTGCTGTTGATGATGGAATAGCGCGAATCAATTTGCACCACCAGGCGGCGGCGGGCAAACATCGGGGCCGGCCGGGCCGTGTCGCGCGGTGCTAGCTCAGGCGCGGCTTGCGCCGGCCGCGCGCCGGCCAGCAGCAATACCGCCAAAAGCCACCAGCGCACCCGGCCCCTGGCCCGAACTAGTTGATTAGTAAACGTAAACAAGCAAATCAATCCTTTCACAAAACCCCTACGCAGCGCGCGGCTGGGCCGTTAACTTAGGGTACTACAGAGGTGCTTAACTACGCTGGGCGGTTAAGGTTTAAGGGCCTGCTCCAAAAGTGCCTCGGTGGCTGGGCCCGCCGAGGGCAGCGGCGGGCGGCTGGCCACGATGCGGCCATCGCGCCCAATGAGCCAGTAGCTCGGAATGGACTGCACCGCAAAGGCCTTGGCCGCTGCCCCTTCAAAAGCCGCGCCATCGTGCAGCTGCACGGCGTTGGGGCCGGCAGTTGGGTGGGTAGCCAGGTAGCGCTGCCAGTCGGCGGCCCGGCTATCGAGCGACACGTAGAGAAACACCACGTCGCGGCCCGCAAATTTTTGGCGCAGCGCTTGGCTGGCGGGCATCTCGGCCAAGCAGGGCGCGCACCAGGTAGCCCAAAAGTCGAGGTACACCACCTTGCCACGCAGGCTGCTCAGGGCCACGGGCCGGCCGCTGGCATCGGGCAGGGTGAAGTCGGGCGCGGGCTGGCCGGTGGCCAGCGCTAGATGCGCGCGCACGGCCTGGCGCACGGCGCGGGCAATGGTCGAGTCGTGGTTGTGCGCCTGAAAATCGGGCAGCAGCGGGCGGATGTCGGTGTGCTCGCTCTCGACTTTGCCCAGCAGGTACTGGCCCACGGCCACGTCGCGCACGCGGCCATCGCCGAGCACGTCGGTGGCCTGCTGGTAGAGGCGGCGGCCAGCGTCGCGGTCGGTGGGCAGGTTGCCGGCCGCGTCGTTAAACTGGCTAAAGCCGTAGGTCATCAGCACGCTCTGAAACGCGCCTTGGGTGAGGGATGAATCGCGTCGGTCGAGCTGCAATTCGCGCATAAAGTTGTAGTAATCAACGGGCAGCGTGGCATAGCCATCGCGCCGGCGCTCGGCCGACTGCCGCGCGTAGTAGCCGAGCAGCGAGCTGGCCCACTCGTAGTCGAGGGCCTGCTGCTGCTGGCGCAGGAAAGCAGCCGGCAACGGGTGCGCCGCCGCAAAAGCGGCCAGCGCAGCCCGCCGCCGCTGGCGGTAGGCATCGGCGGCGCGGCGCAACTCGGCGGCGCTTAAGGTAGCGGCGCGGGCATCGGGTGTGCGGCGGGCCTCGTCGTCTTGGCTGGCCTGCAGGTAGCTTTGAGCCAGGTAATTGTTCGCATTGGCGCTGGGCGTATTGCCCACGAAGGCCAGTGTTTGGTCGAGGCGGCCTGGGTCGAAGGCCAGGCGCAACTCGTCGCCCGGCATCAGGTATAGGGTTGCAAACTCACTGCCGTAGCCCAGGCGCGCCTCGGTGGGCGCGGCCAGGGGGGGTAGGGCCAGCCGAAAATCACCGGCCGCGCTCACCTTGGCCGTCACGGTTTGGGTTGGGCGGCCGCGCCAGTCGGGCGCGTAGCTGAGGCTGATGGTGGGCTCCATCACGGCATCGAGGTGGCCACTCACCACCACCCCGTTGCCAATGGCCGCCGCCCGCAGCGGCGGCGCTTTGCGAGGCACCGCTGCGGGGGCCCGGCGCCCTTGGGCAGCCCCCAGCAGCGGACCGCTGAGCAGCCCTACCCCCACCAATACGCTTAAAAGCAGCTTTCGGCACCTGGCGGCGCGGCATTTCAAGGTAGTACCCATGGCAATAGTAGCGCTGGCAATAGCCCCAGCTATACAAAGGTAACTGGGCGTACCTGCCCTTGGCCGGCGGCGGCTAGTTCAGCGCCTGCTCGATGGCGGCCACGGTTTTGGCGCCGTCGGAGGGGCGCGGGGCGCGGGTATCGAGGATGTGGCCGTCGCGGCCGATGAGCCAGTAGGTGGGCCACACGTTCACCTGGTAGTCGGTGGCTACCTGGCGCGATTCGCGGGGCTCGCGCAGGTGCACGCTGTTGGGGCTGGTAAAGTGCTTATTGACAAGCGTTTGTTTCCAACGGTCTTCGGGGTCGCCCATCGACACGTACAGAAATACCACCGGCCGGCCTTCAAACTGCTTTTTCAGGGCGGGGGCCGATTCGGTCATTTCCTTCATGCAGGGCGCGCACCACGTGCCCCAAAAATCGAGGTACACCACCTTACCCTTGAAATCGCTGAGCGACACTGTTTTGCCCGTATTATCGAGCAGCGTGAAGGCCGGGGCGGCCTTACCTGGGCTCAGGTTTCCCTGCTTGGCCATCCTCAGGCGCAGGTCGCGGGCCAGGGTCGAGTCGCGGTTGTGCAGCCTGAACGTGCGGTAAAAGGCCTGCGCGCCTTCCAGGTCGGTATCCATTTTCCAGCCTATCAGCATTTGCATGGCCATGTTGAGGGTTTTGCCCTCGCCCAGCTCTTGCGTGGCTTGTTGGTAGAGGCGCGGGCCCTCGGCGGGGTCGGTGCTGAGCTTGCCCGTGGGCGCCAGGCGGTCTTGGTAGGCGTAGAGGAACTGCGCCACGGCCGTGTTTTCATCCAGGCCCCGCATGTGCTGGCCCAGCTCGCGCAGCGGTAGCTGCGGCAGAAAATTGAAGTAAGCTGGGTCGATGGGTTGGTTGGGGCCCGACTCCGACGTGTTTTGGGCGCGGCGGTGGCCGATGTACTGCAAGAGCTGCGTCCCCCAGGCCAGGTCGATGGCAAATTCGGCATCGCGCTGGGCGGCAGCCGGCAGGGGGTGCGCTTTGGTGTAGGTGGCCAGGTAGGCCCGCTGCCGCTGCCGGAAGGCGTCGGCGTAGCGGCGCATTTCGGCGGGGGTAGTGTTGGGCTTGGCCTTCAGCTGGTCCGTCGGCCGGGGCTCATCGCCGGGCGGGCTGTACTCAAACTGCCACTGCGCCTGGGCCAGGTAGTTGTTCACGTCGGAGCCCCGGCCACTGTACACTAGGCTCTTATCGAAGTCCTTGAAATCGAGCGTCAGCCGCAGCTGGTCGCCGGGCATAAGGTAGAGGCGCGTGCTCTGCCCGGCGTAGGTGAAGTGCACCGGGGTAGTCGCCACCAGGTCCTTGAACTCAAACTGGAAGTCGCCGCTGGGGCTAAGCGCGGCTTTTGCGCGGCGCTCGCCCACAAACAGGCGCACCGTGTCGCCGGCCGGCGCGTGGTCGAGGTGCCCACTAAAGCGTGTAACGGGGGGCGCGACCGAGGAGGGCAGGGCAGTGTGCAGCACAAGGGTGGCTAGGAGCGGCAGCATAAGCAGTAAGAGCTTGAGCGGGAAAAAGGTACGGCAAGATAGAGCCCGCGCAGGCACCAATAGGTTGCTTCACCCCCGGCTTTTGGCGGGTTGGCCGCGCGGGCCGGCGGTTTCACATTCTTTGGGCGGGCGAGGGGGGTAGGGAGCCCGTAGTTTTGACGCAGTTGCTACCCCCCTACCCCCATGCTCACCCCCGACTTTCTCTTTACCCTGGCCAACCCGCTTGCCCTGCTGGGTTGGGCGCTGCTGGTGCTGGCCCCGCGCTGGCGCGTTACCAACATGCTGGTGCTCAGCGGTACATGGTCGCTGGCGCTGGCGGTAGCCTACGCGGCGCTCATCACCACGCACTACCTGGGCGGGCACGGCGCCGAGGGCGGCTTTGGCTCCTTGGCGGCGGTGGCGGCACTCTTCCAAGACCCGTGGGCGCTGCTGGCGGGCTGGGTGCACTACCTGTGCTTCGACCTATTTGTGGGGGCTTGGGAAGTGCGCGACGCCCAGCGGCGCGGCGTGCCACATGCGGCGCTGGTGCCCGCGCTGGTACTCACGTTTTTATTTGGGCCGGTAGGGCTGCTGGTGTATTTCGGCGTACGCCAGTTTTTTGCTAAAGATATAATTCTTTCCTAATCAATAGCTTGAACAATGAAAGCGCTACAACTAGCTACCCCTACCCCCGCTGCGTCCTTCGTTGCCCCTACCCCGGTGGCCTCGCTCCAAACGGCCGTGGCCGCCGCCCTGCGCCGGCTGCACCGCGCCAACTCCGCCTTGTCGTGGACGGGCTGGCTGAATGTGGGGCTGGCCGCGCTAGCCCTAGTGCTGCTGCCCCTCGACCAGCGCCACGTAACCGGGGCGCTGGTGTGGGTGAAGCCGCTCAAGTTTTCGCTCTCCATTGTGGCGTATGCCTGGACGCTGGGCTGGCTGCTGGCTAGCCTGCCGGCCCCGGCGCAGCGGGCGGTGCGCCGCCTCAGCATGGGCGTGGCCCTGAGCATGGTGGTCGAGCAGACCGTCATTTTCATTCAGGCAGCGCGGGGCGTGACCTCGCACTATAACGTGAGCAGCCCGCTCAACGGGCTGTTATTCGGCCTGATGGGCATTTTCATTCTGATCAATACCGTGATGACTGCCTGGGCCCTGTACCTGGCCTGGCGCTACCGGCCGCACGGGGCGGCGGGCTACGTGTGGGGCCTGCGGCTGGGGCTGCTGGTGTTTTTGGTGGGCTCGGTGCTGGGCGGGTTTATGATTCATAACCAGCAGCATACGGTGGGCGCGCCCGACGGCGGCCCCGGCTTACCTGGCCTGGGCTGGAGCACGGTGGCCGGCGATGTACGCATTGCGCACTTCTTGGGCATGCATGCCCTGCAAGCGCTGCCGCTGCTGGGCTGGGCCCTCAGCCGCTGGGCGCCGCGCCGGGCAGCGGGGCTCACGGGGCTGGGCGGGGCGCTGTATGCGGCAGCGGTGGCCGGGCTGCTGGCGCAGGCGCTGGCGGGCCGGCCGCTGCTGGCCGCGCACTAAGGGCTAGCTTTTTACTCCGACCTTCGCTTGCATGAACGACCGGCGCTTTCTGCTCCTGGGTATTCCGGTGCTGGCCGCGCTGGAGCTGGTGCCGCGCGGGGTCTATAGCCAGCCGCCTGGGTGGCCTTGGCTAGGGGCCTACGGCGTGGCGCTGCTGTTTACGGGTGCGCTGTGGCTCGGCAACCGGCACTTGTGGCAATGGCTGCTGCACCGCTGGCCTCACCCTGCCAGCACAACGCGCCGCCGCTGGTGGCTGGCGGCGGCTGGGCTGGCCTACACGGTAGCGGCATCGCTGGGGCTAAGCGCGCTGCTGGGCTACCACCTCGGCCTGGCCGCCGAGACACGCGAAATTAGCCTCAGCCTGGTGTCCACATTTGTGGTGCTGCTGGGCTACGAAAGCCAGCATTTTTTTGAGCAGTGGAAGGTCAGCCTGCACCGCGCCGACCAGCTCGCCCAGGCCCAAACCCAGGCCCAGCTCGACGCCCTGGCTCAGCAGCTCGACCCGCACTTTTTATTCAACTCCCTCAATACCCTGGCCGCCCTCATCGAGCCGGCCAACGACGACGCCCAGCACTACCTGGAGGGTCTCGCCGATGTGTACCGCTACGTGCTCCTCAGCCGCGAGCGCCCCACCGTGCCGCTGGCCGAGGAGCTGGCCTTCGTGCGCACCTACGTGGCACTGCAAAAAGTCCGCTTCCGCGAAAACGTGCGGGTGAGCTACGACATCCCTACCCCTGCCCTGGCCCGGAGCGTGGCGCCGCTCAGCGTGCAGCTGCTGGTCGAAAATGCCCTCAAGCACAACGAAGCCTCGCAGGCCCGGCCGCTGCACCTGCGCCTGGTGGCCGATGCCGAGGCCACCGCGCTGCGTATCGAAAACACCTACCAGCCCCGTTCGGCCGGCTTGGCCCCCGGCACGGGCACGGGTCTGGCCAATGTGCGCCAGCGCTACGCGCTGCTCGGCGCCGGGCAGCCGGTGCAGGTGGCGCAGGCCGGGGGTACATTTACGGTCGTACTGCCGTTGTTGTCAGAGCCCTAGGGGCTTGGTGAAATCGGCGCTATTTCACTTCTTATGCCTGCTGTTCCACTTGTGCTGGTGAGTAGTGCCCGGCTGGCCGGCGACACGGCGGCGCTGGTACGAACCGTATTCGGCACCACGGCGTGCGTCGTAGTCAATTTGCTCGACGCCCCGCTGTATTCCTACAACTACGCGGGCGCTTATCCAGCCGACGATGCCTTCGCAAGCATTGTAGAGCACGTGCTGCGGCACCAGACTATCGTGCTGGCCACGCCGGTGTACTGGTACGCCATGAGCGGGCTCTTAAAAACCTTTTTCGACCGCCTTACCCACCTCGTTACCACTGCCAAACCGCTGGGCCGGCAGCTGCGGGGCAAGCGCTTGCTGGTGCTGGCTACTGGCAGCGATGCGACGCTCCCCCTTGGTTTTGAGGTGCCATTTCAGCGCACGGCCCAGTATTTCGCCATGGCTTATGGCGGAGCTTGGTATTACTCGCAGCAGGAGCCGCTGCCTGACGTAGCGCTGGCCCAATGGCAGCAGCGGCTACTTCAGGCGCTAGCAGAAGGCGAGGAATCTGCGGCTACTACTTAATCGCCCTACCCCCCTTGACTATTCTAATTTTAGAAGACGAGTACCCAGCCGCCGAGCGCTTGCAGCGGCTGCTAGCCCAGGCTGCGCCGGGCGCGCAAGTGCTGGCCGTGCTCGATACCGTGGCCGGGGCGCTGGCCTGGCTCGACGCCTACCCGGCGCCCGACCTCATTCTCAGCGACATTCAGCTGGCCGATGGCCTGAGCCTCGACGTGTTTGCCCAAACACTGGTGCGCAGCCCCGTCATCTTCACCACCGCCTACGACCAGTACGCGCTGCAAGCCTTCCGGGCCAATGGCATCGACTACTTGCTAAAACCGCTCAAAATAAGCGAGCTGCAACACGCGCTTTTAAAAGTAAAGGCCAGAAGCCAGGAGCTAGCAGTTGACCCTGCTACTGCGCAACCTATAGCGCCTACCCCTCCACTCCTAGCGCATAATTTTCCTATCGAGCGCCTGCTCGATGCGCTGCCGCGGCCCCAGCGCCCGCACAAAACGCGCTTTCTGGTGCGCCAGGGCGAAACCCTGCTGCCGCTGCCCACCGCCGAAGCCGCCTGGTTTCAGAGCCGCCACGAAACCGTGACGCTGGCCACCCACGACGGCCGCCGCTTCGTGGTCGAGTATACCCTGGAGCAGCTCGAAAGCCTGCTCGACCCCAGCCAGTTCTTTCGGCTCAACCGCCAGGTGCTGGCTCAGCTGCCGGCCGTGCGCCGGTTGGTGCCCCACTTTGGCGGCAAGCTGCTGGTCGAGCTTAGCCCTACCCCCGCCGGTGGCGAAGAAGTGCTGGTGAGCAAAGAGAAAGCCAGCGCCATGAAGAGCTGGCTGGAGGGGTAGGGCGACTGGCAAGTGCAACCTTACCCTACGCCCTACCCCTACCTGTCGAGCCAACTTTTGAAGACGCTTACCTTTTCGCGGCTCACCAGCACGGGGCCTTCGCTTTCGGGCGGGGCGGGGCGCAGGATAGTTTGCAGGCGCGAGTTGGTGTAGTGAATGATGTCGTGGATGGCAGCCTGCTGCGCCAGAAAGGCCCGGTTGAGGCGGAAGAACCGCGCCGGGTCGAGCAGGCCTTCGAGCTGCTCCATGGTATAGTCTACCACGTACTTACGGCCGTCGGCACTTTGCAGCAGGGTCGTTTTTTCGAGGCTGAAAAAGTACGCCACCTGCTCGACGGGCACTACCTTGAGGTGCTCGCCCACGCGCACCACAAACTGCGCTTTGTAGCTGGCCACGGGCGCGGGCTGGCGCAGCTGCTGCACCAGCGCGGCGAGCGTCGCCGCATCCAAACCAGGCACAACGGGTGGGTTTGTACTGGAAACCGAACTTTTTGTACCAAAATTGGGCGTTTCGGTAGCCGAATGCCCAAGTTGCTGCCGCAATTTGGCCAGCGCCGCCACCAATTCTTCCTCATCAATAGGCTTGAGCAGGTAATCCACGCTGTTTACCTTGAAGGCGCGCAGCGCATATTGGTCGTAGGCGGTGGTGAAGATGACGGGGCACATCACGCGCACCTGCTCAAACAGCTCGAAGCTGAGGCCGTCGGCCAAGTGAATATCCAGGAAGAGCACGTCGGGCGCGGGGCCAGCTTGCAGCAGCGCCACAGCTTGCGCCACCGACTCGGCGGGGCCCAGCACCGTGAGCGGCGCCACGTGCTTGTGCAGCAGCGCAGTGAGGCGGCGGGCAGCCAGGGGCTCATCTTCGACCAGTAATGCCAGCATAGCCATAACTTAACTACAGAAAAGGGGAAACTAAGGGGTAGCGGCCCAGCGGCGCGCCAGGCTATCGCACAGGTAGCGCACGCGCTGGTTGAGGGCCGTGCTTTGGCATACCACCGGGCTGTA